>VAXR01000160.1:11816-31898 GCA_005885165.1 Actinomycetota bacterium
CTCGCCAAGGAGGCGGGCACGCAGCTCGATCCGGTGGCGGTCCAGGCCTTCGAGAGCCACTACTCGGGCCGCCGGCCCTTTGCGCTCTGGCTCGCCCTCACGAATGTCCCCGCGCGCATGGCGGTCTGGCTCGGCGATGGACTGAACGCAGCCGCCATGTCGACTGCGAAGGTCGCGACGATCTCCGCACTCACCGGGGCGGTTGCCACCGCCGGCGTGACCTCCAAGCTGGCGGCCAAGCCATCGTCGCATTCCGCACGCTACGGCGCGAGCGCGTCCGCTGGATCCGTGCTCCGCGGCAATGCGCTCGCCGCACTTGGCGGCGCCAACCTCTTCCAGCATCTCGGACCGAGCGCGCAGGCGCTCGCTCAAGCGAACCCCGGCTCACGCCCCGGCAACAACGCCGGCGCCGGGAAGGGCAATGCCGCCGCCCCGTCCGCCTACGTCGTCACGCCGGGACGCACCACGGCATCGGCCCCGGCCTGGACACCCGCGCCCACCAGCACGCCCGCCGCCACGGTCGTGGCCGCGGCGCCGGCTCCGCCCACCCCGCCGGCGGCTCCCAGCGGCTGGGTGAAGAACGTTCCGCCCGGCAACTCCGGCGGGACCCAGAACACCGGCGGCAACTCCGGCGGGACCCAGAACACGGGCGGCACGCAGAACCCCGGCAACGGCAACGGCAACGGCCAGGGCAAGGGGAACGGCAACGGCAGCGGCGGCGGCAGCCACGGTCAGGGCACCGGCAACGGCCACGGGAATGGCAACGGCAACGGCAACGGTGGCGGGAGCGGCTCGAGCGGCAGCTCGGGCTCCGGCGGCACCCACGGTCAGGGCAACGGCAACGGTGGCGGCACCGGCAACGGCGGTGGCACCGGGAACGGCGGTGGCACCGGGAACGGCAACGGTTCGGGCAGCACCCACGGCCAGGGGAATGGCAACGGCAATGGCAACGGTGGCGGCAGCACGTCGGACTCCGGCGGCAGCTCCGGCTCCGGCAGCACCCACGGCCAGGGCAACGGCAACGGTTCCAGCAACGGCAACGGCTCGGGCGGGAGCACGAGCTCGGGCGGCACATCTGGCGGCGGCGGGACCTCCGGCGGCGGCAGCACGCATGGCGGCGGCGGAGGCAACGGCGGCGGGACGCACGGCCCCGGCGTGACGTCGGGCGGCGGCGGGCACGGCCCGAGCGGCCTGTCCGGCGCCGGTGGGCCACCGCCCGCGGTCGAGGCGCCCAGCGCACCCGCGCCGCAGGGCCAGAGCAGCACCACCTCCGGCGCCGGCGCGTAGCAGTCTCCGACGGATACGCTGCGCGGCGTGGCGGACGCCGTCTCGAAGGCCGTGCTCATCACTGGCTGCTCGTCGGGGATCGGGCACGCCGCCGCCGAGCGCCTGGCGCGATCCGGCTGGAAGGTGTACGCCACGGCTCGGCGCCCCGAGGCCCTCGCCCACCTGGCCGAGGCCGGCTGCGAAACGATCGCGCTCGACGTCCTCGATGAGGAATCGATGCAGCGAGCGGTCGCCCATGTCGAGGAAGCCGAGGGAGCGGTCGGCGTCCTCGTGAACAACGCCGGCTACGGGCAGAGCGGCGCCGTGGAGGCCGTCCCGCTCGACCTCGTGCGCCGCAACTTCGAGACGAACATGTTCGGCTACCTGCGAATGGCGCAGCTCGTGCTGCCGGGGATGCGGCGCCAGCGCTGGGGGAGGATCGTCAACCTCAGCTCGGTGGCCGGGCGCGTGACGATGCCGGGGAGCGGCATCTACTCCTCCACCAAGTTCGCGATCCGAGCGATGACCGACGTGCTCCGCTTCGAGGTGCGGGGGTTCGGCGTGGACGTCGTCCTCATCGAGCCGGGGCCGATCCGCACCCGCTTCACGGAGTCCGCGAATGCCGGGATGCCCGACGGCGCAAACGCGGACGGGACCTACGCCGAGTACCACGCCGCGGTGGCGAAGGCGGACGCCGAGGCCGATCAGAGCAAGCTGCTGGCCGGCGATCCGGAGGACGTTGCGCGGACGATCGAGCGTGCGGTCTCGGCGCGCCGGCCGCGCGCCCGCTATCGCGTGACGGTGCCCGCTCGTCTCTTGCCGGCGCTTCGGGGCGCGCTCAGCGATCGCGCATTCGACGCGTTCCTCCGCACGCAGGCGCCCCCGCCCGGCGCGTAGGCCACCTGGCGGCTGTAGCTTCCCGTCCCTGCTGGGGCAGGGGCACAGGCCGGTCCGCGTCGCACGCATCGCCGTGTACGCGGTGCTCCTCGGCTGCGCCGCAAGTCCGCCGTGCGCAGGGGCCGCCCCGCCGGCGTACGGCGCGAACGACGCCGGTGGCTTCCGCAACATCCTCCCGCCGGGGGAGAACGGCACCGACAACTTCGTCCAGCTCGGCAAGTTCCAGTCGGTGGGGCAGCGTCCGCCGCACTGGATGGACCAGCTCCCGCTCTACAGCGACCTCGTCTACGCCGATCCGGGACTGACCGGTCGCCAGATCCCGTACTACTTCAAGGACGCCACGTTCGGGGTCAAGCCGAACCAGATCGCGTCGATCGAACACCCGCGCTCCGGCGTGACGATCGTTCGCGACAAGGCGTTCGGGATCCCGCACATCTACGGCGTGACGCACGGCGACGTGATGTTCGGGGCCGGATACGCGGGCGCCGAGGACCGGCTGTTCCTCATGGACATCCTCCGCCACACCGGGCGCGCCCAGCTGTCGTCCTTCATCGGCGGCGCGAGCTCGAACCGCCAGATGGACCGCGACCAGTGGCAGGCGGCGCCGTACACGGAGGCCGACCTCCAGCAGCAGATCGACGACGCACCGAAGTACTACGGCGACGCCGGGCGCCGGATCATCGCCGACGGGAACGAGTACGTCGCCGGGATCAACCAGTACATCCACGACGCGACCAACCCGCTCGATCCGGTTGGCGCCGCGAACAAGCTGCCCGGAGAGTACGTCGCGCTCGGGATCGTGCCGAAGCCCTGGAAGCTGACCGACGTGATCGCCACCGCGTCGCTGATCGGCGGGATCTTCGGAAAGGGCGGTGGGGAGGAGGTGCGCTCCGCCAGGATCTTCCAGGCGTTCCTGGCGCGCTTCGGCGGCCGGCGCGGGCGGCGAAGCTGGCTCGACTTCCGCGAGCGCGACGACCCCGAGTCGCCCGTCAGCGCGAACGGCCGGTTCCCTTACGAGACGGCGAGCCCGTTCTCTCCCCGCGGCCTGGCGCTGCCCGATCGCGGGTCGGTGCGGTTCACGTCCGCCGGTTCGCCGCTGACCGGCGCGCTCCGCGCTGGGGCCTTCGGGCTCGATATGCGGCGGGCGCTTGAGTCGAAGCACGGCCACTCGAACGCCCTACTCGTTTCGGCGAGGCACTCCGCGGACCACCATACGATCGGGGTGATGGGGCCGCAGGTGGGCTACTACGTCCCGCAGATCCTCATGGAGGAGGACCTCCACGGGCCCGGGGTCGACGCCGAGGGCGCGGCGTTCCCGGGCGTGAACCAGTACGTGCAGCTCGGCCACGGGCGCGACTACGCGTGGACGGCGACGTCGGCCAACTCCGATGACGTCGACACATTCGCCGAGGTGCTGTGCCGAGACGCCTTCCACTACCGCTGGCGCGGGCACTGCATGGCCATGCAGCGGCTCGACCAGCACAACAGCTGGACGCCGAACGCGCTGGACCAGGGACGGTGCACGGCAGGAAGGTCGCCTTCGTGCGGGCGCGCACGACCTACTTCCACGAAGCGGACTCCGGGCTCGCGTTCGAGGAGCTGAACAACCCGAGCTTCACCCACGACGCCCGGTCGTTCGCGCGCGCGGCCGCGAACATCAACTTCAGCTTCAACTGGTTCTACATCGACTCGCGGGACATCGCCTACTACGTGTCCGGCTGGTATCCGCGCCGGGCTGCGCACACCTCGCCGTCGTTCCCCGTGCTCGGCACCGGCCAGTACGACTGGGCGGGCTACGACCCGAGCACGCACCTGGCGAGCTGGCTCGGCTTCGCCGCACATCCGCACGCGATCGACCAGCGCTACTTCGTCTCCTGGAACAACCACCAGGCGCGGCGGTGGATGGCGGCGGACGACAACTACCACTACGAGCGCGTCTTCCGCTCGCAGCTGCTCGAGGACAAGATCAAGCACGACATCCGCGGCGGCCGGCGGATGACGGTGGCACAGCTCGTGCAGGCGATGGAGGAGTCGGCGACGCAGGACATGCGCGGCGTGCTCGTCCTGCCGACGGTGCTGCAGGCGATCGGCCATCCGCGGCAGGCGCGGCTGCGCAGGGCGGTGGCGCTGCTCCAGCGATGGGTTCGCCGCGGCGCCCACCGGCGCGACCTGAATCGCGACGGCCACTACGACGACGACGCCGCGGTGACGCTGATGGATGCCTGGTGGCCGCGGCTCGTGGCCGCGGAGTTCGAGCCCGCGGTCGGCCGCCCCGCCTACGGCGCGCTGACGAGCTTCCAGCCGCCCGACGCCCAGCAGATGGGGACCGTCGCCAGCTCGCCGGACTACGAGACCGGCTGGTTCGGCTACGTGAGCAAGGACCTGCGCGACCTGTTCGGGCCGCGCGGGCGCGGGAGCTGGTCGCGGGTGTACTGCGGCAACGGGCCGCGCGGAGCGGGCGGCGGCGGCCGCAGGACGCGGGCGCGTTGCCGCGCCGCGCTGCGACGGTCGCTCCTCGCAGCCACGCACATGACGAAACAGCAGCTGTACGGACACGACCCGACGTGCGCGCAGGAGCACCGCGTGGAGGCGAGCTGCTACGACGAGACGCGCTCGACGGTCGCATCGGGCGTGGACATCCCGAGCTTCCCCTGGATCAACCGGCCGACGTTCCAGCAGGTGGTAGCGCCGACGCGCCACCTGGGGCGATGAGGATCGCGGTGCGCACCCGTCTCGGCCTGCTGCTCGGGCTTGCAGCTGTCCTCGTGTGGGTCGCCCCGGCCGCGGCGGCGGCCGCGAAGCTCCCTCCCGGCGCCGCCCCGTACGGGCTCGTCGCCTCGAACGCGAACTTCGTCACGGGGAAGACGCTCGCCGAGCGAACCGCCAGCTACCGGCGGCTCTACCGGGCTGGCGTGCGCGCCATCCGCGTCGACATCAACTGGGTCGAGGTCGAGCCGGTTGGCAAGCCGCTTCACGACTACGCCTTCCGCGAGCGCGACCGCGAGGTCAGGGCGATCACCGACGCGGGGCTGCGGATCATCGGGATCCTCGCCTACGGCCACCCCGACTACTCGACGCGCGGGAAGTTCCTCGGCTCGACGCCCGTGGGGGGCGGGATCCCGCCCTTCTACGTCGCGAACGCGCAGTACTTCCCCCCCGACAATCCGGAGAGGTCTGGAACGAGGAGAACGAGGGGTGGCGCTTCTGGCCGCCGCGCGAGGATCCCGCGACTTACGGGCGGCTCCTGTGCGCCGCCTACAGAGCCGTCAAGAGAAGCGGCTCGGCGGCGCCCGTGCTGTTCGGCGGGGTCTTCTTCCCGGCGATCGCGGACGAGCCCGGGACCTCGGGCCCCGGCTTCGTGGAGCAGGCATACGGCGCGAACCCGAGGATCGGCCGCTGCTACGACGCGATGGCCTACCACCCGTACCCGTATCCGTTCACCGCGCCGGAGCTCGACGTGCCGGTGCGGGGATCGGTTCTGGCCGCGCGCGACGCGATGCACGCCGTGCTGGCGCGCCACGGCGACGGCAGCAAGCAACTCTGGATCACCGAGGTCGGGTGGCCGACGCACAGGGGCTACGGGGTGAGCGAGGAGAAGCAGGCGCAGTACGTGGCGCGCATGCAGGCCGCGACCTTCGCGCAGAGGCTGCCCGTTCTCACCTGGTACACGTACGGCGACTACGACGACCCCAGCGACGCCAACCAGGAGGCGCACTTCGGGTTCTTCCGGGCCGACGGCACTCCCAAGCCGTCGTACTTCGCGCTCGGGGCCTTTGCGCGGGTCTTCGCAGGCGCGCACTTTGTGGCGGATCGCTCGCGTGCGCTCGGCCTCCCGCCCGGCGCGGAGAACACGGGCGGCCGCGGCTTCGCCCTCGAGTACGCGCGCGCCGGCGCCCGCATCACCGCGCTCTGGTACGCGAACGAGTCGGGGGCCGAGGGGCAGGGGGCCGGCCCGTCGGGCGGGACGGCCGGGCCGGCGACGGTTCGCGTGCGATTGCCAGTGCGGGCGCACCGGGTGACGATCGTGGGCTTCCTCGGATCGCGCCGGACGGTCGCGGTGCCGAGGTCGGGTCGCCTGAGCCTCGTCCTCGGCCCCGGTCCGCTCTACGTGATCGACACGGGGCGAACGGCGTCGCGGACGCGGGGCCGGCATCGGGGGTAGGCAGCGCTCGCGCGTCCGGCCCTCGATGGGGAGTCCCAAACCGCGAGTAGCGGTCTTCGCTAGCCGGCGACTGCCGTCCGCGCCGAGGTCAGGGGCCGTGCCTGAACGTCACGTAGTGCGGGTCGAAGCAGAAGTTCTGGCTGCTCCCGAACGCCGCCGCAAAGGTGCCGTTACCGGGGCAGTTGTTGCTCGCATTGGCGATTCTCGTGCTGTAGCCCTCGGCCGAGAAGGAGTTGGTGCCGGGCCATGATCGGCGAACGGTCACGTAGTCGCCGAAGCGGTTGAGCGAGGTATCGCCTGCCGCCGTCGTGTATACGAGGAAGTCACCCCAGAACCCGACGGCGTGGGCAGCGTGGTTTCCACCTCCCCCATAGCCGAGTGACATTGCGACGTCGCCGTTCGGGTTGGACGCCAGGGATGGATACGCGAACGCGAGCGATCTGTTCCAGACCTGCATCTGACTGATCGGGGTGTAGTCCGATGCCCTGAGCACCTCGATCTGGATGTGGCTCTGCGGGAACGCGCATGTGCCTGGTGTGCGCGTGGCCATCGCGTGGCCAGCGCCCCACGCGAACCAGAGCTCGTTGCCAGACTGGGAGCTGCGCAGTGTGGACCCGAGCACGGCGTTGCCGGGAAATCCGAACGCAAGCCAATCGGTCCCTGCGGGCACGCTGGACGAGCGGTTGCCGTTGCACCAGCTGTTGATACCTACGTCGCGCCAGCGGTAGACACCCTCGCTGTCCGTCATGGAGAAGATGCGCATGGTGCGGGTGTTGATGTGGCCGGCCCAGTAAGCGGTGTCGCCGACGTTCTGAGTCAGGTGCCCGCCGTAGGCCGAGGCGGAGTCCGACGGCGTGGTGTAGCCGATGTTGATCGACGAGCTCGCGGCGATCTGGCTCAGCGGGATTCGCATGACCAGCAGGCCGGCACCGACGTTGTCGACGCTCACATACAGGCTGTTCGTCCCGACTGCGAGGTCCGGGTAGTCCATCGTTGGGGTCGAGTTCGGTAGGCGGAAGGTCGCCGAGGTCAGGTCCCAGTAGGTCCAGCTGCCGCCGCTGGCAACCACGGCGGGAGTGGCGGAGGCGATCCGCAGCTTGTTCGTCCCGCATAGGCCGCCACACGTGCCGCTGAACTGCATTAGCCAGATGAACCGGTTGATCTGCGGAACGTACTGGACTACCTGATCGCAGCACATGCCTCCATCAAGCTGGACGCGCATGCCGTTAACCGTGCCGAAGGCCGGCCCACTCGGGAAGATGGTCGTCGGATCGAGGATGTTGAACGTCGCGCCTCCGTCTCGAGACACCGCGCCGAACGATTTCCAATTCCCGGTGGCCAGGACCGTTCGTCCGCTGTCGGCACCACTCATGTCGGGCGGGAGGCTGCATCCGCCCGCGCGGCAGAAGTCGACGGTGTTCTGAAGCGACGTATTGACCCCGAAGATGGTTGAGGACGCGTGCAGCCCGGGCCCCGCGATCGAATACGGGCCCTCCGTGGGCGCCAGCTTTCCGCGAGGGCGCTTGCCAGGTGGCCGCCAGGAGAAGTCATCGTTCGCGCGCTCCTCGCCGTTCGGGGAGGTGAAAGGAAGGAACTTGCCCGACTTGTGCGGCTTGACCTTCTTCCTGCGGAGATGCTTCGATCCCGGTGAAGGGGGAATGCAGCTTTCGCGCTTGTCGTCCTCGCGCTCCTTTTTGCCGGGCTTCTCCCTTCGCTCGCCTCGCTCCTTCCGGTCGCTGTGCTTCTTCTTGCGGCACTTGTTGATGTTTGGTGGGCGGTGGTGCTTGGCCTTCGACTTGGCGTCCGCGACGGCCGTCGATGCGGCCACGCCAAACAGCGCGGCAAGAACAAGGATCAGGATCGCCCTGGGAGTCCTCGTCAGCGAAGCGAGCATCCCGGCACCGTACCGGTTGTCCTCGTGAGGCCCGATCGCCGTTCTTTCTCGTCACTGAGCTGGATATGGGGTCTGACAGACCCCAAAGGCAGGACGGTGGCCGAGAAGGCGTTTCCGCGGAAACGCGGATTCGTGGCGCGGGGGCCCTACAGAACGGGTGAGGTCGGGAGGCGCCTGAACTAAATTCGCCGGATGCAGCGACGGCCGGAGTGGCGCGCGGGGCGGTTTGCCGGGGTCGTCCTTGCCGCGATCGTGCTCGGCCTTCCGGGGATGGCCCCCGCCGCTCAGGCCCGCGAGCCGACGGTCTTCCCGCTCCCGATCGGCCGCGCCGCCACGCCGGCGGGGCGGATCAAGCCGCTCGAGGCGTTCCCGACCGGGCTCGCGGCCTCCCCTGACGGCAAGACGCTCCTGGTGATCGCCGGGCCGCCGCTCGAGATCGGTGGCCCCGGGGAGACCGTGACCCTGGCCGTCGTGGACGCGACGACGCGCCGGACGAGGCAGGTGATCCACGTGGCCGACGCGTTCCAGTCGATCGTGTTCAGCCCGAGTGGCAGGTACGCCTACGTCGCCGGCGGGAACGACCACACCGTCCACGTGCTCCGGGCCACCCGCAGCGGGCGCTTCAAGCTGCTACCCGACATCCCGGTCGACGACTTCGCCGCCGGCCTGGCGGTTTCGCGCGAAGGCCACACGCTGTGGGTCTCACAGCCGCAGCTCAGCGAGGTGGTGCGCGTATCGCTGCCCGAGGGCGAGATCCTCACCAGGATCCCCGCGCGCACGCCCGATCAGCTCGCGCTCTCGGCGGACGGTGCCACGCTCTACGCGAGCGACTGGCGCGCCAACGTCATCACGGAGATCGCGACGAGCGGCGGCACGAAGACGCGCGAGATCCACACCGGGAAGCACCCGCAGGGAATCGCGGTGGCGAGCGGCAGCGACACGACGACGACTCCGTCCGCCCAGAGCCGGACGCGCCTCCTCGTCGCGAACTCGAACGACGCCAGCGTGGCCGTGGTCGATCCGCGGACGCGCCGCTCCGGCCGGGTCAACCTCGCGCAGCTGGCCGGCCGCAACGACTCGCCCAGCGCGATCGCCGTCGCCCCGAATGGCCGCTCCGCGTACGTCACGCTCGCGGGCGACGACGCCGTCGCGGTGCTCCGGTACGCCGGGCGCCGGAAGCCCCCCTGGCGGCTCGCCGGGCTCATCCCAACCGGCTGGTATCCGACCGCCGTCGCCCTGAGCGCGGATGGCCGCACGCTGCACGTGGTGACCGCGCGCGGCGTGGCGCGGAGCAGGCGCGCCACGCGCCCGTACCGTGCGATCGATCCAGCGCGCGGCCCCGATGGTGCGGCCGCGACGGTTGGCACACTCGAGTCGCTTCCCGTCCCGAACTCCCGCACGCTGAAGCGCTACACGGCTGCGGTGCGGCGCATCCTCGAGAAGCCGGTCCTCCACGAGCACAACTCGCGCAACCCGATCGTGGCCGGGCGCGCGGGCCCGATCAAGCACATCATCTACATCACCCGTGAGAACAAGACCTACGACGCCGACCTCGGCGACCTACACCCCGGCCCAGGGAACAAGCTCGTCGTCTTCGGCCAGCCGATCACCCCGAACCTCCACCGGCTCGAGCGCCAGTTCATCGAGTCGCAGAACTTCATGTACCAGGGCTTCGCGAGCGCGGTCGGCCACATGTGGGAGGACGCCGGCACGACGACGGACTCGTATGAGCGGGCGGTCGCGTTCGGCATGGTGGCGGACATCCCGCACATCAGCGAGGCGTGGCGCGACCGCGCGAACATCCCGCCCGCGGGGACGCTTGCGGACCAGGCGCTGCGGGCCGGACGGACGATTCGCACGTATGCGATGGACACGGCCGAGTTCGCCCGCCTCATACCGCCGTCGGTGCAGGCGAGCCCGACGCTCTACCCGCGCTACGACATCCACATCGCCGACGCAAAGCGCGAGGCCGGGTGGGAGAGCGAGTTCCACCAGTTCGCGATGCACCAGTGCGCGGGCGCGCTCGCCACCACCTACGGCGCGCATTGCAACCTGCCGGACTTCGAGTACGTCTACTTCGGGAACGACCACACGACGACCGTCAACCAGCCCGGTTACGCGCCGATCGAGGCCCAGGTGGCGGATAACGACTACGCGACCGGGAAGGTGATCGACACCGTCTCCCACAGCCCGTACTGGGCGTCGACGCTCGTGATCGTCGTCGAGGACGACCCGCAGGGCACGGGCGATCACATCAGCCCCTACCGCGGCCTCCTGGCGATGGCGAGCCCGTGGATCAAGCGACAACCTGGCATCCGCCGTCGCGGCGATCGACCGCATCCTCGGCCTGCCGCCGCTCTCCGACTTCGCCGCCACGAGCCGGCCGCTGGACGACCTCTTCGCCAGCTCGCCGCGGATGGCGCCGTTCAGCGTTGACGGCTCCGGCGTGGCGGCGCATCCCTTCGTCCCGCTGCCGGGCCCGTCCCCCAAGGCCGATGTGAGGCACGGTGTGTACTCGTTCAGCAGCCCTGACGCCACGAACCCGGCCGTGGCCGGCCTCGCCACGTGGCGGCAGATGAAGGGCCCGTCCGCGCCCGCCTCGGTGAGCGCGCCGTAGAGTTTCCGGCGCGGCAGCAATGGCACAGCTCGTGACCACAGAGATGCGGGGCGATGTCGCGCTCGTGCGGATCGACCGCCCTCCCGCGAACGCGCTCGACCTCGACCTGCTCGCCGCGGGGCGCGATACCGCCGAGGAGCTCCGCCAGGCCGACCCGGCGGCGGTGGTGATCGTGGGCCGCGAGCGCTTCTTTTCCGCAGGGGGTCGAGGGGATCAACCGCCTCTTCCTCGAGTGGTACTCGTTTCCGCGGCCCGTGGTGTGCGCGGTGAACGGTCACGCGATCGCCGGCGGGATGATCCTGGCGCTCTGCGGCGACTACCGCGTCTGCGCTCGCGGCGACGTGAAGCTCGGCCTCACCGAGGTCCGCGTAGGCGTTGGCTACCCGGCGGTCGCGATCGGGGTCGTCCGGGCCGAGCTCGATCCCGCATCCGCTCGCGTCCTCGCGCTCGGCGCCGAGCTGGTCGGTCCCGAGGCGGCAAGGGAACTCGGGGTGGTCGACGAGCTGCGCGAGCCGGACGTCGTGCTCGAGCGCGCGCTCGAGGTGGCCGAGGCGTACGCGGCGCTGCCGGGCGCCGGATACGCGGGCGTGAAGGAGCAGCTGCGCGGCGAGACGGTGCAGCGGCTGCAGGCGATCGTCGACAAGGGCGATCCGCTGCTCTCCGGGTGGGTCGGCGACGACGGGTCCGAACGGGCCGCGGCGGTGCTCGACCGCGGCTGAGGGCCAGGGGCGGTGCCGCGCCGTGTTCCGCTCCCTTCGTCTCCGACAGCCGGGCGTCCCGCCGCACCGCGCTCCGCTCGTTCGTTTCCGGCAGCCCGCGACGTGACCAGGGAGGGCGACGAGGGGGCGGGAGTCGCTGTCCCGTTCACGCTCGTCGCCGTGCCGTGACGCTGCGTTCGCCCCACAGAATGCGCGAGTCGAATGAACGGTGCTATAGCGCACGGCAATGGACTCGCGCTTCGGAACTGGCCGTCCGCGTAACACTCCCGTAACGAACGGAACGCGGCAGCTCCCGGGCTCCCCTTAATTGCCCACCGGGAAAGGCCGCGACGCTCCGCCGACGCGGGAGCTGAGCGCATCGGCGGTCGGGGGCCCGGCGCCCGGCCTGCGCCCGATCCGTCATCCTGTGCCGCCGAACTACGACGCTCGGGAGGCGCGCATGGTGACGAATGTCCTGTACACGGCGGAGGCGACCGCGACCGGCGGACGCAACGGGAGCGTGAGCTCGTCCGACGGGAACCTCGACCTCACGGTCGCACCGCCCAAGGAGCTCGGGGGCCCGGGCGGCGAGGGCACGACCAATCCCGAGGAGCTGTTCGCGGCCTGCTACGCCGCGTGCTTCCACAACGCCATGCTCGCCGTTGCTCAGCACAAGGAGCTCGACGCGAGTGACTCGAGCGTCACCGCGCGGATCGGGCTCGGTCCGACCGGCGATGGGCCGGGGTTCGGGATCAAAGTGGCGCTGAGCGTGGAGGTGCCGCGGCTCGATTCGGAGCGCGCCGAGCGCCTGGTGCAGAGCGCGCACAAGGTCTGCCCGTACTCGAACGCGATCCGCGACAACGTGGACGTCGAGCTCGACGTCCGGGCCGGCAGCGAGGCTGCCACACCCGCCTGAGCGCGGGGTGGAGGGCCCGTCAGGCCTTGCCGGTGTCCGCCAGGCCGACGCCGGCGCGGCGCTGCACCGAGACGTCGTAGGCGGCCCTGCGGAAGTGGAGGATCGGGTCGGCCGACGGCTCGATCCCGTCGGTCACGCGCATCGGATCGAAGACCAGAACGTCGCCGCCCTGCTCGCGGGTCGTGTCGAGCCCCGTGAGCTCGAGCACGCCGACCTCCACGGTCTCGCGGCTCTCGGGCCATGCCTTGGTCGGATCGTCGACCGCGTCCCCGTCGGCGGCGAGCCGGACCTGGAGCCTGAACCGCACCGGTCCCTGCTCGAGGCGAGTCCGGATCTCGTCCTGTAGGTAGTCGGCCCCGCGGCTCTTCGCCTCCTCCTTGGTGATGCTCTCCTCGCCGGCCTCCGGGACCCAGCGATAGCGGACGAAGCGCTCGCCGCCATCCGCGTCCAGCCACTTGAAGGAGTGGATCGAGTTGTAGACGACGGTCGCGTAGCTCGCTGGCGGCTTCTGCGCCTGGAAGCCGCGCACCGCCGGCAGGGCCTCCCGGTGTCGCAGGAGGAAGCCGAGCACCCGCAGCGGGCGCGGCTTGCCGCTGCGCGGGCTCGGCTTCTGGACGCGCGTGAACTTGACGAAGTCCTCCGGCGTGCGCACGAAGAAGCACGGCAGGCTGAGCGACACGATGTCGGTCCGGGAGCCGTCAGGCAGGTAGAACTTGACCGCGAAGCCGCGCCCGTCGTTGGCGAAGTCGGGTTGGTTCGGGTTGCCCGACCCATTGGAGAAGCGAGCTGTCACGTCCACGGGCTCGCCCTGCATGTGCCCCGCACGCGTCAGCGCCGCCGCCTCGGGCGCCGCCGTGAAGCGGCCGCTGACTAGGACGCCCTTGGCGTGCGCCGCCCTGTGCCCGGGATGGCGGCCCGCTACGGCGTGGATGGCGTCGACGGCCTGCTCGGCTAGCGATGACATGGATCCCCCGGGGCCGGAGGCTAATGCAGAGCCGCCTTGGGCGTACGATGCGGCCGATGGCTGCCCGTCTCTACGCGCTCCCGGGATCGCATCCGTCGGTGACCGCCGAGCTGATGTTGCAGCGCAAGGGGATCGACTACCGGCGCCTCGACCTCGTGCCGGCGGTCCACCGGCCGCTGCTGCGGGCACTTCGCTTTCCCGGCATCACCGTTCCCGCGCTGGTGATCGACGGGCGGCGCGTGCAGGGGTCGCGAACGATCTCCAGGGCGCTTGACGAGATCCGCGCCGAGCCGCCGCTGTTTCCCGCGGACCCTCAGGCGCGCAGCGCGGTCGAGGAGGCCGAGCGGTGGGGTGACGAGGATCTCCAGGCGGTGCCCCGCCGCATCGCGTGGTGGGCGCTCCGGCGCGATCGGTCAGGGCTGCGCGGCTTCGTCGAGGGCGCCCACCTTCCGCTGCCCACCGGGCTTGCCCTCCTCACCGCCCCGCCCATCATCCTCGCGGCCGCTCGCTACAACGCCGCCACGGACGAAGCCGTAACGGCCGACCTCGCAGCGCTCCCCGGTCTGCTGGATCACGTCGATTCCCTGATCGCGGACGGCGTGCTCGGCGCCGATGAACCGAACGCGGCCGACTACCAGATCGCACCCTCCGTCCGGCTGCTGATGTGCTTCGACGACCTGCGACCCGCGATCGAGGGGCGCCCCGCGGGCGAGCACGCGCTGCGCGTGTGCCCCGAGTTTCCCGGGCGGATCGGGCCTGTGCTGCCGGAGAACCTGCTGGAGCCCCTTCGCGCCGCGGCCTGAGGCCCGTCCGCTCCGCGCGCGGCGTGCCTCAGCCGGGCCCGATTCTTGCCGATAATCTTCCCCCGTTCACCCCTGAGCAGGTCCGAGCGCCCTGGGCGGCGCCAGGACAACGCCGGCGAGGTGTCGCTGCTTTCGTTCGACGTCGAGAGCTTCGAGTTCATCCCCGCGGGTGAGGAGATGGGGCTGCTCCGGGTGGTGGGGCAATGGGTCGCCCCGGTCGACCGCGACCTCCACGAGATCCGTCTCATCGCAAGCCAGGACGGAACGTTGGTTGAGCTGACACCCCTTCCCGACCTCGAGGGGGCCTCGCCGCTCGCGACCCCCGTGGGGCATCCGTGGCGGGCGGCCTTCTCGGCCGGGTCGGAGCTGGTCGAGAGCGAGCTGACCGAGTTCGCCCTGGCGGTCCACGGCGGCGAGCGGGTCCACCTGCCGCGGCCCGGCGCGGACGCGGCCGAGGCCGAGGCAGCCGATGTGGCGCCGTCGCCGGTCGAGGAGGCCCCAGTAGGTGCAGCGTCACGCAACGGCGACGAGCTTCTCCAGCTGCGCGCCGAGCTGGAGAAGGTGCGGACCGAGCTCGAGGTCGAGCGCCGGCGCCATGCGGCGCTCGAGGAGGAGATCCGCAGCCGCACAACGCTCGAGAACGACCTGCGCGGCGCGATGGCGATGCACGAGGCCGAGCTGGCGGCAGCGGTCGCCAGGGCCGCGCAGAGCGCCCGCCGGGAGGACCGCCAGCGCGAGCGCGTGGCGAGCGTGGAGCCGGGCGGTGCAGACCACCCGCAGCACCCCGTGCACGCGGACCTCCACGAGCGGCTCGCGCGCGCCCGCCGGGCAGCCGACGCCGCGGCGTAAGCGCCGCGCTTAGCGCACGGTCAGCCGGAAGCTCCGCGCGAGGCTGATCGGCTCGCGATTGCCGGCGCTGTCGATCGCGCTGGCGAGGATCCGCCAGCTGCCGCGCGGGAGCGTGATCGAGAACGGGACGTGCGCCCGCCAGCGGCGCTTCCCGTGCGCGCGCAGGAACAGGGGATCGCGGCAGCTACGGAAGCCCGTGAGCGACCCGCCCGGATCGAGGAAGTCGCACTTCTTCCCGCGTCCGAGGTGGGAGCCGCGGACCTTCGCGACGGCCACACGCACCGCCCGGATTCGTCCCACGCCCGGGATCAGGTTGGCGCTGTGGCAGCCGTTATCGGTTGCGCGGCCCTTCAAGATCAGCACGTTGCCGTGCTTGAGGCCGACGGTGTTCTTTCCCGCGAAGCGCGAATGGGGTGGGTAGCGGTCGGGGCAGCCGCGTGGCGCGAGCGGTTTGCCGCTGCTGCGGCTGCACAGGGACGGGCCGCCGGTCTGGAGCGTCGCCCACGTGCCGGGGTTGTCCCCCTTCACGCGCTTGGGGTTGCTGCTCGTGTCGTTCGGGTTGTCGGGCGCATCGACCGCCGGCCACACGGAGTTGGCGCGGCAGTGGCTGTCGGCGGTGACGCCCCACACGTCGGGGGAGCGGCCGCAGGCCAGCCCGTTCACGATGCCCGAGGCCACGCTGAACTGCGTGGTGCAGGCGCCCATGAGCTCGCTCGCAGTGCCGACGTCGGTGGGGACCTTTGAGATCCGCGCGTGGAGCACGTGCGGATTCGCCGCGAACGCGTTTGTCGTCTCGGCTGCGGTCATGTGCCAGACCGGCTCGCGGCCCTTGCGCGCCTGCCCCTGCCAGAACTCGGTGATCAGCCGGCCCGGGTCGCCAGCCTGCATGTGGACGAGCACATTGCCGGGCGCCGTCTTGCTCGCCGGGACGAGCGTCCTCCCGGCCGACCACTTCATCGCCGAACCGGTGGCCGTCGGCTTCGCGAACTTGTACCTCACCCCCGCGCCGCTGTAGTCCGGGTACTTGCGCCCGAGCGGGCCCTCCGGATAGGCCACGTACACGTTGCCCGCGCGGTCGAGCCCGCCAGAGGCGACCTGCATGGACACGATCTGCCCGCTCTTGGCGTCGTCCACCGCAAGCGAGTCGCTCCATGTGAGACCGAAGTCGTTCGACTGCGCGACCCAGACGCGTGTGGCGGCGACGATGTTGAACTCGAAGGGCTGCCCGCTGGCCGCCGTCGTACACCCGCCCGTGTCACCTGCGTCGGTGGGCGTCCCGCGCGTGGTCCATTCCGCGTAGACGCGCCCGTTCTGCCAGTTCACCCAGATAGCGCTCGGGCCGCCCGAGTCGGCGCACTGGAGGTCGGCGTAGGCGTCGGAGCCGGGGAGCGTGGTCGGCACCGGCGCGCCGAACGTGGCGCCGCCGTCGTTTGAGGCTGCGACGAACATGTTGTGGTTCCCCTGGCCCGAGAAGAGGTTGTGGTAGAGCAGGTAGACGCGCGGCTTGTGCGTCGAGGGGTCGTCCGGGCCGACCGCGAACCACTGCCGGTCCTGGTCGGCGGTTTGGGTGGTCCCCTTGCTCTGGGTCCACGTGCGTCCCCGGTTGTCGGTGAACGAGGTCGGGAAGTTGATGCCCGCGTCGTCCAGCTCGCTGGCGAGTACCCGGCCGGTGTGCATCGTCACCACGTCGACGTCGGGAGTGGCGCTCGTCTGCCCCGCGGGCGGATTCGCGGCGAGCTTCCAGTGCAGGCCGTCGCGCGAGCTCGTCACGACGGCCTCGTTGCCGGACTTGTCGCTGTTGGTGACGATCCAGCGGAGGTCGTGGGGGCCCACCGAGATCCGCGGCTCCGTCCACGGCAGGTTGGGGTTGACCTTGCCCATGACCTTCGTGCTGCGGAACCGCAGCGGGCTCGCGTCGGCGATCGCGACCTGGACGACGAGCACCACCAGCGCGATAGCAAGGAGCCAGGCCCACGCGGGGCCGCGCGTCGTCCGGCGTCCGCCGCTCATCCCTGCCACCGGTCCCCTGCCACCGGCCGCGAGGGTACCCCGTTTGGGCAATTGCCGTGCCAGGTGCCCACCGTTTAAATTACCTTTAGCAAAGCGGCAGCGGGGGCTCGCCGCGATGGAGGGGGACGTGATCGATTCGCAGGATGATCGCCGCCGGTCACTGGTCCGCGGGCTCATACAGGGCACGCTGCCCCCGGCGGAGGCCGCCGCGACCGCGCGGGCCAACGGCCTGCTGCCCGGCGGCCGCTACCGGGCGATCCGGGCGCGGCCGGGCGGATCCGTCCAACCATTCGCGCTCGCGCGCGCCGTGGCGGCCACCGGCGGCGGCGCCGACGGGCGCGGCGCGGTGGCGACGGTGATCGAGGGCGACGTGGTGGGCATCGTGACGAGCGCGCCCGACGTGCCGGCCGGGGCGGTGGCGGGACTCGGGGCCGTGGTCCCGCTCGCCGGGCTCGACAGCTCGTTCCGGCTGGCGACGCGCGCGCTCGAGACGGCGATCGCCTACGGGATCGAGGGCGCGGTCGACATCGACGAGCTCTCGCTGCGGCCCGCGATCCTCACCGAGCCGCAGCTCGGCGAGCGCATGGTGGGCCGCTACCTCGATCCGCTGCGCCCGCTCGGCGCGTTCGGCGACACGCTCCAGCGGACCGTGCACGAGTACCTCGCGAGCGGGTTGCGCGTCCACCGGACCGCTGAGGTGCTCTACATCCACCCGAACACGCTGCGCTACCGGCTCGAGAAGTTCGAGGAGATCACGCGGGCCGACCTGCGCCGGATGCAGGACCTGCTCGAGCTCTGGTGGGCACTCGAGCGGCGGAAGCTGGACGTGGCTCTGAATCGGTCCGAGTCGGAATGAGCGCGCTTCAAACGCCGATAGGCGAGCGCCGTCGCCGGCGACACGCGAGCGCCGTCGCCGACGCGCTCAGCTCCGGCGTTCGGGGCTAACCGGCGCTGTCCGGTGGGGCAACGAAGGGGGAGCACCGAGGCTGCCGCGCTCCGTCCGTAACGGGAGTGTTACGCCGCGGCCCCGCCCGAAGCTCATCCGAGCGCGAGTCCATTGCCGTGCGCTATAGCACCCCTCATTCGACTCGCGCAATCCCTGGGGCGAGCAGGCCCGCGGCCTGGCCCACCCAGGCGGCGTGGCCTACAGGTTGTCCAGCAGCCCCAGGCGCTGCGCCCGCAGGATCGCCTCGGCGCGGTTGCGCGCGCCCATCTTCCGGTAGAGCGCGCTGGTGTGGTCCTTGACCGTGTGATGGGAGAGGAACAGGCGGCGCGCGATCTCGCGGTTGGTCGATCCCGCGGCTACCAGCTCCAGGACCTCGCGCTCGCGCTGGGTCAGGATGCTCCGCGCGGCACCGTTGTCCGGCTCGAAGAGGGTCATGCCGAGGCCGACCATGCGCGCTGCGCCGGCGATCTCGCGGGCGCCCCTGCGCTTCGAGACGAAGCCGGACGCGCCAGCGGCGCGGGCCGCGCGCGTCGAGATCCGGTCGCCCGAGGACATGAGGAGCATCCGCGTGCCGGGCGAGGCGCTGCGGAGCCGGGCGTACAGCTCGCCGACCGATCCGGTCGCGGCGGCGAGGTCGACCACCGCGACGTGCGGCGCGTGGCGCCGGGCGAGCTCGATCGCCTCATCGGCGCTGTGCGCGGCGACGAAGCGCTCGACCCAGTGCTCGGCGGCCAGTAGCGTCTTGAAGCCCCAGTGGACCAGGTCCTGCCCGTCCAGGAGCAGGACGCGCAGGCGCCTGCCGTCGCCGGCAGGCAGCGTACGGCCCCGATCGATGGCCGGCCCCGGCTCCGTTCCCCCGCGCGCCGGGCTGGCGGCTCCCTCGTAGCTTGTCATCTCCCCCGAGGCAAGATGCCACAGCGGATCCCGCCTGCCAACGGGCAAAAGTCCAATCTTCGGGGCCGCTCGTAGGGGCGTCGCACAACACCGGTTCATTCCGACTCGGCTGCTAGGTTTTCTTCCGTGATCTTCTCAGCGAAGGCCGAGTACGGGGTGCGGCTCATGGTGGAGCTCGGTGCGCACGACGGTGCGGAGCCGGTCGCCCTGAAGGCGATCGCCGAGGCCGAGGAGCTGCCGCTCTCCTACCTCGAGCACGTGGTCGCCGATCTGAAGCGGGCCGGGCTTGTGGTCTCTACTCGCGGCGCCCACGGCGGGTATCGCCTCGCGCGGCCGGCGGAGGAGATCGCCATGGACGAGGTCGTGCTGGCGCTCGAGGGCTCGATCGCGCCGATGGAGTGCTTCGTCAACGTCCCCACCGAGCGGATCTTCTGCTCGCACGAGGGCGATGCAGGACGGGCGTGCTCCACCCGGCTTCTGTGGATGCGGGTCCAGGGAGGGGTAATCAAGGCCCTGCAGGGCACCACGCTCGCCGAGCTCGTGGAGTTCGGCGCGCGGCACGAACGCGAGCCCGACACGGTCACCGCCTAGCGGGGAGCGGAACAGGAGACAGATGGCAGAACTCGAGATGAGGAACCTTCACGTCCGCGCCGGGGAGCGCGAGATCCTCAAGGGCGTCGATCTGACGGTCTCGAGCGGCGAGATCCACGCGCTCATGGGGCCGAACGGGTCGGGCAAGTCCACGCTCGCCAACGCGATCATGGGGCACCCCAACTTCGAGGTCACCGAGGGGCAGATTCTCCTCGACGGCACGGACCTGACCGAGGACGAGCCCGACGAGCGGGCGCGGATGGGCTTGTTCATGGCGTTCCAGTATCCGATCGCGGTGCCCGGGGTGACAGTCACCAAGTACCTGCGGACCGTGATGAACGCGCTCCGCGCGGAGGAGGGCGAGGACCCGGTGAGCCTGAAGGACTTCCGGAAGGCGGTCGAGGACGCGATGGAGCTCACCCAGGTGCCGAAGGAATTCTCGTCGCGCTACCTGAACGAGGGCTTCTCGGGCGGCGAGAAGAAGCGCATGGAGATCCTCCAGCTCGCGCTGATCAGCCCGCGGATCGCGATCCTCGACGAGACCGACTCCGGCCTCGACATCGACGCGCTGCGGA
>VAXR01000160.1:31911-32407 GCA_005885165.1 Actinomycetota bacterium
GATCATCACCCACTACCAGCGCATCCTGCACCTGGTGGAGCCCGACTTCGTGCACGTCCTCTACGACGGCCGGATCGTCAAGGAGGGCGGGCCGGAGCTGGTCGAGCTGCTCGAGCAGCGCGGCTACGGCTGGATCCGCGACGAGGTGGAGGCGGCCGCCTGACGATGGAAGCCGCCGCCACCACAACCGTCGCTCCGCTCGACGTCGCGCGCATCGCGGCGGAGTTCCCGATCCTCTCGCGGAGGATCCAGGGCAAGCCGCTCACCTACCTGGACAGTGCGGCCACCGCGCAGAAGCCCCAGGCGGTGCTCGACGCTCTCTACTCCGCGCTGGCCGAGCACAACGCGAACATCCACCGCGGGGTCTACCCGCTTGCGCAGGAGTCGACGGCGGCGTTCGAGGGCGCCCGCCGGACGGTCGCCGACTGGATCAACGCCGACTACGAGGAGGTGGTGTTCACGAAGAACGTCACCGAGGCGATCAACCTGGTCGCCT
>VAXR01000150.1 GCA_005885165.1 Actinomycetota bacterium
GCAGTCCACGACGAGCGCGCGCTAGCCGCCGCTCGCGAACTCCACCTCGACCGAGAAGGCGCCGTCGGCGACCTTCTCGAACCGAGCGACCCGCCCCGCGTCCGCCACGTCGTCCTCCACCTCGCCCAACAGGTCGAGCCGCTCGCCGCTGTCGCGCACCACCGCGCGAGCCACCTCCGCCCGCATCGGTAGCTGGGCCGTCGACTTGGCCTTGCGGATCTCCGACAGGACCTCGGCTGCCACGTCGAGCATCACCTCGGACGCGTCGCCGTCGGGCGGCGCCGGCAGCAGCTCGTCCGCGCTCGGCCAGCCTGCGGCGTGGATCGATCCCTCCTGCCACCAGGACCAGACCTCCTCGCAGACGAACGGCAGGAACGGCGCGAGCAGCCGCAGCTGTACCTCGAGCGCGGCTCGCAGCGCTCCGTTCGCCGACGCCGCGGCGTCCTCGTCGTGGGCCCCGTAGCGGCGGCCCTTGACGAGCTCCACGTAGTCGTCGCAGAACCGGACAGGCGCCGCAGCATCGCCACGTCCAGCGGCTTTGCCGCCTCGCCCACCGGTCCCTCGTGGCCGAGCACGAAGCGCGAGACGTTGAGCACCTTGGTGGCGAGCCTCCGCCCGACCTTCATCTGGTTCTCGTCGAACGCCGTGTCCACGCCCGGGCGCCCGTTGGCGGCCCAGTAGCGCACGGCGTCCGAGCCGTACTGCTCGAGCATCGAGATCGGCGTGAGCACGTTGCCCTTCGACTTCGACATCTTCTTGCGCTCCGGATCGAGGACCCAGCCGGAGATCGCGGCGTTCCGCCAGGGGAGGGCGTCGTGCAGGAAGTGGGCGCGCACGACGGTCGAGAACAGCCACGTCCGGATGATCTCGTGGGCCTGCGGGCGCACGTCCATCGGGAAGACCCGCTCGAAGAGGTCGGGGTCCTCCTGCCAGCCGCCCGCGATCTGCGGCGAGAGCGACGAGGTGGCCCAGGTGTCCATCACGTCCGGATCCCCGGCGAAGCCGCCCGGCTCGCCGCGCTGCTCGGGCGTGAAGCCGGGCGGCGTGTCGGACGACGGGTCGATCGGGAGCGCGGCATCGTCGGCGAGGATCGGGCTCGAGTGGTCGAGCGTCCCGTCGCCGGCGATCGGATACCAGACGGGGAAGGGGACCCCGAAGAAGCGCTGGCGGCTGATGCACCAGTCCTGGTTCAGGCCGTCCACCCAGTTCTCGTAGCGGACGCGCATGTGCTCCGGGATCCAGCGCAGCTCGCGGCCGCGTGCCTTGAACTCCTCGCGGTGGTCGAGCGTTCGCACGAACCACTGGCGGCTCGTGATGATCTCGAGCGGCCGCTCGCCCTTCTCGAAGAACTTCACCGGGTGCTCGATCGGGCGCGGCTCGGCCGCCAGCGCGCGGGCCTCGACGAGCAGTCCCGCGATCTCCTTCTGCGCCTGCTTCGCGCGCTTTCCGGCCAGCCGGTCGTAGGCGCCCTGCGCCCTGGCGGGATCGTCCGACTCGAACCCCGGCTCGCCCCACCGGACCGGCCGCAGGCGCCCGTCGGGCTGGACCACCGAGCGAATCGGCAGTCCCAGCTCGCGCCACCACATAACGTCGGTGACGTCGCCGAAGGTGCACACCATCGCGATCCCGGTGCCCTTCTCCGGGTCGGCGAGCTCGTGCGCGAGCACGGGGAGATGCGTGCCGAAGAGCGGGGTGACGGCCTCGCCTCCTTCGAACAGCGCGCGGTAGCGCTCGTCGCCCGGGTGCGCGACCAGCGCCACGCAGGCGGGGATCAGCTCCGGCCGGGTGGTCTCGATCTCGATCGGCTCGCCGCCGCCGGCTCGCGGGAACAGGACGCGGTAGGCCGCGCCCGGGGTCGTGCGGTCCTCGAGCTCGGCCTGCGCCACCGCGGTGCGGAAGTCGACGTCCCAGAGCGTCGGCGCCTCTACCGAGTAGACCAGGTCCTTGCGGAGGAGGTCGATGAACGCGCGCTGCGACGCGCGCTGGGCGCGCTCGCCGATCGTCGTGTAGGTCATCGACCAGTCCACGGAGAGGCCGAGCCGGCGCCAGAGCTCCTCGAACGCCTTCTCGTCCTCGGCCGTCAGCCGCAGGCAGAGCTCCACGAAGTTCTGGCGCGGGACCGGAATCGGGTCGTCGGGCGGCTCAGCCGGGGGCTCGAACCCGGGGTCGTACGGCAGCGAGGGGTCGCAGCGGACGCCGAAGTAGTTCTGGACTCGCCGCTCCGTGGGCAGCCCGTTGTCGTCCCACCCCATCGGGTAAAAGACGCGCTTCCCGCGCATCCTCTGGAAGCGCGCGATCAGGTCGGTGTGGCTGTACGAGAAGACGTGCCCGACGTGGAGGGCTCCGCTCACGGTGGGCGGCGGCGTGTCGATCGCGTAGATCTCGTCGCGGGTGGCCGAGCGGCCGAATGCGTAGGTGCCGTCGCGCTCCCAGCGCTCCGCCCACTTCGGCTCTATTCCCTCCAGCGATGGCTTGTCCGGCAGGCCTGTTGGCACGCGAGCAAGCGTATATGTGCCTACGGCGACGTCAGACGGCCGGGCTCAGCCTGACCACCGGGATCTGGCGGTCGGCGGCGCGGTCCTTGTAGGTGTCGTAGCCGCCGTACACCGCCGTGGCCTGGCGCCACAGCCGCTCGCGATCCTCGCCCTCGGTCTCCCGCGCGACGTACACCCCGGTGCCCCCTCTCAGGAAGAGCTTCACGCGCGGGTGCGCGCGGAGGTTGTGGAGCCAGGCCGGGTGGCGGGCGGCGCCGCCGGCGGAGGCGATCACCACGAGGTCGTCGCCATCGGTGAGGTAGAGCAGCGGCGTCCGGCGGCGCTGTCCGCTCTTGGCGCCGACGTGCTCGAGGACGAGCACCGGCTGCCCGGGCGCCAGGCTCAGCCACCCGCGCGTGAGCGGCACGAGCACCTTGTCGATCGGGTTGGCGACGTGCAGGAAGTACCAGGAGCCCGGCTTCGAGGACAGGATCCGCGTGAGCGCGCGTACGAGCGCGGGGGGCCCGCCGCGGTCCTGCTCGGCCGCCGCCACTAAGGCCCCTTCCGCGCCTTGCGGCCGCGGTCGCTCAACCAGCCGAACCCGAGTGCCATCCCGGCGTTGGCCACGCCCGCACCGTACATCGCCGCCCGCGCGCCCGGACGGGTGAACGCCGGCGAGGTCGCCGCCCAGACCGTGTCGGTGAGAAGCTCGGTGCCGCGGAGCCAGGCGAGCGCCCACCAGTCGCGGCGCTTGCCGCGCGCCGCGGCCACGGCGTGGGCGGCGGCGAAGGTGAGCCAGATCGGCCCGCAGCGGCGAAACAGCGCCTCGGCGTCGGCCGATGGCCGCTCGTGGCCGAGCACCTTCAAGGTCGCGCGCGGAGCGAGCAGCGTGGCCGATCCGAGGATGAGGTCGAAGGCGATCATCCCCCGGTTCCACTCGCGGAGCAGTCGGGGGGCGTCGTCCGGCATCGCGCCGGACACTAACCGACGGCAGTCAGTCGAGGGCTTCGCGCAACAGCCGCACCTGCTCCGGATCGCCGTCGCTCGGGAAGAAGATGTACTCGTCGCAGCCCGACGCCTCGAAGGCCGCCACGACCCCCTTCACCTGCTCCGCGCTCCTGGCCGCGCTGCCCGCGACCTGCTTCGCACCTTCCTCGCCCAGGAAGCCGTAGTAGCCCCCGATCGACCTCTGCGCGAGCTCCTCGGCGTTCGGCCCGAGCGAGTAGTAGCCGAGCGCGAGCTTGCGCGGCGAGCCGTCGCGGCCGGCCTCCGACCATGCCGACTCGAGCTGCGGCAGCGCCTTCTCGAAGGCATCCGGCGGGCCTCTGCCCATGATCCAGCCGGCGCCGTAGCGGGCGGCGCGCCGGAACGAGGCCTTCACGGACCCGCCGAGGATCACCGTCGGTGCGCCGTCGGGCGTCACGGGGCCGCCGATGCCGACCTCCTTCCCGTTCCAGAGCTCATGGAGCTCCTCGAGCTGGCGATCGAAAGCGCGGCCTCGAGTCGAGAAGTCCACGCCGCTTGCCTCGAAGTCGTCCTCCCGTCCCCCCGCGGCGAGGCCGAGCGTGAGGCGGCCGCCTGAGATCGCGTTGACGGTGGACGACTGCTTCGCGAACAGCGCGGTGTTGATGCGGAGCGGCGCGAGGAGAATCGAGGTGAGCAGCCCGATCCTCTCGGTGACGGCGGCTGCGGCGGCTAGCGAGACGAGCGGCTCGTGGCTCGGGTACGCGATCCGGTCGATGGTCCCCAGCGAAGAGAACCCGGCCCCCTCGGCCTCGCGCGCCCAGTCGACGAGCTCGGGGCCCCTCGTTCCGATCACCGAGTTCGGAAGGCCGATCCCTATGTCCATGGCGTTTCACTTCCTCGTTAGTCGATCGCCCACGAATTAAGCTCGCAGCCGATGGCGGTTGCTCGCTTTGATGAGCTACCCGGCTGGGCGCAGGAGCTAATCCAGGGGGCTCCGGTCGCCCGGCTCGGACTGCTCGACTCCCGCGACCGCCCGCGCGTCTTGCCCGTCACGTTCGCGGTGGTCGACGGCGAGATCTGGACCGCAGTGGACCACAAGCCGAAGCGCTCGCCCGGGAGCGAGCTGGCGCGCGTGCGCTGGCTTCGCCGCCGCGGCGAGGCCGCCCTGACCGTCGACCGCTACGACGACGACTGGTCGCGGCTCGCCTGGGTCCAGGTCATCGGGGAGGTCGCGATCCACGAGCAGCCCCGGGAGGGGGTCGTGGCCGCGCTCGCCGCGAAGTACCCGCAGTACCGCGAGCGCGCTCCCGAGGGCCCCTTCCTTGGCCTGGCGCCCGAGCGGTTCGTGCACTGGCGCGCGGCGCCCGAGGAATAACTTGACCAGATGCGGTGAGGAAGACGCGCCCGGCGAGGCCGCGTTAGGTCGGTGACAGCGCCTGATCCCGCTCGGCCGCCGCGAGCGCCATCGCTGCCTCGATGTGCCCGAGGTGGGTGAGGGCCTGCGGGTAGTTGCCGCACGGTTCGCCGCGCCGCGTGTCGAACTCCTCCGAGTAGAGGCCGAGATCGCTGCTGGCGGCGACGGTGCGCTCGTAGCGGCGGCGCGCCTCGTCGACGCGCCCCTGCTGCGCCAGGCACTCGACGAGCCAGAACGAGCACGCCAGGAAGGCGCCCTCGCGCCCGGGCAGCCCGTCGCGCAGCTTGTAGCGGCGGATCAGGCCGTCGTCGTCGAGGTCCTTCGCGACGGCGTCTACCGTCCGCACCATGCGCTCGTCCCTGTGGTCGACGAACCCCGCCCGCGGCAGGAGCAGCAGCGAGGCGTCCACGAGGTTGCGGCCGAAGACCTGGCGAAAGATCCCGCGGCGCTTGTCGTAGCCGTCGGACTCCACGGCGCTGCGGATCTGGGCCCGCGCGCGCTGCCAGCGCCGCCGGGGCGCCTCGCGCATGCTTTCCTCGGCCAGCGCCAGGCCGCGGTCGAGCGCGGCCCAGCACATCACCTTCGAGTGCGTGAAGTGAAGCCGCCGCCCGCGCCACTCCCACAGCCCGGCGTCGGGCTCGCGCCAGCGCTTTGCGGCGGCGTTGCAGATACTCGTGATGAAGCGCCAGAGATCGTCGTCGGGCGAGTTGCCGCGGGTGTGCCAGCGCCAGGCGAGGCTCACGATCTCGCCGTAGGCGTCGAGCTGGCTCTGCGTCACGGCCCCGTTGCCGACCCGCACGGGGCCCACCCCGCGGTAGCCCTCGAGCTCGTCGATCTCCTGCTCTCCGATCCGCCGCTCGCCGCCGAGCCCGTACACGATCTGCAGGTCCTCCACGTGGCCGGCCGAGCTGCGTTGGATGAACCTCCGGAAGCCGTCGGCCTCGCGCTCCAGGCCAGCCTCCGCCAGCGATCGAACGCTGAAGACCGAGTCGCGGATCCAGCTGTAGCGGTAGTCCCAGGTCCTGCCGGCCCCGAGCG
>VAXR01000136.1 GCA_005885165.1 Actinomycetota bacterium
CTCGCGACGCTGCAGATGATCGGCGTGCTGGCCCCCGCGGTGGGCCCACGCGGGCCGCGCGCCCTGCGCGGGATGATGCGGATTGACGCCGCGCACCCGACCGAGCCGCACTACTACCTGGCCGTGCTCGGGACCGAGCCCGAGTTCCAGGGGCGCGGCATCGGCTCCGCGCTGCTGCGCCCCGTCCTCGACATCTGCGACCGCGACGAGATACCCGCCTACCTCGAGTCGTCCAAGGAGCGCAACATCGCCTTCTACGCACGGCACGGCTTCCGGGTGACGCGCGAGGTGACCCTGCCGAAGGGCCCACCGGTCTGGCTCATGTGGCGCGACCCGCGGCCCTGACAAGATCACCGTCCATGCGATTCGAGAAGTGGCAGGCGCTTGGGAATGACTACGTCATCGTCGAGGCGAACGATCTGCCGTTCGAGCTCAGCCCGCCGCGCGTCCGCCTGATGTGCCGCGCCCACACCGGGATCGGCTCGGACGGCGTCCTCCTGCTGTCCGAGCCGGACGAGCGCGGCTACGTGGCGCGCCTGCGGATCTTCAACCCCGATGGGTCGGAGGCCGAGCTGTCGGGCAACGGCGCCCGCCAGGCTGTGCTCTACCTGCGCCGCAGCGGGTGGACCGACAGCGACACCTTCTCGATCCAAACGGCGGCCGGCGCGATCCGGCCGCGGATCACCGGCCCCACCACGTGCACGATCGACATGGGGAGGGCGAAGCTGCGCTCCAACGACTACCCGGACGGCGGCGACGACGGCGCGGGCACCCTCACGGCGGGCGGCCGCGAGCTGCGCTTCCAGCACGTCTCGATCGGGAACCCGCAGTGCGCGATCGAGGTGGACGGCGAGGAGCTGGAGGGGCTCGACCTGGCGACCCTCGGGCCGCCGATCGAGCGGAACGAGCTGTTCCCCAACCGCACCAACGTCTCGTTCTGGCGCCGCGACGCGGATGACGAGATCAGCGCGCGCATCTTCGAGCGCGGGGTGGGGGAGACGATGTCGTCGGGGACCGGCGCGAGCGGCGCCGCGGTGGCGGCGGTGCTTCGGGGCGCGGACAGCCCGGTGACCGTGCACCTCGACGGCGGCGACCTCGAGGTGGAGGTCGGCAAGGACTTGTCGGTGAGCCTGACCGGCTGGGCCGTTCCCGTCTACCGCGGCGAGCTCGCCGACGAGTTCCTGGAGGAGCTCCGTGCGGCAGAGTAGGCGGCTCGACCGCATCCCGCCATACCTGTTCGCCGAGCTCGAGCGCAAGATCGCGCTGAAGCGCGAGCAGGGCGTGGACGTGATCTCGCTCGGGATCGGCGACCCCGACATCCCGACGCCCGAGCCGGTGGTCGCCGCGCTGGCGGAGGCGGCGCGCGATCCCAGCACCCACCAGTACCCCTCGAACCGCGGCCGTCCCGAGTTCCGCGAGGCGGTGGCCGGCTTCTACGCCCGCCGCTTCGGCGTCGAGCTCGACCCGGCGACCGAGGTGATCCCCGCCCTCGGCGCCAAGGAGTGCATCTTCAACCTGAACCTCGCGTTCCTAGACGAGGGCGACGCGGCCCTGGCGTCGGATCCCGGCTACCCCGTCTACACGGGCGGGCCCGTGCTGGCGGGGGCCGAGGCCGTGCTCCTCCCGCTGCGAGCCGACGCCGGGTTCGCACCCGATTTCGACGCCGTCGGCGCGGACGACTGGGCCCGCGCCCGGCTCATGTTCCTCAACTACCCGAACAACCCGACTGGCGCCATCCTGCCCGACGGGGTATTCGAGCACGCGATTGAGCTCGCGCACGAGCACGACGTGCTCGCGGTGCACGACGCGTCGTACACGGAGACGACGTTCGACGGATACGTCGCGCCGAGCTTCCTGGAGACGCCCGGGGCCCGCGACGTCGGCGTGGAGGTCTTCTCGCTGTCGAAGGGCTGGAGCATGACCGGCTGGCGCACCGCGGCAATCGTCGGCAACGCGGCAGCGATCGAGTCGTACTGGCGGCTCAAGTCGAATATCGACTCAGGCATGTTCGAGGCGGTGCAGCTCGCCACCGCGGCGGCCCTCGATCGAAGCGAGGACACGCCGCGCGAGACGAGCGCCGTCTACCAGCGCCGCCGCGACCTCGTGTGCGACGCCCTGCGCGAGATCGGCGTGGGGGTCACCCCCCCGAAGGGAACGATCTACATCTGGGCGCCGGTTCCCCAGGGCCACACGTCAGCCTCCTACTGCGAGCTCGTGCTCGAGGAGTCCGGCGTCGTGCTCTCACCCGGGGGCGCCTACGGGCCGAACGGCGAGGGCTTCTTCAGGATCTCGCTGACGGTGCCGGACGACCGCCTCGCGGAGGCGGTGGAGCGGCTGCGCTCGAGCCTCGGCGGCTGAGCGCCGTCCGCCGGCACGGCGGCCAGCCACGGATCAATCAATAGGAGTTAGGTCAGCCGGCGTTCTCGAGTGTCTGCCGCAACCCGGTCTCGAGGTCGCGCGGCGCGTAGCCGAGCTGCTCGCGCGCCTTGGTGTCGGTCGCCCAGTAGGTCACGTCCTCGGACGCCGAGATCAGCTCCCGAACGTTGGGCGGCAGCCCCATTAGCTTCCCGACCACGGGACCCGCCGGCGCCACCGCCTTGATCAGCGCGGTGGGCAGCGTGCGCGTCGGGGGCTTCTTGCCGTCGATCTGCGCGACCTTCTCGAGCATCCCGCGCATGGTCGAGATCTCGCCGCCGAGCACGTAGGACTGGCCGACCTCGCCCTTCTCGGCCGCGAGGATGCAGCCGTCGGCGACGTCGTCGACGTAGACGAGGTTGAACCCGAGGTCCGGGAACGGGACCATCGGCAGCCGGCCGGACCGGAACTGGCCGATCATGTTCCCGATCTCGGAGTGGTCGCCGGGCCCGTACACGCCCCCGGGCTGGACGATCACAATCGGCGCGCCCTTCGCGATCCGATCGAGGGCGACCTGGTGGGCCTCGTACTTGGTCCGGTCGTAGTAGGAGAGGAAACCGTTCCCGGAAATCGATCGCTCGTATGTCTCGTCGACGACCTCGCCGTGCGTGTTCCCGAAGACGTTGACCGTGGAGACGTAGACGATCATCGGCGTGCCAGCTTCGATCGCGGCGTCGAGCACCCGCTCCGTGCCGCGAACGTTCGTGTCGTACATGTGCTCGTGGTCGGACTTGGGGATCCCGACCTTGTAGATGGCGGCTCCGTGGAATGCGACGTCGGCGCCCTCGACACCGCGCTTGATCGCGTCCAGGTCGGTGAGGTCGCCCTGGACGAGCTCGCAGCCGATTCGCTCGAGATCGAGCGCCTTGTCCGGGGAGCGCACGAGAGTGACCACCGCGTCGCCGCGATCCCGCAGCTTCGTCACCAGGCGGCCGCCGATGAACCCCGTCCCCCCGGTCACGAACGCCCTCACGAGGCGGAGGGTATCGCGCCTAAACTTGAGTGCGAATGCAGAAGGGACGCAACGGACGCCGCGCCGAGAGCCGCTACGGGGAGGGCATCCGGAATCCGCGCGCCCGGCAGCGCGCGCTCTGCGTCGCGGCGGGTCCGCAGGAGGCCGATCTGGCCGAGCTGCGTGAGCTCCTACGCACGGCCGGGGTCGCGGTCGCAGGCGAGCTGTACCAGCGGCGCGCCCGCCCCGATCCGGATCGCTACCTCGGCAAGGGCAAGCTCGCCGAGCTGCGGCACACCGTCGCCGAGTCCGGAGCGAATCTGATCGCCTGCGACGACGAGCTCCTGCCGCGGCAGGAGCACAACCTCGAGCAGGCCGTCGGCGTGCCGGTCATCGACCGTACCGCGATCATCCTCGACATCTTCGCCGACCACGCCGCGTCGGCGGACGGGAAGCTCCAGGTGGAGCTCGCCCAGCTCGAGTACAACCTCGCGCGCATGCGGGGGCTGTGGACGCACCTCGAGCGTCTCGGCGGCGGCATCGGCACGCGCGGGCCGGGGGAGACCCAGATCGAGACCGACCGCCGGCTCGCGCGCGACCGCATCGCGACGCTGCGCCGCCGGCTCGCGCACACGGGGCAGACCCGCGGGGTCATGCGCCAGGAGCGCGAGCGGGCCCAGCTTCCGAGCGTGGCGCTTGCCGGCTACACGAACGCCGGCAAGTCGACGCTCCTGAATGCGCTGACCGGCGCCAGCGCCGGCACGGACGACCGCCTCTTCCACACGCTCGATCCGATGACGCGCGGTTTCGAGATCGGCGGCCGCGCCTTCCTGCTGACCGACACGGTCGGCTTCATCCGCAAGCTGCCGCACCAGCTCGTGGACGCTTTCGCAGCGACACTCGAGGAGACGCTGCGCGCCGACCTGATCGTGCACGTCGTCGACGCCTCGGCGCCGGAGGAAGAGCTGGTCGAGATGAGCCGCGCGGTCGACGACGTGCTTGAGGAGATCGGCGGCGGCGACAGGCCGCGCGTCCTCGCGCTCAACAAGGTCGACCTGCTCGACGCCGAGCGGCGGCGCGAGTTGTCCTTCCGCCACCCGCAAGCCGTCCAGGTCTCCGCCGCGACGGGTGAGGGTCTCGACGATCTACGCGAGGCGGTTGAGGTGCGGTTCCTCGGAGCGCTTCGGCGGATGGAACTGCTCGTCCCCTACGGCGAGGGCGGCAGCCTGTCCGAGCTGCACGAGGTCGCGGGCGAGATGGAAAGGCACGAGACCGCCGAGGGCGTGCGGGTGCTGGCGCGGGTGCCGGCCGGCCTGGCGCCGCGGTTCGAGCGTTTCGCTGTCGACGGGACCGGCGGCAACGGGGCCGATCCGTCGGAGTGACGCTCCGCTTCGCGCGGCTGCATCGGCAGGCCCGCGCTCCGGCCCAGGCGCACCCGGGGGACGCGGGCTACGACCTGTTCGCGGCTGAATCTGCGGTACTCCGACCTGGTGAACGGGCGAGCGTCGGAACCGGCATCGCGGTCGCCATCCCGGATGGCTGCGCGGGCCTCGTGCTTCCGCGCTCGGGCCTGGCGGCGCGGCACGGCATCACGCTCCTCAACGCGCCAGGGCTGATCGACTCCGGCTACCGCGGCGAGCTCCGGGTGCTCCTGCAGAACACAGACTCGGCGGAGCCCTTCGAGGTGTCCGTCGGCGACCGGATCGCCCAGCTCGTGCTGGTGCGGCTCGAGCCCGCGCCCCTAGAGGAGGTCGAGGCACTCGAGGAGAGCGTCCGCGGGCTGGGCGGCTTCGGCTCGACCGGACGCTAGATGACTGATCCCAAACCCACGCACCCCTGGATACCGCTGCAAATCTTCGCTGGACGTGCGTCCTCGGGCTCGTCCATGCATTCATGCATGAACTTCGCCCTGCGTCCTTCGCCAGCTCGATTTTCGCGGCCCCAGGGGCACGCGGATTCGGCATCAATCATCTAAGGCCGGCCGCACGGCGGGCGCTCTCGTGCGCGGCGTCCTCCATCGCGTCGTCGAGCGGGGTGAGCTCGACCCCGAGCGCGAGCTCGAGCAGCCTGTCGGCTAGCCAGGCGTTCTTCGGCAGGAGCGGGCCGTGCAGGTAGGTGCCGATCACGTTGCCGCGGTGTGCCCCCTCGAACCCGTCCTTGCCGTTGTTCCCGTGCCCGCGCAGCACCCGGCCGAGCGGCCTCTCGCC
>VAXR01000137.1 GCA_005885165.1 Actinomycetota bacterium
TTCCGGTCGTGTCCTCGAAGGTCACGAGGTCGCCTATGCGGATCGGCTGGGTGACCGCGAGCAGGACGCCGGCGACGGCGTTGGCGAACGTCTGGCGCGCGGCGAAGCCGACGACTATGCCGAGGACGGCCGAGGAGGCGAGGACGCCTGTGGCGAGCCGCTTGACCGCCGCGAACTGCGCCAGCGCGAGCGCCAGTCCGATAACCAGGATCGCGACGTAGACGAGCCGCCGCACGAGCCGCAGGCGCGTGCTGGCGACCGGCGAGAGCGGCCCGCCGACGCGCGTCGCCACCGCCGCGCCGCGCCGGGCCACCGCGCGGTCGACGAGCTGGGCCACTGCGAAGGCCAGCACGACGGTCGCGATGGCCGTGATCACGTCACGGTGCGCGGACCAGAACGAGGCGAGCGGCGGTGCCGGCACGCAGGGCAGGCTATGCCCGCGTCCCGACGGCTCGGGCGTCCGATGCGCCACGATGGACCCCGTGCCGACCTCAGCGGTTCTGCTCGACTCGCTCGGCACCCTGCTGCGGTTGGAGCCTCCCGCCCCCCGGCTGCGCGCGGAGCTCCAGCGCATGGGACTCGACGTCGCCCCGGCGGTCGCCGAGGAGGCGATCGCCGCGGAGATCGCCTACTACTACGAGCACCACACCGAGGGCCGCGATGCGAGCTCCCTGGCCGAGCTGCGCAACCGCTGCGCCGCGGTCGTCCACGAGCGCCTCGAGCTGCCCGAGCTGAGCCTCGAGGCCGCGCGCAGCGCGCTCCTCGCGGCACTGCACTTCGAGCCGTACCCCGACGTCGCGCCGGCGCTCCGAACCCTGCGCGCACGCGGCCTCAGGCTCGTCGTGGCGAGCAACTGGGACTCCTCGCTGCACGATGTGCTCGGGCGGGCGGGGCTCGCCTCGCTCGTCGACGGCGTCGTTACCTCCGCCGAGGTGGGCGCGCGCAAGCCGGAGCGGGCGCTGTTCGACGCGGCGCTGCAGGCCGCCGGCTGCGCGGCTTCCGAGGCCGTGCACGTGGGCGACTCGCCGGACAACGACGTCGCCGGAGCCCTGCGGGCGGGGCTCCGCGCGGTGCTGCTGCGACGCGCCGGCGCGCTCTCCGCCGGGACCGAGCTCGCCGCTGGCGTCCCCGTGATCGCGAGCCTGGCCGAGCTCCCGGCCCTAGTCTGACTGGCCGTGCACTACGGACCGCAGTACGGATACGGGTACGCCTTCCCGCACCCGCCGCCACCCGACCCGCCCGAGCTTCCGGAGGGTGCGAGCCCGTACCCGCGCTGGCCGGCGTGGTACGGCCCGGCGGCGATGGGCCTGGGTCTGGCGGTCACGTTCCTCCTGATCGTGATCTATGGGGCGGTGGACGTGGCAGCCGGCGGCAAGGCGAACAGCTCGTCTCCCGCGTTCGTCCAGGTCGCCACGCTGATCCAGGACACGGTCTTCGTCGGGGCCGCGCTCGTGCTGGCCGCTCGCACAGTGCGGCCCCGCCCGTGGCACTTCGGCCTGGGCCGGTCGCGGTTCTGGTCGACCGTCGGCTGGATGGCCCTCGCCTACGTCTCCTTCATCGTCTTCGAGATCGTCTACGGCGCCCTCGTCAAGCCGAGCGGCAAGCAGAACATCGTGCGGGAGCTCGGGGCGAAGCACGGCAGCGTGGCGCTCGTGACCGGCGCGATCCTCGTGATCGTGGTGGCGCCGCTGGCGGAGGAGTTCTTCTTCCGCGGGTTCTTCTACCGCGCGCTGCGAACGCGCATGCCCGTCCTCCCCGCGGCGCTGATCGTCGGCATCGTCTTCGGCGCCATCCACTACGACAACCCGCGAACCGCGGTGATCCTTCCGGTGCTGGCCGTGCTCGGGTTCATCTTCTGCCTGGTCTACGAGCGGACCGGCACGCTGTTCTCGACGATCGTGCTGCACGCCGTCAACAACACGATCGCCTACGGCGTGGAGACGCACGAGGGCTGGGTTGCGTTCGCCGTGCTCCTCTTGCTCCTGACCGGATGCCTGGTCGCGGCGCGGACGCTGCCGTCGCGCGTGTCGCGGCGGCGGCGGGTGGCCGTCGCCACATGAACGCGCCGGGGACCGCCGCGGTCGTGGCGCGCGGGCTGGTCAAGCGCTACGGGCCGATCGAGGCTGTGCGCGGGATCGACTTCTCCGTGCGAACCGGGGAGTGCTTCGGGTTCCTGGGGCCGAACGGCGCCGGCAAGACCACGACGATGAAGGCGATCTACGGCCTGGCCCAGATGGACGAGGGCGAGCTGACTGTCCTCGGGCTCGACGCGACGCTCAACCGGCGCGAGGTGAACGCTCTGATCGGCGTCGTCCCGCAGGAGGAGAACCTCGACCGCGGCCTGACCGTGCGCGAGAACCTGACGACGCACGCGCTCTTCCACGGGCTCCCGGCAGACGGCCGAATCGACGAGCTCCTGCGCGACGCCCTGCTCGATCGGCGCGCCGACTCGCGCACCCAGGAGCTCTCGGGCGGGATGAAGCGCCGCCTGCTCGTGGCGCGGGCGCTGGTCAACGAGCCCGAGCTCGTGATCCTCGACGAGCCGACCACCGGGCTCGATCCCCAGGCCAGGCTGGCCGTCTGGCGCGTGCTGGACGGGCTCAAGTCACGCGGCGTGACCCTGCTCGTGACCACCCATTACATGGAGGAGGCCGAGCGCATCTGCGACCGGCTCGTGATCATGGACGAGGGGAAGATCGTGGCGTCCGGCACGACGGCGGAGCTGCGCGCCGCCTACGGCCAGGAGAGCCTCGAGGGCGTGTTCCTCGAGATCACCGGCCACAGCCTGCGCGAATGAGCGCGCTCGCCCAGTACCTGCCGAGCCCCCGCTACGCCGCGCGCGTCTGGCGGCGCGAGTTCCTCGTGTTCTCGAAGGTGTGGAAGAACGCGCTGCTGCCGCAGTTCTTCGATCCGCTCTTCTACCTGCTCGCGCTCGGCTTCGGGCTCGGTACCTACCTCACCCACATCCAGGGGATCCCGTACAAGCAGTTCATCGCCGCCGGGCTGATCGCGTCCGCGGTCATGTGGGCGGCGTCGTTCGAGTCGACCTGGAACGCCTTCTTCAAGATGGAGGAGGAGCGACTGTTCGACGCCATCCTCACCACGCCGGTGCAGGTCCAGGACCTCGTAGCGGGCGAGGTGGCATGGGCCGCCACGCGCGCGGTGATCTACGGCACCACGTTCCTGGGAATCGTGGCGGCGTTCGGGCTGGTGCGCTCGCCCTGGGCGCTCGCCATCCCGCCGTTCCTCGCCTTGGGCGGCGCCTGCTTCGCGATGCTCGGGATCACCTTCACGTCGCTCTCGCCGCGGATCGAGTTCTTCTCGTTCTACTTCACCTTGTTCATCACCCCGCTGTTCCTCTTCAGCGGGATCTTCTACCCGCTCGACAAGCTGCCTGGTTGGGTGAGCACGCTCGCCTGGTTCACGCCGCTGTACCACCTGGTCCAGATCACGCGGCCGCTGGTGCTCGGCCCGCACGTCCTGCCCGTGGTCGGGAACACGATCTGGCTCGTGGCCCTGACGGCGCTGCTGTACGCGATCCCGGTCCGGGCGATGCGGAAGCGGCTGGTGGCCTGATCCGGTGCCGCCTCAAGTAACCGCCGCCCGGCCTGTTGGTAATAATCGCGTGATGCGCCGCCTCCTCTTCGCCTGCGCGGGCAGCGTCGCCCTGCTCGCCGCCGCTGCCGCACCCGCCTCTGCCGGCAGCCTGCCGGGGCTGCCTGCCGCGCCCAAGGCCCCTGCGGCCACCAAGGCTGCCAGCCAGCCGAAGCCCGCCCACCTCCGCGTGTGGATCGCCTCGGGCCTGGACGACGGCGGCCTTCTCTGGCAGCTCGACGGCGGCAGGGTCACCGTCCACGGCACGATCAGGCCGTTCGTCAAGCACCAGACGGTGCGCGTCGTGATGCGCAACGCGGGCCACAGGGTGCGCTCCTTCCGCGTCAAGGTTGAGAAGGGCAGGCACGGCAAGGGCCGCTTCAGCGCCTCGCTTCCGGTGACGGACACCGGCTCGAGCCTGCGCGTGCTCGCGGTCCACAAGGGGAACTCGAAGCAGAAGGGCGGCAAGTCGAAGAAGGTCCGCTTCGGAGCGGTCTGGCCAAGCGTGGGTGGGGGGTCGAGCGGAGACGCGGTCCACCTGCTTCAGGTCGGCCTGACCCGGCTCGCCTACTCGGTGCCGCTCTCGAACTACTGGGACGACGGCACCGCGCGGGCCGTGCTCGCCTTCCGCAAGGTCAACTACCTCTCGCGCGACTCGACCGCGGACCGCGACGTCTTCCGGCGCGTCTTCCACGGCGTCGGCGCGTTCAACCTCCGCAGCGGGAGCCCCGGCACGCACGTGGAGGCGGATCTGAGCCGTCAGGTGCTGGTGCTGACGCAGAACGGCCGGCCGTACCGGACGTTCACGATCTCGTCCGGCAAGCCGTCGACCCCGACCGTGAAGGGGAACTTCAGCTTCTACCGCAAGAGCCCCGGCTACAACTCGCACGGGATGTACTACTCGAGCTACTTCTACGGCGGCTACGCGGTCCACGGCTACGCCGACGTGCCGCCGAACTACCCCGCCAGCCATGGCTGCCTCCGCGCGCCGATCCCGGACGCCGTCTTCATCTACAACAACATCTCGATCGGCGAGCCGATCTACGTCTACTCGTAGCGCCGGCCGCTCAGCGGCGCGCGGGCAGCCAGCTCGCCACGAAGCGCAGCACGACTCCCCACAGCAGGAAGCCGAGCAGCGCGATCACGATGTGCTTGGCCCACGCGCTGCCCGACTTCACGATCCCCTTGAACGGCGAGGTGAGCACGTCGTTCACGTCGTCGACGTCGCGACGGAAGGCGCTGCGCCGGTCGTGCTTCTGCTGCGTGGTACCGCCGAGCTTGCCGATCTCGCTTTGCGAGCCGCCCTTCGCCTTGTCGATGACGAACAGCGCGAACGAGAGGGCGATGACGATGCAGGCGAGCGTCGAGACAAGCCGTATCCCCGAGACGATCAGGCTCACGATCCGGCTCCCTTCGCGGAACGGGTGGCGCGGGCTCGGGGGCGCCGCCGGAACGGCGCCAGGGCCTCGACGGTCGCCTCGTAGCCGCGGCGCATGAGCTCGGGCCAGCGGCGACGGTCGATGAAAAGGTCGTAGAACGCGACCCCGCGGGTGTCGCCCGGCTCGACCGGCTCGACGAGCGTCAGCTTCCTGCCGAGGCGGCGCCGGCTGCGCCGGGCGATCTCCAGATGGCTGCCGAGCGCGATCTGGCGGCCCGCGTCGAGGATCCCGATGCCGTCCTTGCCGTTCGAGCCGCCCGCCTCCAGCCCCGGCGGGAGCAGGACGTTCATCCCGAAGACGTGGTCGAAGCCGCCCTCCTCGATCAGCGGCTCGGCGGGGAACGCGTCCACCACACCGCCGTCGACGTACAGCTCGCCCTCGACTCGGACAGCCTCGACGATCAGCGGCAGCGCCACCGCGATTCGCACGAGCTCGCCGAGGCTCAGGTCCGGCGTCTCCGCGCTGCCGAAGTAGTCGAGCCGCCCGCGGTCGATGTTGAAGACGGCCGTGTGCAGCGGGATCTCGGTCTCCCCGGCCGCCATGTGCCAGAGGCGGCGATCGAGCAGGCGCTCGAGCGCATCGCCCTTCGCCAGCCCGGCGAACCCGCGGAGCGCGGAGAGCGCGAAGCGGGGAAGCCGCGCCCACTGGATGTCGAGATAGTCCTGGGGGCGCCAGGCGAGCGAGAACTCCGCCATCTCGTCGGCCGTGAGGCCCGCCGCCCACATCGCGCCCCAGATTGTGGAGCCGGAGCAGGTCGAGATCGCGGCCGGCCGCAGATCGGCCTCCTCGAACGCGCGCGCCATGCCCACCATGGCCGCGCACGCGCCGGCGCCGCCCGAGCCCACCACGGCGATCCGCTTTCCGGCCAGCCGCGGGGCGGGACGCCGGGCAAACGGCGGGAAGACGTCCGTCCGCACAGGCTCGTCGCGATCGATCAGCGGCAGCGGCAGCAGCGCGCGCCGCGCGTTCCGCAGGAAGCCGATATCGGTGGCGAGCGCGAGCGAGCCCCGCAGGCGCTCGAGGCCCTCCAGCTGGCGCTTGACGTTGAACGGGTCGAGCACGTCGAGGGCCATAGCCGCGGATAGGGTACGGCTCATCCGCCCCACCACGCACACCGCGTGAGCGCCCGCGACGAGCTCATCCGCGAACTGCGCGATCACGCCCTGGTGATCGGCGAGGTGACGTTGACCAGCGGGCAGAAGTCGAGCTACCTGATCGACGCCAAGCGCGCCATCCTGCGGCCGGCCGGCTTCCGCGCGCTCGCCGAGCTCACCGCGGCCGAGGCGAAGGAGCGCGGCGCCCGCGCGGTCGGCGGCATGACGATGGGCGCGGACCCGATCGCCTGCGCCGCGCTGGCCGGCGGTGCCGACGTCGAGGCCTTCTTCGTGCGCCAGGAGCGCAAGCAGCACGGCCTCGGCCGGGCGATCGAGGGGCCCGAGCTGGCGCAGGGCACGCTGTGCCTGATCGTCGAGGACGTGGTCACGACCGGCGGCTCAACGATCCAGGCGATCGAACGCGTTCGCGAGGAGGAGCTGGAGGTCTGCGGCGTGATGGCGATCCTCGACCGGCTCGCGGGCGGCGGCGACGCGATCCGCGAGGCGGCGGCGGGCGCGCCCTACACGGCCCTCACGACGATCGACGACGTCTACCCGGAGCGGCCGGACCGCGACTAGGGCCGTCGCGGAGGCGCGCGCGGAACAGCGGCACAGGCTCGCGCACGCCCTTCAGCTTGCGTCGGCCGATCGGCGTCCAGCGGAACTGCTCCTCCGCGGCGTCGTGCACCTCGCGCGTCGTCACCACACTGCCCGGCCGCGCGACGCCGGTGACCCGGCTCGCCACGTTGACGGGCCAGCCGTACCAGTCGCCCGCGTGCTCGAGGGCGTTCCCGAACGCGACCCCGGAGCGGATGCTCGGGAAGTCCTCGCCGGCGCCCTCCGTCGCCTCGACCAGCCCGAGCGCCGCCGAGACCACGCCCGCCGGCTCGGGGCCGGCCAGCATGGCGGCGTCGCCAATCGTCTTCACGACGCGCACCGGCGGCTCCGCTATCCCGAGCGCGAACTCGGACAGCTGACCGGCGACCCGCCCGAGCTCCTCCGGCGGCAGCGCCTCTCCGAGCTTGGTGAAGCCGACGAGGTCCGCGAAGCAGACTGTGATCTCCTGGCTGCCCGGGAGCTCGCCCGCCGCCACGTTCTCCTGGCTGAGCACGACGTTGCGCAGCTGCTCGCGAAGGTGGACGCGGTAGACGTACTCCATCCGCGGACCGATCATCGGAAGGAGCACGCTCGTGGCGTCGGCGAGGCGCAGCCCGAGGTCGCGCTCGGTGTCGCCGGGCCTGGCGAGCGCGCGGCCCACGAGCTCGCGCGTGGCGTCGGCGATGCGGGCCATCGACTCGCCCACGACGCGCGCAACCTCCAGCAGGCCCTCCTGCGGCAACCCGGCGTCGAGGAACTTCTTGATCTGGATGGCCGCCTGGAGGTCGTCCTCGGTCCAGGCGCGCTCCGTCGGGGGCGGCCGGGACAGCCCGAGCGCCTGGCGCTGGCGCATCAGGAACTCGATACCGAGCCCGCTGCGCTCGGCAACCTCGCGGCCCGTGTACTTCTGCTCGCCCCCCAGCTCAATCTCCACCGGGAGGAGCGCGACCCGCTCCTCGGCGACCGCTCGACGCAGTTCGTCGAGCGACACGCCTGCTTCGTACAGCTCGGTGAGCAGCCTGAGCCGGTCCTTACGCGCGCGCTCGTCCTCGAGTCCCTCGAGCAGTCCCTCGGACTCGAAGTCGACGTCGGCTATGCGCCCTCCCGGAGAAGCTCGCGCATCCGCGCCTCCGGGATGTCCGAGGGCTCGGTGCCCTCGATGAAGTCCGTGAGCTCCCGGCCGAACCGGCGCGGCTCGTCGAGGTGCGGGAAATGGCCGGATTCGGGGAACGTCACGAGGTGCGTGCCGGGCATCTGCTCGGATGCTCGCACGCCGTGGCTCACGGGGATGACCGGGTCGCGCTCGCCCCAGATCAGAAGCGAGGGCATGTCCTGGGCGAGATAGAGACGATCGGCGGCGTTCGCGCGCTGCCCGCTGGGGTCGACGATCGTGCGCAGCGTGTGGATGAAGGCCGCCCGGGCCTCCGCGTCGGCGAGCGAGGAGAATCCGCGCCACATCTCGTGCAGGTCGGGTCCAGCCCGGAAGCCCAGCCGGCCGAGGAACGCCCCCACGGCATCGACGCGGCTGATCACGGGGTTCGACGCCAAGAGCGGCAGCACGAGCTCCGACCCCGGCAGGACCGCGGCACGGATCAGCAGGTGCACGTCGCGCCCCAGACCGCCGCTCGAGACGAGCACGAGGCGCTCGACGCGCTCGGGGAACTGGTACGCCATCTGCATCGCGATGCCGCCGCCGAGGGAGTGGCCGACCACGGTCGCGCGGCTGTGGCCGAGCGCGGCGAGGAGATCCCGGATCCCGCTCGCGTACGCCCCCAGCGAGTAGTCGCCGCGCGGCTTGGCCGACTCCCCGTGCCCGAGCAGGTCGGGCGCCACGACCGTGTAGCGCTCCGCGAGGGGCTCGATGACCTCCTCCCAGGTGAGCGAGCTGCCCGTGATGCCGTGGATGAGGACCACGACGGGGCCCCAGCCGGCCTGCCGGTAGCTCACCCGGTGGCCATGCAGGATGATTTCCTCGTGTTCCATCCCAGTTACACTAACTAACCGATTAGTCAGTTACGGTAACAGTGAGCTCGCGCACGGATACGAAAAAGGGAACGGAGGACTCTTCCCCTGCCCGCCGGCGGCGGGTGAGCGCGCCGGAGCGCCGCGAGCTGATCCTGGACGCGGCGCTGGAGGTATTCGCCCGGCGCGGCTACCACGGCTCGTCGATCGACGAGATCGCCCACGCCGCCGGGGTCTCCAAGGCGCTGATCTACGAGCACTTCCCCTCGAAGCGCGACCTCCACATCTCGCTGCTCGAGCTCCACATCCAGGAGATCTTCGAGCGGCTCGCGACCGCGGCCGCCACGTCCGATCCGGGCGAGGTGAGGCTCGAGGCGGGCGTGAACGCCTTCCTCGAGTTCGTGGAGACCCGCCGCGACGCCTTCCGGCCGAGATGCTGCTAGGGGTGCAGCAGCAGGTGGGCGCCGCCGTGGCCGGGTTGATCGCCGCCGAGCCGCGGACCGAGCGCGGCAATCGCGAGGAGAGCGCCAGGGCCATCGAGATGCTCGGCCAGCTCCTCGCCGGCGCGGTCCAGTCGCTCGCGCTGTGGTGGGGCGACCACGAGGAGATCCCGCGTGAGCGGCTGGTCCAGGTGGTCATGGACTTCGCGTGGCTCGGCCTGGAGCGCCTGCGGGCGGGGGAGCGCTTCGAGCGCTAGCTAACCCGACGGTGCGCGTGAGCGATACTTCGCGGGTGCCGTACGACCTGGTTCGCCTGATGGCGAGGAGCCAGATCCGCGCTTCGGACGCGGAGCGGGAGCGCGCCGTGGAGACGCTCCGGCACTGTTACGCGGACGGCCGCATCTCCGACTCGGAGCTCGAGGAGCGGGTGGAGCGCGCGTACGCGGCGCGCACGCGCGGCGAGCTCGACGCGCTCTTCGCCGACCTCCCGATGCAGCGCGCCCGGCGCCACGCCCGGGCCATGGGCAAGATGAACCGCGCCGCGCTGCGGGCGCACGCCAGCACCTACGCCCTCGTGAACGGCGGCCTGATCGGAGTCTGGGCGGCGACCGGTGCTGGCCCCTTCTGGCCCGGCTGGCCGATGGGCTGGTGGGGAGCGTTCCTCGGCTGGCACTGGTTCACCTCCCGCGTGGTGGGCCGGGCGCTGGGCGATCGCCGTAGGGCACAGGCTCGCCGGCATCACCACTCGAGAGCGCTTCCGCGCTAGCCCATGACGGCTTCGTGGCCGGACGAAGTCGATCGCG
>VAXR01000138.1 GCA_005885165.1 Actinomycetota bacterium
GGGGGATCCGGGGGTGGCAGGCCTCTCGGGTAGCGGGCGCCTACTTGTGCCGGTACCCGCGCCTACTTGTGCCGGTAGGTGATCCGGCCGCGGTCGAGGTCATAGGGCGACAGCTCGATCTTCACGCGGTCCCCGGGGAGGATCCGGATGTAGTGCCGGCGCATCTTGCCCGAGATGTGGCCCAGCACGTCGTGCCCGTTGTCGAGCTTGACACGGAACATCGTGTTGGGCAGGGCCTCCGTGACCTCGCCCTCCATCTCGATCTTCTCTTCCTTCGCCACGTGTTCGAGTCTAATCCCAGACCCGGCCCGAACGCTCGGGCGTCACGCGCGCGCTCTCAGATCTTCGTGACGTTTACCGCCTTGGGGCCCTTGTCGCCCGACTCCTCGTCGTAGGAGACCTTTGAGTTCTCCTGGAGCGTCTTGAAGCCGCTCCCGTTGATGCCGGTGTGATGGACGAACAGATCGCGGTCGCCCTCGTCAGGGGTGATGAACCCGTAACCCTTCTCGTCGTTGAACCACTTAACGGTTCCGGTCGCCATTGCTGACGCGCACCCTTCCTTTCCTACAGCCCTGCTCGGAGTTCCGCTAGATGCGACCCGAACCTCGGGGCCTACGTTCGTTCCGCCGGAGTCGGTCCGGCAACCGCGGGGCACCCTAGCACCACCCGCTGTGGGAAGGATTCGATGCGGTGAAGATGCCGTTATGACGCGCAGGGGCGCGGTTCCTCGGGGGCGGCTCAGCGGCCGTGGAACCGGGCGTGACCCGGGCCGCCGTGCTCGAGGAAGCTCTTCACCGCGTTCTGGAGGTCCTCGGTGCCGAACAGCGAGCCGGCGATCTCGCCGATCCGCTCGTCGGCCCCGCGGACGCCGTGCTCGAGGAAGGCCCGCACCATCCGCTTGGTCGCGGCGTGCGCCAGCGTCGGCCCCTCGGCGAGCGTCCGCGCGAACCGCAGCGACTCCTCGCGCAGCTCGTCGTCGGGAAGCACGCGGTTGATCACGTTCCAGCGCTCGAGCGTGGCGGCGTCGTAGAGGTCGCCGCTCATCACGAACTCGCGGGCGCGGGCCGGGCCGGCGCGCTCGGCCACCCGCTGGGTGCCCCCGGCGCCAGGCGTCAGCCCGACCACTCGCTCGACCAGCCCGAACCGCGCGGACTCGGCGGCGAAGATCAGGTCGCAGCCCAGCGAGAGCTCGAAGCCGGCGGTGAGGCACAGCGCGTGGACCGACGAGAGCGTCGGGAAGGGCATCTCCTCGAGCCGCTGCACCAGGCGGGTGAGCGGGTTGAGCGTGTCCTGCGACGCCTCCGCCGGCGTGCGGCCCTCGAACACGTGCACGTCCGCTCCGCCCGTGAAGACCTTGCCATCGGCGCGCAGGAGCAGCGCCCTGACCCCGGCCTCCTCGGCCTCGTCGAACGCGACCCCGATGTCGCGCGTCAGCTCGTCGCCGAACAGGTTGAGCGGCGGCGAGTCGAGCGTGACGATCCCGACATCGCCGTCGCCCTCGAAGCGGGCCTTGTCAGCCACCGCGAATCTCCGTGGCCACGGCTTCGAGCTCGTCCGGCTCTGCGGGCTGCGGTCGAACCGGCAGCTGCAGCGGGTCGTCCTCGTAGCGCGGGATCACATGGACGTGGAAGTGGAAGATCGTCTGCCACGCGGCCGGCTCGCAGGAGTTGAGGAGGTTCACGCCGTCGCAGCTGAGCCCGTCCCTCATCTGGAGCGCGAGCCGCTTGGCCGACTGCACGGTCCGCGCCAGGTCCTCGTCCCCGATCTCGTACAGGTTGCGCGTGTGCTCCCGCGGGATCACGACCGCGTGCCCGCGCGTCCAGGGATTGATGTCCATGAAGGCGACGCTGTGCTCGTCCTCGTACACGCGCACGGCCGGCAGCTCGCCCGCGAGGATCTTGCAGAAGATGCAGTCGGGGTCCACGAGGGCCGGAGACTACCCGGCGCGCCTCAGAGCCCCAGGATCGTCACCAGCACGACGCCGTCGCGGGCGATGTTCGACGCGGCGTCCGCGCTCACGAACGCCTGGCGGCCGGCGACGGACACGAGGAAGCCCGTGATCGGCGGGTAGCCAGTCCCGCCGAGGCGCACGATTAGGTCGTCCACACGCCCGATCCGACCGCCCTCGTTGTCGCGAAGCGGGCTGCCGAGGACCTGCGACAGCGGCAGCACCTCGGGTGTCCTACGCGCCTTGGTGGCCTGCCCAGCCTCCATCGCCGGGCCTAAAGCCAACCGACGTTCTTGAAGTAGCGGTAAAGCGCCACGCAGATCGCCAGCATCACGAGGATCGCCGCCGGATAGCCGAGGGTCCAGCCGAGCTCCGGCATGTGCCTGAAGTTCATGCCGTAGATCGCGCCGATCACGGTGGGGATCGCGGCGATCGCGGCCCACGCCGTGATCTTCCGCATGTCGTCGTTCTGGCGGACGCTGACCTGCGCCAGATTCGCCTCGAGGATCCCGTTCAGGAGGTCGCGGTGCCCCTCGACAATTTCGTTCGCACGCAATGCGTGGTCGGATACGTCGCGGAAGTAGTCCCTCAGGTCCTCGTGGACTATCTCGAAGCGGCCCCGGGTCAGCTCATCGAGCGGGCCGATCAGCGGCGCTGTGGCGCGGTGCATCTCCAGCACCTCGCGCTTCAGCTTGTAGATCCGCTCCGTCGGGTTCGTGCGCGCCGGCGAGAAGATCTCGTCCTCGAGCTCCTCGATGTCGTCCTCGATCCCGGCCAGCACCGGCGCGTAGTCGTCCACGACCCTGTCGACGATCCCATGCAGGACGGCCCCGGGCCCGCACCCCAGCAGGTCGGGACGCTTCTCGATCTCGAGCCGGACCGGGTGGAGGTCGCTGATCGCCCCGTGGCGGACCGAGATGATGAAGCTGCGTCCCACGAACAGCATGATCTGCCCGCTCTGGATCGACTCTGTCTCGTCCCAGTAGCGCGCGGTCTTGAGGACCAGGAAGATCGTGTCGCCGTACATCTCGAGCTTCGGCCGCTGGTGCGCCTTGATGGCGTCCTCCACGGCGAGCTCGTGGAGCTCGAACTCGCGCGCGACGGAGTCGAACTCGTCCTCCCCGGGCTCATACAGCCCGATCCACACCCACGCGCCGGTCTCCGCCCGGCAGGCGTCGTAGGCGTCATCGAGCTCGACCCCGCCCGCCCGGCGGCGGCCGTCCTCGTACACGGCGCAGTCGACGATCACGACGCCTCCGAATTCTCGCGCAGGCGGCGCGCGAGGGCGAGGGCGTCCTCGCGCGTCGTGGCCTCGCCGGTGAAGGCCGCCTCGCGGAGCCGCTCGATCAGCGCGCCGATCTCCGGGCCGGTCGGGATGCCAAGGCCGCGTGCCAGCTCGTCGCCCCGGATGGGTGGACGCGGCGGCCCCTGCTCGCGCCATGTGAGCGCCTCGGAGGTGAGCTCGCGCGCGAGCTCGAGGTGGGTGGCGATTGCGTCGTCGGCCTTGCGCCCGCGCGTCGCGAGCCGGTCGGCGCACGAGAGGACCGTCACCTCGAGCTCGACCGGGCTGCAGGTGGTGAGGTAGCGATATACGGCCGCCCGCGATAGGGGACGCTCGTGGACCATGAACCCGAGGACCAGGTGGTGGCGCGTGATCGCGGCGATGAACGTCCGGAGGCGCCCGCTCGCCCGGAGCCGGCGGCACACCTCGCTGACCATCTCCTCGCCCAGCGAGTCGTGGCCGATGAACGAGATCCGGCCGTTGGGAAGGACGCGCCGGGTCCCCGGCTTGCCGATGTCGTGGAGGAGCGCGGCGAAGCGAAGCGCCTGCGCGCGGGTGAGCTCGTCGGCGAGCGGCTCGGCGAGGGTCGCGGCGACCCGCGGCGCAAGCTCCCGGAACGCTGGCTCGGGATCGCGCTCGATCTCGAGCGACTGGCGGAGCACCTCGATCGTGTGCCCATGCACGTCGAGGTGGTGGTAGGGGCTCTGCTCGACCCCGTGGAGGTCCTCGAGCTCGGGGAGCACGGCCGCGACCAGGCCAAGCCGCTCGGCGAGCTCGAACCCCTCGATCACGCGGTCGGCGATCACGATGCGGCGGAGCTCGGCGAACACGCGTTCCGGGGAGGCGGTCGCGACGCCGGGGGCAGCCTCGCGCGTCAGGCGCTCGGTCTCCCGCTCGGGCTGGAAGTCGAGCTCGGTGGCGAGCCGCGCGAGGCGGAGCGGCCGCAGCGGATCGCGGGCGTACGACGAGGAGGCGACGTCAGGTCCGCCGAGCACGCGCAGGACGCGGTTCTCGAGGTCGGCCGCGCCGCCGCTCGGGTCGATCAGCTCGGCCTCGCCGTCCTGAAGCGGGACCGCCAGCGCGTTGACGCTGAAGTCGCGCAGCCCAAGGTCCCCCTCGATCGTCGGCGCCTGCAGGCGCGAGACGTCGCAGATCCACTCCCCTCCCCCGCCGATCGTCCGCCAGGCCCCGAACGACTCCGACAGCTGGAAGGCCGGACCACGCGCCACGCCGGCCACGGCCCGCGCCGCCTCCTCCGGGGAGCCGTCGACGGCGACGTCCACGTCGCGGACCTCGCGGCCGAGCAGCGCGTCCCTGACGGCTCCGCCCACGAGCCAGGCCGGCGTTCCGAGCGGGGCGAGGGCGCTGCGCACGGCGCCGACCGCAGGCGCCGCCACCAGCCGGTCGAGTCCGGCGCTCACCCCGCCTCGTAGTCGCGCCGCACGCGCTGCGTGAGCCCGCACGTCACCTCGTAGTTGATGGTGCCGAGGCGGCTCGCCACCTCCTCGCAGAGGATGCGCTCGCCGCCCTGCTCACCGATCAGGATCGCGGGGTCGCCCACACGGACGTCGGTCTCGGGTCCGAGGTCGATGGTCACGTTGTCCATGCTGACGGTGCCGACCAGCGGGTGCGAGCGGCCACGCACGAGAACCCGCGCGTTGTTGGAGAGCGACCGCCGCCAGCCGTCGCCATAGCCGATCGGCAGGGCGCCCACCCAGGTCGGCTCGTCGGCGCACCAGGTGCGGCCGTAGCCGGCACTAGCGCCGGGCTCGAAGCGCTTCACCGCGGCAACGTAGGACTCGAGCGAGAGCGCTGGCGCGAGGCCGCGCTCGGCCGGGTCCTCGTGGAAGGGGTCGAGCCCGTACACCGCGATCCCGCATCGGACCATGTCGAAGTGGGCGGCGGGATCGCGGAACGCGCCGGCGCTGTTGGCGGCGTGTACGACCAGATCGCCGCCGTGCCGATCTTTGATCTCGTCGACGAAAGCGGTGAATCGCTCCAGCTGGGCGCCGAAGTGCTCGTCGCCAGGGGAGTCCGCCGTCGCGAAATGCGTCATCAGGCCGGCCAGCTCGAGGCGGCCGTCGGCCGCGATGCGCTCGCACAGGGAGCGGGCCTCGGCGGGGTCCGCGGTGCCGAGCCGCCCCATGCCGCTGTCGAGCTTCACGTGGACGCGAGCAGGGCGGTCGATCCAGTCCAGGAGGTCGCCGCGTCGAGCGCGATCTGGAGGTCAGCGCGCGTGAGCGCGCCCATCACCAGCACGCGGCCATCGAGGCCGGCCGCGCGCAGCTCCGCAGCCTCGGGGGCGGTCGCAACCGCCAGCCACGACGCGCCGCCGCGCGTCGCCGCCTCGGCGCACGGCACGGCGCCGTGCCCGTAGCCGTTCGCCTTGACGACCGCGCAGAGCTCGGTGCCCTCCGCGAGCAGCTCGGCCAGCCGCGCGCAGTTGCGCTCGACGGCGCCGAGGTCGACCCGCGCGACCGCCCGCTCCGGGCCGCTTCTCACTCTCCCTCGCCGGCGAGAGCGCTTAGGACGTCCACCCGCGTGACGACGCCGACGAGCCGATCGCCATCGATCACCGGCAGGCGGTTGTGCCCGGTGTCGGCGATCAGACGGGCGGCCTTGCGGGCGCTGTCGTCGGCCTCCACCGTCACCGGGTCGCGGGTCATCATGTCGCTCGCCGATGCCGCCACGGCCTTGTGCAGGCGATCCTCGAACCGGCGCAGGCGCTCGAGGAAGACCAATCCGCCGAACAGCTCGATGTAGTGCGGGATGTGGAGGTCGCCCTCGTCGTCTGAGAGGACCAGGTCGGACTCCGTGACGATTCCGAGCAGGTGGTCGTCGTCGTCGACCACCGGAACCCCGGGGAGCTCGTGGTGCTGAAGCGTGCGAACGACCTCTTCGACGCTCGCGTCGGGATGCACGGTCACCGGACTCTGGGTCATGATCTGCCGCACCAGGGCCACGCTTTGACCCTATAGCTTGCAGGTTGTGGAGGACCGACCTCCGTCGCTCAGACGTCGCGACCTGATCGCCCGCGGGGCGGCGGGCGCGCTCGCCGGAGCGGCGGCGAGCGCCGGACCCGCAGACCTCGCCGAGGCGGCCAAGCGGCGCCGCAAGCGGCGCCGTACGCACCGCTTCGACGTGGTCGTCGTCGGTGCCGGGCTCGCGGGGCTCACGGCGGCCACGGCGATCCACCGCGCCGGGCATTCCGTGGTAGTGCTCGAGGCGCGCGACCGCATGGGCGGGCGCAACTTCGACAGCCGGCTGCCAGGGAGCCACGACGTCGTGGAGCTCGGCGGCGAGTGGGCGGGCCCGGGACAGGACCGGGTGCTGGCGCTCGCCAAGGAGCTCGGCGTGCGGACGTTCGAGACCTATTCGACCGGGGACAGCGTCTACTACCGCGGCGGCACCCGGCAGACTTACAGCGGCGACATCCCGCCGGCGAACCCGGCGGCCCTCGTCGAGCTCGAGGCAACGATCGTCGAGCTCAACAACATGGCCGGCGAGGTGCCC
>VAXR01000142.1:0-5791 GCA_005885165.1 Actinomycetota bacterium
ATCCGCACCGCGAGGTCGGCGCCGTCGAACGAGACGCGCTCGACCCGGCATTCGACATCGGACCGGAGAACGCAAGGCGGCAGCACCGGGATCCCCCGCCGCTGCGCCTCGTGCACGAGCGAGTCGGGCGGATAGAAGCCCATCGGCTGCTCGTTCAGGAGGGCGCACAGGAGCTCCGGGCCGTAGTGCACGCGCAGCCACGTCGACTGGTAGGCGAGCAGGCCGAAGGCGGCCGAGTGCGCCTTGGGGAAGCCAAAGCCCGAGAAGCCCACGAGTACGAGCGCATGGCGGCCTCCGAGCGCGCGCGGCTCATCGCCCGCCGCAGCCCCTCGGCCTCGCCCGGCGAGAAGCCGGCGAACGCCATCGCCACCTCGATCACCTGGTCCTGGAAGACGATCGCTCCGAGCGTGTCGCGCAGCACCGGCTCGAGCGAGGGGTGGTCGTAGGGGACCTCGTAGGACGGGTCCGCGCGCAGCGCCTTGCGCCGCTCGATGTAGGGATGGACGGCGCCGCCCTGGATCGGGCCGGGACGGACGAGCGCCACCTGGACGGTCAGGTCGTCGAGCGACTCGGGCCGGGTCCGCTTCAGCATCTGCATCTGCGCGCGGCTCTCGATCTGAAAGACGCCCATCGTCTCGGCGGCCTGGATCTCCGCGTACACGCGCCCGTCGTCGTAGGCGATCCGGGAGAGGTCGATCCGCTCGCCGCGCACGCGCGCGATCTCGTCCACGCAGCGCTCCACCGCCGAGAGCATCCCCAGGCCCAGCAGGTCGATCTTCAAGAAGCCCGCGTCCGCGCACGACTCCTTGTCCCACTGCACCATCTGGCGGCCCGTCATCGCAGCCGGTTGGATCGGGCAGATCTCGTTCAGTGGCTGGGTGGAGATGACCATCCCGCCCGGGTGCTGGCTCACGTGGCGCGCCAGTCCCCAGGCGTCCCGTACCAGACGGACGAGCGCCTGCCAGCGCGCCGAGGCGGCGCGCCGGCGCCCGATCGCCTCGCCGAGGTAGCGGTCGACGTCGTGCGCTCCGAACGGGTCGGCCGAGCGGGCCGCCCGCTCGACCTCGCCCGGCGGTAGCCCGAGTGCCTTGCCGAAGTCGCGGACCGCCGAGCGCACCTGGTAGGTGGCGAACGCGGCGACGAGCGCCGACTTGTCGTGGCCGTAGCGCTCGTGGACGCGCGGGATCAGGACGTCGCGGATGTCGCGCGGGAAATCGAGGTCGATGTCCGGGAGCGCGGTGAGCTCCTCGTTCAGGAAGCGGCCGAGGAAGAGCTCGTTCTCGACCGGGTCGACGTGCGAGAGGCCGGTGAGGTAGCAGACGATCGAGGAGACGCTCGAGCCGCGGCCGCGACCGGGCGGGAGCAGCGATCGCGCGGAGTCGGGGCCGCGCACCTCCGCGGCCACCTCGCGCGCAAGCTCGAGCAGATCGCGGTGAAGCAGAAAGAAGCCCGACAGCCCGAGCGAGCGGATGATCGCGAGCTCCTCCTCAAGGCGGCGCTCGGCGGCGGCGCGCGTTCCGCGCCCGGAGTAGCGCGTCGCCAGGAGATCGCGGCAGAGCGCGGCCAGCCGCCGGTCTGCCGAGCCGTCCTCGGACCCCGGATAGCGGTAGCCGAGGTCAGAGGTGAGGTCGAACCCGAGCCGCTCCGCAAGGCGGCCCGATTCCTCGACCGCGTCCGGATGGTCCGCGAAGCGAGCCGTCATCGCCTCCGGAGATGCCAGGACGTGCGCGGAGTTCCCTCGCCGCAGGGGCTCCGACTCGTCGAGGGTGGTGCCGGTGCGGACGGCCACGAAGGCGTCCTGGAGCTGGACGCGATCGCGCGCGTGGGCGTGGACGTCGCCCGTAGCCACGCACGGAACCCCCAGCCGCTCGGCGAGCTGCGCGAGGTGGCGGTTGCGACGGCGGTCGCGGCGGGCGAACGGGCGCTGGAGCTCGATCCGGAAGCGATCCGGCCCGAACGCGCGCAGAAGGCGCCGAGCGACGAGCGCCGCCTCGGCGTGGAGCTCCCTGTCGACCCGGCCCCCGACCGCCCCGTCCTGCGCGCAGCCGGACAGGCACACGAGGCCGGCCGCCTGGCGCTCGACCTCCTCGAGCGGGACGCTCGGGGGCGTCGGCTCGGTCGGCCGCTCGCGAGTCCCCTCGTGAGCCTTCGTGATCAGCCGGCAGAGGTTCCCGTAGCCCGTTCGGTCCTGGCAGAGCAGGGTGATGTGGGAGGAGTCGTCGAGGGTGAGCTCCGCTCCGACGATCGTTCGCAGGCCGAGCGGCTTCGCGGCCTGCGCGAGCTCCATCGCGCCGTGGAGGCCGTCGTGGTCGGTGATGGCGAGCGCGGAGTGCCCGTGCTCCGCGGCGGCATGCGCGAGCTCGATCGGATGCGAGGCGCCGTCGAGGAACGAGAACGACGAGTGGCAGTGGAGCTCGACGTAGGGCATCGCCGAGCCTCAGGCCCGCTGCTCGAACCAGCCGCCGGCCACGAGGTCCCGGAAGAGGACAGCGTTGCGGCCGTCCTCGAGTACGACCTCGAAGTAGCGCCGCCGGAGCGGCCGCCCCGTCCACCAGCGGTCCTCAACCACCCACTCCTCGAGGACCGCCTCAACCGGGCGGCCGGCGAGCGCAGCCGGCGAGCCGTCGTGGCTGCGACGGACCGCCGCCGGGTGTGGTGCTCCGAGCCGGCGAACGCTCATGAGGATGTGACCAGGTCTTTGGTGGGCTCAACCAGCACTGGCGAGCCAGCCGTCGGCTTTAACAGGTCAGACGCACCAGCCGGCTCCGGGCGGATCCGGATAGGGCGACAAAGGAGGGAGGATCGGGTGGTCCTGTTGCCACCGTCCTGGATTAGGGGTCTGGTGCACCCATAGGGCAGGACGGTGGGCGGATCAGAGTCCGAACCTGGCGCCTTCGCGGGGTTGGACGAATTGCGGCCCATATACGACCGGAAATCGCCCAACCCCCCGCAGCGTGCGAACAGGACGTAACGGGGTCGCAACGAACGCGACGACGAACACCCTCTTCGTCGCCCTCCGACGAACGCTTCGTCCCACGCCACTCGTATGAACGGTTCGCGGCCAACGAAGGCCGAACGAGCCCGAAGATCGCGGGCGTTTCCGCGGAAACGCCTCGTTCGAATCCCAGGGATCCCTATGGGCGGGCGGGGCCTCATTCCCGGCCTCCCAGCGGGAACGGGGTGAGCACGGCGCGTCGCTCGGGCAGCCGCGAGTCGGGATCCACCTCCAGGACCCGCAGTGCGGCCTCCGGCCCGGCCGCCTGCCGCGCCTGCTGGACGGCTTCGGCGATCCGTCGGCGGCGCACGGCCGGCGGCTCGGCGACCAGCAGTCCCTGGTCGTGGGCGGGCGGCCCGAACGCCTCGACCTCGAGGCCGAGCGACTCGGCCGGCGCGGGCAGTTCGGAGAGCCTGGTGACTAGGGCGGTGAGGATCCGATCGGAGCCGGCGCTCGGGTGGCGGAGGGTCACCCGCGTCCTCCACGTGCCGCCCTCGACGAAGCGCGCGGACAGGGCGAGCGAGCGCAGCGCGCGCCCCCTCCTCTCCCGGCGCGCCAGCACGCGGGCCACGAGCAGCTCCAGAGCTCGCTCGAGCTGAGGGCCGGAGGCCGCCTCCGGCAGGTCGATCCGCTCACCGACGGGCTCCGGCGGGCGGCGGGGATCGAGCGGCGTGTCCCGCCCCTGGGCGAGGTCGAGCGCCAGCAGCCCGGGATGGCCGAAGCGCTCGGCCACGGCCGGGGCCGGCAGCGCCCCCAGCTCACCGAGGGTGCGGATGCCGAGGCGATCCAGCACGTCCGGCAGCCAGGCGAGCTCGGGACGCGCCCGGAGCAGCCCGACCGGCAGGGGCGCGAGGAAGGCGCGAACCGCCCCGCCCGGGACCGTGATCGTGCCGCGCCCACCCACCATCACACCCCCTCCCACGGCCCGCCGCGCCCGGGCACACATGGCGGCGGCGTAGGAGCTGAACCGGCTGGGCGCGCAGCCCAGCCTGGCGCCCCGCCCCATCACCCGGCGCGCGGCGGCGAGCACTCCGTCGAGCCGCCCGCCGTGGATTCCGGCCAGGCCGTCTGCGTCGAAGTACGCGATCCCCGGCGCGTCCGACTCGCAGGCCGCCCCGATCCCCTCCAGCCGGTCGAGCACCTCGCCCCACGCCGAGCGCACCCCGTCGGGATCGGGGGGCACGAGCCGCAGCTCTGGGCAACGCGCGAGCGCCTCTCCAACCCTCATCCCGGGGACGACGCCGAATGCCTCGGCCGCGGGCGAGACCTCCCCCACGACCTGGCTTCGGCCCGGTTCCGGAGCGAGGGCGACGGCTCCAGCCACGAGCTCACGGCGGGCGTCCTCGGGGTCGCGCCCTCCATCCCCACGACCGAGCGCGGAGAGGAGCGCGAAGCGGGGATAGAGCACGCAGACGACCATAAACGAACGTATGTTCGCACATCTGGAAGACGGCCAGATCCCTAATCCGGAGTTAAAGAGGCCAAATTCACCGGTCGATAAGCCCCGAAGTCGGAGTCCCTCCGCCGGCGGACCCGCAGGACCCAAGGCTCCATCGACCCAAAGGACCCCAAGTTGCTGCTGCCCAAGCTCATCAAGCGGCTCCGCGACGGCCGTGGCTTCACGCTCATCGAGCTGCTCGTCGTGACCCTCATCCTCGCGATCATCGCCGCCATCGCGCTTCCCGCCTACCTCGACCACGAGAAGAAGGGCCAGGACGCCGACGCGGAGTCGAACGCCCGCAACCTCGTCTCCAAGGTCGAGCTCTGTTACGCGACGCAGGAGGACTACACCCTCTGCAACACCCAGGGTGAGCTCGGAAGCGACCTCGGCGTGGACTGGGGCACGAACCCCGGTCAGGTCAGCGTCGTGAGCGCGACCAAGAACAGCTACAAGGTGACCGCCGTCTCGCGGGCATCGAGTGACGGGGCGAACCACACGTACTCGATCTCGCACAGCTCGTCCGGCGCGAACGACAAGACCTGCACGGCCGGCACGAGCAACGACAACGGGAGCTGCAGGAACGGAAGCTGGTAGCGCCTCGAGCGGGCCGCGCGCTCCGGCGCGCGGCCCCGTTCAGGTCCTTCAGCCGACCGTCACGAGCTCCTTCCGGAACGAACTCAGCACCTCGGCTTCGCCGTCCGTGACGACCACGAGGTCCTCGATTCGCACGCCGAAGCGCTCGGGCACGTAGACCCCCGGCTCGACCGTCACGACGTTGCCGGCCTCGAGCTCGCCGTCGCCGGCGCGCGAGAGGGTCGGCTGCTCGTGAACCTCGAGCCCCACGCCGTGGCCCAGCCCGTGCCCGAATCGCTCGCCGTACCCGGCGGCGTCGATGCGCTCGCGCGCGAACGCGTCGACGTTGCGGCAACCCGCCCCCGCCCGCACCTCTCCGAGCGCCGCAACCTGAGTCTGGAGCACGAGGTCGTACACCTCCGCGGCGTCATCCGCGAGCGGACCGGTCGCGAACGTCCGGGTGCAGTCCGAGCAGTAGCCGTCGACCACGCACCCCAGGTCGACGACCACCAGCTCACCCGAGCCGATCAGACGGCCGTCCGGCTTCGCGTGAGGTAGCGCCCCGTTCGCGCCGCCGGCGACGATCGAGGGAAAGGACGGGTCGGAGCCGCGCGCGCGCATGTCGGCCTCGAGCTCGATCGCGACCTCGCGCTCCGTGCGGCCGGACAGGCCGCGCTCGGCGAGCGCGCTCAGGACGTCGTCGGCGAGGCGGGCGGCCTCCCGGATCGGCCGCAGCTCGTCCGGTTCCTTCACCGCGCGAAGCCCCTCCACGAGACGCCCCG
>VAXR01000142.1:5848-9827 GCA_005885165.1 Actinomycetota bacterium
CCTTCGCCGCGTCCTCGAGGAGGTCCTGGCGGCCCTGGACGCGGTCGAACGCCGTGTCGACCTCGCTTTCCGCCTGCGTCACGTAGCGGAAGTCGGTGAGGAAGAGCCTGGTCTCCTCGCCGACCAGGCACATGCCGTTCGTGCCCGTGTATCCCGTGAGGTAGCGGACGTTCACCAGGTTCGTGACGAGCAGCGCGTCGAGGCCGTTCTCGCGCACGACCGAGTCGAGGCGGTCGGCGCGGCTCATCGCGCGGCCGCCATGGAGCTGCGAAGCAGCTCGAGCGCGTCGCGGTAGCCATCCACCCCGCGCCCCTGCACCACGCCCGCGCACAGATCGCGGATCACCGACTTGCGCCGCCACTCCTCGCGCTCGTCGACCGCCGACAGGTGGACCTCGACGGCGGGCAGGCCGCAGACTTCGAGCGCGTCGCGGATGGCGTACGAGTAGTGCGTCCACGCCCCGGGGTTGAGGAGGAGCCCGTCCGCGCGCTCCGACGCCTCGTGCAGCCACTCGCAGAACTCACCCTCGTGGTTGGTCTGGAAGAACGTTGCCTCGAGCCCAAACTCGCGGGCGAAGCGCCCCACCTTGAACTCGAGCTCCGTGAGCGTGATCTGCGGGTAGTGCTCCGGATCGCGGCGCCCGAGCTGGTCGAGGTTCACGCCGTGCATCACGGCCACGCGGTTCCTCACCCCTGGCAGGCCTCCTCGAGCACCGCCTTCAGGTCGGCGTCGGAGACCTCGTGGCCGGGCGAGACGTCTCCGGGGCCTTCGACGAGCACGAACGGGACGCGATCGCCGCGGCGCTTCTTGTCGCGCTTGATGAGCTCGGCTAGCGCGGGCGGGTCCACGCCGTTGCATCCGAGCGGCAGGCCCCGCGCGCGCAGCAGGTTCGCAACCTCGACGCGGAGCTCGTCGCGCCCTGACAGCCGTAGGGCGCAGAGGAGGCCGATGCCGATCGCCTCGCCGTGGCGGTAGCGCGTGTAGTCCGTGGCGGCCTCGATCGCGTGGCCGATCGTGTGGCCGAGGTTCAGCACCTGCCGCCGCCCCTCGTCGCGCTCGTCCTCGGCGACCACGGCGAGCTTCGTGCGGACACAGTCGAGCACCACGCCGAGGTCGAGGTGGGCCCCGTTTCTCACGCGCTCCCAGAGGCTCCCGCCCGCGATCAGCGCCGTCTTGACGACCTCGGCGTATCCGGCGGCGAGCTCGGGTTCCGGCAGCGTGTCGAGCGCCGCCGGGTCGAGCAGGACGGCTGCGGGCAGGTGGTAGGCGCCCACGTAGTTCTTAGCCTCGGGGAGGTCGACTCCCGTCTTCCCGCCGTACGCGGAGTCGACCTGGGCGACGAGGCTCGTCGGCACCTGCACGTGCCGGATCCCGCGCTGGTAGACGGCGGCGCAGAAGCCGGCGAGGTCGCCGACAACGCCGCCGCCCACCGCAACCACGAGGTCCTCGCGCGACACCCCTGAACTCGCCATCTCACGAAGCGCGGACTCGGCTCGCGCGAGCGTCTTCTCCGGCTCTCCCGGCGGGATCTCGTGGCTCCAGTCCGAGGCGACCCGGTGGAGCGCTCCGACGTTCGTGTCGGTGACCGCGAAGCGGCGGCCGTCGAGGGGGTGGAAGAAGCCCGCGGCGATGAGCCCGCGCGCGGCGAACACCGGGTACCCACCCGACCGGGACGCGGCCCACACGAGCCGGGTGCCGGGCGGCGCGTCGACGAGCGCGAGCATCGCGGGCAGCGCGCGCACGGCGACGCCGCGGTCGAAGCCCGGCAACGTCGCGTCGGCCACCGACTCGTACGCCGGGCGGCGCTCCGCGTAGAGGGCCTCGAAGCTCTCCCGCTCGCGCGCCAGCGGCCTCCCGCGGCCCGCGGCGCGCCGCCACGCCGTGCCCGCGTCGACGTCGACGTGCACGACCGTGTGATCCGCGAGCGCCTCGCGCGTGGCCTCGGACCCGAGCGCACCGCCGCCGAGCGACACCACTCGCGCGTCGGGCCGGCGCAGGAGCTCGACGGCGACCCGCTCCTCGCGGCGGCGGAACTCGGCCTCGCCCTCCCGGTCGAAGAAGGTCTCGATCGCCTCGCTCAGGGTACGTTCGAGCTCCGTGTCCGAGTCGAGCGCGCGCTCACCGAGCGCGGCCGCCACCGCGCGCGCCGCGCTCGACTTGCCGGAGCCCATGAAGCCGACGAACACGAGGGCCGGGCGCCGCCCGGAGTCGCCGGTCGGGCGCTGGCCGGCCGCGGCTACCGCCTCCACGCGATCCGCTCCATGTAGGCGTCGAGGGCGGCCACGGCGTCGTCGATGTGGTCCCCGCCGAACTTCTCGCGGCAGGCGTCGCCGACCACGAGCGCGACCATCGCCTCCGCCACGACCGCCGCGGCGGGAACGGTGCAGGAGTCGGTTCGCTCGCGCAGCGCCTGCGCCGGCTCCTTGGTCTCGGTGTCGACGGAGCGCAGCGGCTTCGTCAGCGTGGGGAGAGGCTTCATGGCGCCGCGAACCACGAGCGCCGAGCCGGTGGTCATGCCGCCCTCCAGGCCGCCCGCACGGTTGGTCTCGCGGTGGTAGCCGCGCTCGTCGCTCCAGAAGATCTCGTCGTGCGCCTGCGATCCCGGTAGCGGCGCGAGGTCGAACCCCTCGCCGATGCCCACGCCCTTCATCGCCTGGATCGACATGATCGCCTGCGCCAGGCGGCCGTCGAGCCGCGCGTCCCAGGAGACGTACGAGCCGAGCCCCGGCGGCACGCCGAAGGCCCGCACCTCGTAGACGCCGCCGAGCGACTCGTTGGCCCGCCGCGCGGAGTCGATCTCCGCCACCATCGCCGCGCTCGCCTCCGGGTCGAGACAGCGAACCGGCGACTCGTCCACGTCCGCGAAGTCGGCCGGCGTCAGGTCGTCGCGCCGAGGGGCCTCGACGGAGCCGATCGAGAGCACGTGGCTGAGCACCTCGATGCCGAGGCGCCGCAGGAAGACCTTCGCCAGGGCGCCGCAGGCGACGCGGGCGGCGGTCTCGCGCGCGCTCGCGCGCTCGAGCACGTTGCGCACGTCGGTGAACCCGAACTTCTGGATGCCGGCGAGGTCGGCGTGGCCGGGACGCGGCAGATGCACCTCCTCGACCTCGCCGTCGACGGGCCACGGGTTCATCCGCTCCTCCCAGTTGGCGAAGTCGCGGTTGCCGACGAGGATCGCGACCGGGCTGCCAAGCGTCCGTCCGTGACGGATCCCCGCGGTCACCTCGGCGCGGTCGGACTCGATCTTCATGCGCCCGCCGCGACCGTGCCCGAGCTGCCGCCGGGCCAAATCGCGATCCAGGTCCTCCGGCGTCAGCTCGAGGCCGGCCGGCAGCCCCTCGAGCACCGCCACGAGACCGGGGCCGTGCGACTCGCCGGCGGTCGTGAAACGCAGGGACATTTCACTTCAGGCTAGAGACTGCCTCCGGATGAACCGTCTCCGGGACCGTGCCGCCCGCGGCCCTTCGGAGGGGTAATCTCCCCAGCCGGTGCTGGGGTTCATCATCTTCTTCCTGGCGGGGTTCGTGTTCGGCTACGCGGCACCGGGCCCGTGGGGACTGGCGCCAGTCCTGATCCCGTTCATCATGGGTCTGTACACGGGTCTGAACCAGGGCTTCGACGGGCACGTGATCCTGTTCATGATCATCGGGATCATCGTGAGCGCCGTCGGATCGCTGCTCGGCCGCGCCCTCGGGTACCGCCTGGAGGGCGGCGGGGAACCGGGCTCGCCCTAGCCGCGCCGCGTCGAGGGGCGCACTTCGAGCGCGGCAGGTGTAAGCGCCAGCCGCGACCCCTGGTTCGGGCCGATCGGAAAGGGCGACGAAGGAGCGGAAGTTACGGTCTCGTCACCCTCGTCGCAGTGCCCGAAAGGAGAGGGCCCGCACGTGGCGGGCCCTCTGGCGCTGGCGTGATGGTGAGGGGGAAGCTGCCTACCGCTTGAGCGCCAGTCCAGGCACGGTCAGCAGCGTGGGCTCCGGCT
>VAXR01000155.1:0-1700 GCA_005885165.1 Actinomycetota bacterium
GTCGCACGCCCGTCGCGTCCACGATGACCGACTCCGCGCGCGAGTAGTCGTCGTCCAGCTGGCCGGAGCTCAGCCGCAGCTGGTTGCGGTGCCGGTAGCCGTGAATTGCGATGGCGTGGCCCGCGGCCACGACCTCGGCCGCGAGCGAGCCCGTTCGCTCGATCTGCTCGCCCACGAGGAAGAACGTCGCCCGAGCACCTCCTCGCTCGAGCGCCTCGAGAACGGCGGGCGTCCCCTCGGGGTGGGGGCCATCGTCGAAGGTCACCGCCACCGCATCGCCGCGCGAGATCCGACGATCGACGCGCAATCCGCGTGCCACCGGCTCCGCGATCGGCGCCAGCGCGGGCGCCGACCAGGCCGCCGCGAGCGCGGCACCGCCGATCAGAGCTGGACGACTCATGCCAGGATCGTGTCAATGATCCATGGCGACGACTTCGCCGGCCTCGCGGCGGCGTGCGCCGCCGCGGCCTGCTTCGACGGCGCGATCGCGTTCCAGGCGCTCGAGGCGCGCGACATCCCCAGGGACCGCGCCCTCAGCCTGTCGTTGCTCGCGCGGCTCATCAGGCGGCCGCGCTGGGCGCTCGCCACCGGCATGGCGATCCTGGGGTGGCCATTCCAGCTGCTCGCGCTGTCGCTCGCCCCGCTCTCCCTCGTGCAGCCGACGCTCGCGCTCGGCCTGATCCTCCTCTTATTCCTCGGCTCGAGAATGCTCCACGAGCGAGTCGGGCGGCGCGAGGCGCTGGCCACCGCCGCGATCGTCGGAGGGGTCGTGGGGATGACGTTCTCCGCGCCTAAGAACACCGACGCCTACAACGGCGACTGGCGGCTCATCACCGTGATCGGGATCCTGGCCGCGGTCGCCGCGATCCCCTATTTGGTCGGCGGGCGTGCGAGCCGGCCGGCTGGCCTTCAGCTGGCGAGCGCGGGAGCGGCGATCTCGGCCTCGGCGCTGCTCAGCAAGCTGGTCACCGACGAGCTCGCGGGCCACCATGTGGTGGCCGCCTTGGGGTGGGGGGCGGCGACTGCGGCCGCGGCGCTCGTCGGCCTGCTGGGCGAGATGTCCGCGCTCCAGCGCCGGACGGTGAGCCGCGTGGCGCCGCCGATCTTCGTGATCTCGACGGTGGTGCCGGTGCTGTTCGCGCCGTTCCTCACGGGCGAGCGCTGGGGGCACACGCCGCTCGGCGGCGTCGTGATCGTGGTCTCGCTGGCCGCCGTGGCGCTCGGCGGTGCGATGCTCGGCCAGTCGAAGGCGGTCGGGACGCTGATGACGGCGTCCCACAAGGAGGAGGCCCAGCGCGCCGAGGCGCGCTAGAGCGCTCTCAGGCCGCGGCCGGCTCCGGATCGGGCCGCACGAGGACCGTGTCGACCACCGGGATGATCTCGTCGACCGGCAGGTCCGCGCGCTGCGCGTGCTCGCGGATCGCCTCCGGGCTCGTCGCCTGGTAGATGCAGACGGTTCCTACCGAGCCGCCGCCCTCCTCGAGCACGTAGCTGCGAATCCAGCGGATGTCGTCCGACATCTCCTCGTCGCCGACCTGCTTGGAGCGACCGGCGGCCTCCTGGAGATCGGCGGGCGATCGCCAGCCCGAGCGGCGCAGGATCACGTAGGTGTTCATCCGTTCCTCCCTCGTCGTTTGGCCGATCCTAAGTGCCAGGGCACGGCGAATCAAGTGCCCGGAGAGGCAGTCAGGCGGCCGCCG
>VAXR01000155.1:1759-12499 GCA_005885165.1 Actinomycetota bacterium
TCCGGCGTCTGCGCCACGTCGGCCAGCCCGTGGCGCGCGAACTCGCGATTGTTCGTCCGGATGTGCGCCATCCCCCAGCCGTAGGAGATCGGAGAGGTCCCGCGCATCAGGGCCTCCAGCACGGTCAGCCCGGCCGTCGAGTGGATGAGCACGTCGCCCGCCGCAAGCAGGTCGCACATCCGGTCGGTGAAGCCGACGGTCCGGACCCGCGGCTCGCCCGCGAAGCGCGCGTCGATCTCGGCGCGCACCCGATCGTTGCGGCCGCACATGCAGACCACCACGCTGTCCTCGACCTGCAACGCGATCTCCGCCGACCCGATCAGGTCGCCGACGGCCCAGCCGCCGCCCGAGACGAGCACCACCGAGCCCTCCTCGGGCAACCCGAAGCTGCGGCGCGCCTCGCGCTTGTCGAACGGGTCGAGGCAGCCGGGCGAGGTGAGCCCCTGCACCCACTCGATCCTCGACGCTGGCGCGATATCGCGGACCTCCTCGGTCGACTCCGGATGGGTGATGAGGTGCAGGTCCACCCCCGGGTGCGCCCAGTAGCGGAGAGCCGCGAGGTCGGTGATCGCCGAGCACGTGGGCACGCTCAGGTACCCGTCGAGCCTGAAGCGCCCGATGACATCGGTCGTGCCCGGATATGTGGAGACGACGATGTCCGGCTTGAAGGCGCGAATGGCGTGGAGCAGGCCGCGGCCGCCGACCAGGTACATCAGCGTGCCGGCCAGCCAGCGGGCCGGCGGGAAGTGCACGACCAGCCAGTACTCGAGGTCGTAGAGGAAGGCGAGGCGCCCGAAGACGATCTCGGTGCCGTCGCGGACGACGCGGGCGACAAGCGACCCCATCGCGTCGAGGCCGTCGATGATCTCGACCTCGGCGTCGGGCCGCTCCGCTCGGATCCCAGCGGCAAGCACGCGGGCGGGCGCGTCGTGACCCTCGCCGATGTCGGCGGAGACGATCAGGATCCGCGGGGCCCGGGCCACGCGCGGATGGTATGAAGGGCCACTGGATGGCCTCCTGGAGGGTGAAGGTCCGTGAGGGGCCGCGGGTGGAGCGATCGAGCTATGACGACGCCGAGTCCGCCCTCGCGGCGATCGAGGAACGCGGCGCCAAGCTGCAGGACAGCGCGCGCGCGGGGGCGATCGATCTGAAGGTCCGCCGGTTCGAGCCGGTGCAGCAGGTAACGGCACGGCTTGAGCTTTCGGGCCCGGGGCGCCTCCGCGCCGGCGTGGACGTGCGCGGCGACGGCTCGGTGGAGAGCTGGACGGGCCGGCTGCGGAGGCGACTGATCGAGCAGCGCGGAGGCGAGTCCGCCTACGCGGCGCTGCGCCGCCAGATCGCGCCGCGCTGACCCGCGATCGGGAGGCCGGCGGATGCGATTATCGGCGCCCGTGCAACCGCAAGCGAAGCGCTGGATCGTGCCGCTCCCTCGCGGCGCGGAGCCTCCCTATCGCGTGTTCGTCAACGGCGTGCCGCAGGAGGAGGGAGTCGACTACGAGCTCTTCGGGCACGCGCTGGCGTTCTCGCGCCCGCTCCAGAAGGAGGGGCGCCTCGGCTTCTGGCGCTGGCTCTCGATCGCGCTGGCCATCGCAGGCACGTACCGGAAGAACGACTCGGTCGACGTGCAGTACACGATGCACGGGCAGCAGCGCGTGGCAACGGGCCTCGAGATCGTTCCCCCTGCAGACGGGGGGAAAACGGAAGATGGAGGGACTTCAGGAGAGGGCTCGTAACCTTCTCCTGTGCGGATCGACGAGATCCTCGAGGACCGCCGGCCGGTCTTCTCATTCGAGTTCTTCCCGCCCAAGACCAAGCCGGGTGATGCGCAGCTCAGGGCGGCGCTCGGTGACCTCCGCCAGGACGAGCCGGCGTACGTCTCCGTGACCTACGGCGCCGGTGGCTCCACGCGCGACCGCACCGTCGAGATCACCAAGTGGATCAAGCAGGACCTCGCGATCGAGGCGATGGCTCACCTGTCGTGCGTGGGCGAGCCGGTCAGCCGGCTGCGCGAGATCCTCGACGAGATCCGCGACGCGGGAATCGACAACGTGCTCGCCCTGCGCGGCGATCCCCCGCGCGGCGAGACGGAATGGCGGCCGCATCCCGAGGGCCTGCACTCGTCGCCGGAGCTGATCGAGCTGATCGCGAGCGAGTACGACTTCTGCATCGGCGCCGCGTGCTTCCCCGAGGTGCATCCCGAGGCGCCGGATCTCGAGACTGACCTTCGTTTCTGCAAGCGCAAGGTCGACTCCGGCGCAAGCTTCCTCATCACCCAGCTCTTCTTCGACAACCAGCTCTACTTCGACTTCGTCCCGGAGGCGCGCGCGATGGGAATCGACGTGCCGATCATCCCGGGGATCATCCCCGTCACCAACTACGCGCAGATCAAGCGCTTCACCGAGATCTGTGGGGCCAGCATCCCGGCGGGCCTGGAGCGGGAGCTGGCGGAGCGTGCCGACTTCCCGGACGCGGTGAAGGACCTCGGGGTCGCCTACGCCACGGCGCAGTGCGGGGAGCTGCTCGCGCGCGGCGCCCCTGGCATCCACTTCTACACGCTGAACCGATCGCCGGCCACGCGCGCCATCCTCGCGGCGCTGCGCGCCATGCGGCCCTGGGACCGCACCGAGGCGGTTCCCGCGTAGAAGTGGCCTGTCGTCGGACCCGCGGCTGGGCGATCGGCGCGCTGGCGCTGGTCCTGTCGCTGACGGTCGCCGCCTGCGGCGGATCGTCGAAGAAGTCGCACGCGCGAAGCCCGGGCGGGATCACCACGAGCACGACCTCCACCCCGAGCTCCGCGAAGAGCACGAGCACGTCCACTGGCGGCGTGACCTCCGCCCCCGGGAGCCCGAACCCCTACGGGCCGAACAGCCCGACGTCGCCCACAGGGCTCGGTCGGATCCTCGTGAAGAACGGCTACGCGAAGTCTGCCGCTTCCAAGTGCATCGCCAGCGGGCTGCTCAAGGAGCTGAGTCCGCCGGAGGTGCAGGCGCTCGCCGCGAAGAAGGCGTCGACGGCGCTGAAGGCGAGGGTCGCCGCGGCGAGCCGCGCCTGCGCGGGCGGCGCCCCGAGCGGCGGCTGATTCCCGGTCACGCGGCGCGGGCGCCTTCGACCAGGGCCCAGCGCTCGGGCTCCTCGCCGTCGATCTTCCGCGCCGCGTCGCCGAGCTCGAAGTGGCGCAAGTAGCAGAGCGTCTCCGACAACCCCCAGTTGACCAGCATCGGCGTGAGGTCCTCGGTCTGCATCAGCGTGGGGACGATCTCGAACGGGGTCTTGGGGCCCTCCTCGAGGGCCGCCCGCACGCGGCCCATGCGCTCGGCGACCTCGCGGCGGTTCGCCTCCAGGTGGCCGTGGACGTCACGGAACGGGCGGCCGTGACCGGACAGGCATAGCCGGGCGCCGAGCCGGTCGACGACGTCGAGGCTCGAGAGAAATTCCCCGGCGGGATCAGGCGTGTAGCCGTAGTCGTAGTAGAGCGACACGCGGCCCAGCAGATGGTCCCCGGAGATCAGGATGTCGCGATCGGGTTGGTGGAGGCAGACGTGCGAGGGCGCGTGGCCCGGCGTCTCGTAGACCTGCCACACGCCGAGGTCCGTCTGGATCTCGACGCCGGGGAGGAGGTCGCGATCGGGAAGCGCGATCCGGTCGACCCCCAGGTCGCCGCCGCGTTGCGACGACTGATAGCGCCGCAGAGCCTCCTCGGGCACGCCGCTCTGGCGCGCGACCTCGATGCGCCGCTGGAGCATCCCCTCCGGGTCGGCCGCCCGTTTCGTGAAGTGCTGGTGGTTGGGATGCATCCAGAGCTCGCAGCCGGCGACGTCGAGGATCGTCCCCGCGAGCCCGTAGTGATCGGAGTGGGCGTGGGTACAGACGACCAACCGGACGTGCTCCACCTGGAACCCGGCCTGGGACATGGCGAGCTCGAGCTGCTTGATGCCGCCCGGGCCGCCGAGGCCGGTGTCAACGAGCACCACTCCACTGCCCGCGGCCAGCGCCCACGCATTCACGTGCGGCACCCCGGGCCAGGGCAGCGGCAGCCGCAGCCGCCAGACCCCGGGAAGGACGCGGTCCGCGCGGGCGATCTCCCGCCTGCGGGCGGACTCGCTCACCGGAGCTCGACCCCCGCCCCGACCGCGAGCTCAGCCACGCGAGGGATCGATCAGGACGCCGGGGTTGAGGATGCCGAGCGGGTCGAGCTCGGCCTTGGCTGCCCGCAGGGCCCGCGCGAACGGGTCCGGCCGCTGGCGGTCGTACCAGGGGCGATGGTCGCGTCCCACCGCGTGGTGGTGGGTGATCGTGCCGCCGGCCGCGAGCACGGCCTCCGACGCCGCCGCCTTGACCGCGCCCCACTGCTCGAGCTCGCCGCCCCGCACGGCCGGGGCCAGCATCGTGAAGTACGGCGCCGGGCCGTCCGGGTAGACGTGGGTGAAGCGGCAGGTGACGCTTCCCGCGCCGGCGATCTCACGCAGCGCGGCCTCCGCCCGGCCCCGCACGTCCTCCACGAACGAGTCGAGCCGGTCCCAGGTGATCGCCGTCTCGAACGTCTCGGTGAATACGCCGGCCAGCACCATCGTGTCGCGCAGGTAGGGGGCGGAGATGAACGCCTGGCGCCAGGCGCCTGCCCCACCGGTGTCGCGGCGCATCTCGTCGCCCGGCGCCGTGTAGCGCGCGCCCTCCGGGGCCTCGCCGCCGTGGTCCGCGCAGCACTCGAGCGCGCGAGTCATCCACGGCTCGAGCGGGTGGTCGGCGGACTCGAACCCCAACACCAGCAGCGCGCGGCCGTTGTCCCCCGCTCCGGTGACTGCCGCCTCCTCCGCGTCGATCAGCCGGCAGTTGGACGGCTCGAGGCCCGACTGCGAGAGCTCGGCGCACGCTCGCCGACGCCCGCCAGCCTGGGCGCGCCTGCAGCCTGACCCACGCCTCGGTGATCACGCCCAGGATTCCCTCGGAGCCGAGGAGCGCTCGATCGGGGCTCGGTCCGGCACCCGATCCCGGCAGGCGCCTGCTCTCCCACTCCCCTGCCGGTGTGATCGCCCTCACCGACTCGACCAGGTCGTCGATGTGCGTCAGACGCGTTGCGAAGTGCCCGCCCGCGCGCGTCGCGATCCAGCCGCCGAGCGTGGAGAACTCGAACGACTGCGGGAAGTGGCGCAGGGTGAGCCCGTGCGGGCGGAGCTGGTCCTCGAGCACCGGCCCGGCTGCGCCGGCCTGGATGCGGGCCGCGCGCGAGACGGGATCGACGTCGAGCACGCGGTCGAGCGACCGCAGGTCGATTGAGACCGCGCCCGCGTAGGAATCGCCGAGCCGCGGCTCGACGCCGCCGACCACACTCGTCCCGCCGCCGTACGGAATCGCCGCCGCGCCGGCGTCCGCGCACCACCCGAGCAGGGCCACGACGTCCGACTCGTCGCGCGGGTAGGCCACGACGTCCGGCGGATGCTCGATCTGCCCGCGGAACGCCCGGACCACGTCGCGGTAGCCCTTGCCCTGGGCGTGGGAGACCCGGTCATAGGTCTCGCTCGAGCAGATCTCGGCGAGCGCGGCAGGCGGCTCGAGGCGCGGCTTCGCGAGCTCGATCGCGTCCAGCTCGACCGGCAGCTCCACATCGGCCGGCTCGAAGCCGAGGTGCTCGCGGATGCCGGCGGCGGCGCTCCGCAGCTCGTCGGCGGACGGACTGGCGTCCTCGTATCCCCAACCCCAGAACTTGACCCGGCGCGAGGCCGTCGCGACACCCATCCGGGAGAGCTTGCCACGACCGCGAAATGCACGCTCGGGACCGGGTATGGGTCCTAGGGAAGGACTGCCCGATAAACCCGCGAAGGGCTACAGTTGGAGCTGCTCTAAATGGACGCAGGGACAACCGTCCAGATCACCATGCCCGAGATGGGCGAATCGGTGACCGAGGGGACGATCCTGGAGTGGCTCAAGGCGGAAGGCGACCCCGTCGAGGCCGACGAGGGAATCGTCGAGGTCTCCACCGACAAGGTCGATACGGAGATCCCCGCCCCGGCCAGCGGAATCCTCGCCAAGATCCTCGTCGGGCCTGACGAGACCGTGCCCACGGGCGCCGTGCTCGGGGAGATCCAGGTGAACGGCGCCGCCGCGTCCACCGGGAACGGAGGCGCACCGGAGGCGGCGGAGAGCGATGCCGATTTCGCCGACGAGTCGGTCGTCGAGGTCGCGGAGCATGGGGCCGCCGCGGAGGCCGATTACGAGCGTGCAGCCGAGGTCGCCGGCGGCAACGGGGCTCCGGCGAAGGAGGAGGCACCTGCGGCCGCGCCGTCCGAGCTCGTCGACGTAACCCTGCCGGAGATGGGCGAGTCGGTGTCCGAGGGGACCGTTCTCGAGTGGCTGAAGAAGGTTGGCGACGAGGTGGAGGTTGACGAGGGCCTGGTCGAGATCTCGACCGACAAGGTCGACGCCGAGGTGCCCTCGCCGGTTGCGGGCACGATCGCGGAGATCCTCGTCGAGCCCGACCAGACGGTGACCCCGGGGACGGTGCTCTGCCGGATCGCGCCGGTCGCGGCCGGGGCCAGGATGCCGGCCGGTGAGCCGGGACTCGACGAGGGGGAGCGCGCGCCCGCGCAGGCACCCGAGCCGCGGCCCGCCGAGGCGGGGAACGGCGCCGCCAACGCCACACCGGTCGCCGCCCGGATAGCCGACGCGAACGGCCTCGACGTGACCGGGATCGAGGGCACCGGTCCGCGCGGGAAGGTGACCAAGGCGGACGTCCTTGCCGCGCTCGAGTCGGACGGCGGCGGCGCTACGCCTGAGGTCGCGCCCGCCCCTCCGAAGGAACCGCCGAAGGCGCGTCCGAAGCCGCTCTCGGGCGAGGCCACGGCAAAGCCCATCCGCGGGCCGGCGGCCACGCTCGCCCGCTTCATGGAGCAGAGCCGCGGGATCCCCACGGCCACGAGCTTCCGCACGCTCGAGGTCGACACGCTCGACGCGCGCCGCCGGGCACTGAAGGACGGCGGCAAGAAGCTCTCCTTCACTCACGTGATCGCGTGGGCGATCGTGCGCGCCGCCCGCGAGATGCCTGTGATGACGAACTCGTTCGAGGAGCAGGACGGCAAGCCGTTCCGGATCGACCCGGGCGTCGTCAGCCTCGGGCTGGCGGTCGACGTGGAGCGCCCGGACGGCAGCCGCTCGCTCGTCGTGCCGGTGGTCGAGCAGGCCGACACGCTCGACTTCCCTTCGTTCGTGGCGCGCTACGACGAGCTGGTGGGCGGCGCGCGCGAGAACACGCTCCCGCCCGACGCGTACACCGGCGCGAACATCACGCTCACGAACCCCGGCGGCATCGGCACCGTCGCGAGCGTCCCGCGGCTCATGCCGGGCCAGGGGACGATCGTCGCCACGGGCGCCATCGGGCTCCCCCCGGGCCTCCGCACGGCCGATCCGGTGAAGGTCCGCGAAATCGGCGTGGCGAAGGTCATGACCATGACCAGCACGTACGACCACCGCGTGATCCAGGGCGCGGAGTCGGGTGCCTTCCTGAGGCGGATCGATCAGCTCCTCCAGGGGGAGGACGGCTTCTACGACGAGATCTTCGACGCCCTCGGGCTGGCGGAGGCGGAGCGGGCTCCCGCCGCGAAGCTGCCCGAGGACGGCGCCGGTCCGGTCACAGCGGACGAGCCCGCGCCGTCGGCGGTCAAGCCCGAGATCACGGGCGTAGCGGACGAGGCGCTGCTCCAGGCCGTCCAGGCGGCGACGAGCGTGGTCAAGGCCCACCGCATGCACGGGCACCTCGCCGCGCGGCTCGACCCGCTCGGGTCCGAGCCGGTCGGGGACCCGGCGCTCAATCCCGAGACCGTCAACCTCACGCCCGAGCTGATGCGGGCCATTCCGGCATCCGTGCTCCGGGTGGCCGTGCCCGGCGAGACCTTCGCCGACGCCCTCCCCCATCTCCAGGACACCTACTGCGGCACGATCGCCTACGAGATCGAGCACATCTCGGACCACAAGCAGCGCGTGTGGCTCCGCCAGGTGATCGAGTCGGGCGACCACCGCTGGCCGCCCGGCGCCGAGCTCCGCCGCCGGCTCCTGCAGCGGCTGTCGCAGGTGGAGGCGCTCGAGACCTACCTCCACAAGGCCTTCCTGGGGCGCAAGCAGTTCTCGATCGAGGGCGTCGACGTGCTGGTTCCGATGCTCGACGAGACGGTCGAGCTGGCCGCCGACGCGGGCGCGCGCGAGGTCGTGATCGGCATGGCCCACCGCGGCAGGCTCAACGTGATCGCCCACACCGTTGGGCGCCGCTACCAGAGCATCCTCGTCGAGTTCGAGGGGGAGCAGAACCTGGAGGCCGACACCGCCATGCCCTCCGGCGGCACGGGCGACGTGAAGTACCACTACGGCGCCTTCGGCACCTACAAGACGCCCGACGGCAGGACGGTCAAGGTCACGCTGTCGCCGAACCCGAGCCACCTCGAGTACATCGACCCGGTGGTAGAGGGCCGCGCTCGCGCCGACCAGTCGACCCGCGACAGCCGCGAGCTCTCGCACGACCCGACGCTCGTGCTGCCGGTGCTGATCCACGGCGACGCGGCCTTCCCGGCCCAGGGGATCGTGGCCGAAACGCTCAACCTGCAGGCGCTTCCGGGCTATGCGACCGGCGGCACGATCCACATCATCACCGACAACCAGCTCGGGTTCACGACCGATCCCGAGGAGGGCCGCTCGACGCGCTACGCATCCGACCTCGCGAAGGGTTTCGACGTGCCGATCGTGCACGTCAACGCCGACGACGTCGAGGGCTGCATCGCCGCCGTGCGGCTCTCGATGGCCTACCGCGCCCGCTTCGGGCGAGACGTCCTGATCGACCTGATCGGCTACCGGCGCTTCGGCCACAACGAGCAGGACGAGCCCGCCTACACCCAGCCGGTGATGTACGAGCGGATCAAGAAGCACCCGCCGGTGCGGAAGCTCTACGCCGATCGTCTGGTCGAGCAGGGGATCATCACGCAGGACGAGGCCGACGGGCTGGCGGAGGAGGCGCGCCGGCAGCTGGCGACGGCGCACGAGGAGCTGCGGGTGTCGCTGGCGGAGGGCCCCGACACGGGCGAGCACGAGCTCGACCGCAGCGCGAGCCCCGAGCCGAAGACCGACATCTCCGCCGAGTCGGCGCGGGCTCTGAACGAACAGCTACTGCGAGTGCCGGAAGGGTTCGAGGTGCACCGGAAGCTGCGGCCGCAGATCGAGCGGCGGCGCGCGGCGCTCGAGGACGGGACGATCGATTGGGCGCACGCGGAGGCGCTCGCGTGGGCATCGCTCCTCGCCCAGGGCGTGCCGGTGCGGCTCACCGGTCAGGACACCGAGCGCGGCACGTTCAGCCAACGCCATCTCGTCTTCCACGACGCGAAGACCGGCGAGCGGTGGTGCCCGATCCAGCGCCTCCCGAAGGCCGAGGTCCCGTTCGAGCTCCACAACAGCCCGCTGTCGGAGAACGCGTGTGTCGCGTTCGAGTACGGCTACAGCGCGCAGGCGCGCGACGTGCTTGTCTGCTGGGAGGCGCAGTTCGGCGACTTCGTGAACGCCGCGCAGGTGATCGTCGACCAGTTCATCGTGTCCGGGCTCGCCAAGTGGGGCCAGGACACGCGGCTGACGCTGCTCCTGCCCCACGGCTACGAGGGGTCGGGGCCGGAGCACTCGAGCAGCCGGCTCGAGCGCTTCCTCCAGCTCGGCGCGGAGGGGAACATCCGCGTGGCCAACTGCTCGACGCCGGCCCAGTACTTCCACCTGCTGCGGCGGCAGGCGCTGATCCGCAAGCGCCGCCCGCTCGTGATCATGACCCCGAAGTCGCTGCTGCGCCTGCCGGCGGCGACGTCCGGGCTCGAGGACCTGACCGGCGGCCGCTTCCAGCCAGTGCTCGACGACCCGTCGCTGCCGGGTGCGCGCGAGGACGTCGAGCGGCTCGTGCTCTGCACCGGCAAGCTCTACTACGAGCTCTGCTCCCACGAGGGCAGGAACACGCTCGACCATGTCGCGATCGGGCGAGTCGAGCTCCTGTATCCGTTCGCCGAGAACGAGCTGCGCGAGCTGATGAAGAGCTACCCGTCGCTGCGCACCGTGGTGTGGGCGCAGGAGGAGCCGAAGAACATGGGCGCGCGGAACGTGATGGAGTCGCGCCTGTCGTGGATCATGCCCGAGGGGGTCGGCTACGAGTACGTGGGCCGGCAGCTGCGGGCGAGCCCGGGCGAGGGCTACGCGGCGGCGCACCGAACCGAGCAGGCGCGCATCGTGCGCGAGGCGCTCGGCGTGGCCGACTAGCGTTTCTCGCCGGAGGAGTCCGGGCCCGGTCGGAAGATGATGGTCCAGTTAGGTATCCCATGTACTACCTAAGTGGTCCACGAACCGCCCTCAGCAACTTGCCTGGTCACTTAGAACCGGCCCTGACCGGCTTGAGTGACCAGTCGTAAGTGAGTTACCGCTTCTGACGCTGCGCCTCGGCCATCGCCGCCGAGATGCGCTCGCCGCCGCCGGCGCGGATCGAGGCCGCCACGAAGCGCGGCGCGAAGCCGGTGAACCAGCCGCCGGAGCGCTGAAGCACGGGCGCGACGTCTATCTCGGGGCGGTTCGTCTCTAGCGCCTTGAGGACGGCGTCCGCCACGTCGTCGGGCGTGCGGAGTCGGCCCGAGCCGCGCGGCAGCTTGAGGCCCGTGTCGCCCCACAGCCCGGCCTCCGCGATGAAGCCGGGGAAGATGGCGCTCACGCCGACGCCCGTCCCGCGCAGGTCCTCGTGCA
>VAXR01000156.1 GCA_005885165.1 Actinomycetota bacterium
CATTGCCGCCGACACGCGTCAGGGGGACCGCTTCGCCGTGATCCGGCGTCTCCTTGCCGTCGGGACAATGCTCGGCGGGGCGGTACTCGGCGCAGTGCTCGTGCTCGAGGTGAGCAAAGTCGCCGCCCTGGGTCTCGCGACCGCGATCCTCGCCGCCGTCGTCGTGTCCGCGCTCGCGGGAAGTCGCTCGCCTGCGCGGTGGCACGCGCCGGCCCCCTGACGCCCGACGTTCAGGCCGGCGTCGTCATCGTGATCGCCGGCGCCGGCTGAGGCCGGGCCGGGCGCCCCTCGGCCTACCCAGGGTCGCGGGGTTATGCTGGACGGGTCGGCTAACGCACGGAGAGCGGGGGCAGTGGCGCGACGAGGAGTGGAGCAAGCGTTGAGGGCGCGCCGCGCGCTGCCGGCGGCGGTGGTGCTCGGGGCGGTTCTGTTCGTCGCTGGTCCTGCGGCCGCGACCACGCGCTTGGTCGACTCCGACGGCATGGCCACCGTCGCCAACTGCGACGCCGGTGCCCCCGGCTCCGCGTACACGACGATCCAGGCGGCGATCACCGCAGCGACTGCCGGCGCCGACACCATCCGGGTCTGTCCGGGGACCTACGCCGAGCTCGTAACCGTCAACAAGTCGCTCGTCCTGCAGGGACCGAAGTCAGGCGTGGACGCTCGCGATCCGTCACGCACCGGCCTGCCCGCCACCGAGGCCGTGGTGGTCGGAACGGGTTCCGGGTCGAGCGAGACCACGGCGTTCGACGTGAGCGCCAACAACGTGACGATCGACGGCTTCACAGCGCAGGGGGCGGGCAGCAGCAGCACCTACGGCTTCGAAATCCTGATCCGGCCCGACACCTACGGCCACCTGCTCGAAAACAACATCGTCCAGAACGCAATCGCCGGCCTTGGGCTCGGCAGCGACTTCACCACGATCCGCGGCAACCTGTTCAAGCAGAACAACCTTTCGGGGCCTATCAGCGGCACCGGCATCTACACCGATCAGTTCCAGGCCGGCGGCGCCCAGACCGGCGTCACCATCGACAGCAACAGCTTCGTGGGGAACGGCAACGCCGCGGTCTTGCCCGGCTCTACCAGCCCCTTCTCCCAGTCGCATTTCACGATCTCGAACAACGTCCTCGACGGTAACGGCAACGGGTTCCTTGCGTTCAACCTCACGGACTCGACGTTCACCCGGAACGTGGTCAAGGCCTCAAACTCGTCCCAGGTCGTGATGGGGGGCAACGTCGCGAACTTCACCCTTACCGAGAACACGATCCAAGACGGGATGACGCGGGGCGTGAGGATCGGGGACTTCGGAGGCGGAGGCCACAACACGGGCGTGACGGCCACGTGCAACAGCCTCAGCGGCAATGCAACGTCGGGCCTCGAACTAAACGCCGACGAGTACGACGGCGCGCTCGACGCTCGGTTCAACTGGTGGGGCAGCCCGAGCGGGCCGACGATCGCCACCAACCCGGCCGGGGTGGGCCAGAAGATCGTCGATCCGCACGCCCACGTCACGTTCGCGCCGTTCCTGACCGACGGCGCCGACGGCAACCCGACGACGCCCGGATTCCAGTGCGCTGCCCCGCGGGCCTCGATCACGGACGTGACGAAGGCCGAGGGAAACAGCGGGACGACCGCCTTCGACTTCCGCGTGACGCTCACCAACCCGAGCCCTTCGCCCGTGACCATCGGCTACGCGACGCAGGACGGCACCGCGCTGGCGGGCGCGGACTACCGGGCCGCGTCGGACACGCTCACGTTTGCGCCGGGCGAGCAGACGAAGATCGTCCGCGTCCGCGTGGTAGGCGACAGGGCGCACGAGCCGAACGAGACCTTCAAGGTCAAGTTGCTGAGCCCGTCCGGCGCGGTGATCGCCGACGGCGTGGGACGAGGCACGATCCAGAACGACGATCCGCTCCGTATTAGCGCGAAGGCCGCGAAGCTGCCAGGGCTCGCCGATGCGCTCAAGAAGGGGTTTCGCGTGTTCGTGACAACCAACGGGCCGGGCCAGGCCGCGGTCGACGCGAAAGCATCCGGCAAGGTGGTGGCGAAGGGCAGAGCGGCGCTGCGCTCGGCGGGCACTCGCAGCGTGCTCGTCAAGTTCACCAAGAATGCGCGGAAGAAGCTGGAGACCCGGAGCAAGCTCAAGCTGGCGCTGAGCGTGACGCTTTCCGACGCTGCGGGCCACACCGGCCGCGCGCGCCTGACGGTCACGCTCCGGCTCTGACCCCCGATCCTTCGCTTCCGCTGTCGACTCGAAAGTCGCTAGCCCAGGGCTTCACGTCGGACCAGCCCGATCAGCCTTCCTTCGGGCGTCGTTACGAGCGCGGTCCGGAGCGCCCGCTTGTCGAGCCGCTCCCGAAGATCCACGACCGTCGTGTCGGGCCTAACGATTGACGGGCCCGGCTCCATGACGCTCTCCGCCATGTCCGTCGGCTCGCCTTCGAGCGCTGATCTACGCAGTCGGCCGAGGACCGTGCCGTCAGACGCAATTACGAGGGCGAAACGGTACGGAGACGGCTGAACTCTCTCCCACACCTGACCGACGGGTTCGTCGAGCTGGCAGGTGACGACGTCGCCGCGAGCCAGCGGTCCGATGCGCGGTTGGTCCGTGTCCTCGCCCTCGGTTCGGAGCCCGCGCGCGAGCCAGTCGGCCTTCCCCGGAACGTAGTCGTAGACGTGCTCGAAGCCGAGCGTTTCGAGCCGACACGCGGCTCGTGGGCTCATGTCTCAGAGGTAGTCCCAGCAGTAGACGATGATCGGGTGGCCCTTATCGAGCCCCGCCGTCGTCTGCGTGTCGAGCTCTTTCAGCGGGATGCTGATCGCGCCTGGAAGGTGCTCTTCGCGGTACTCGTCCGCGGGTAGCACCTCCACGAGTTGCGCCTCGCCGCCAAGCAGGGCATGTAGCTCATCGATCTCGATGCGGGTCGGCACCGTTTGCCTCCGTCGTACGGGGTTAGGTCACGACCGAGCGCGGGGTTGAGTCGTCGAGCGCGCGGCCGAACTTGCGGCGGTTACTGAGATGTCCGATCTCGAAGCCCTGTGCGACGGAGATCGCGAAGGTGTTCGAGTGCTTCGCGGTCCACGCCTCCGCCGCAGCTTCGTCGCGGAAAAAGTGAACGAAGTGGCAGAAGCTCATGACGAGGTCGGCGTCGAAGGGCCGGTCGGGTCTAAGAAACGAGAGCACCGCGGTAGCGGGCGAGAGCTCGTGGACGCCATCGCCAGGGACGACCTCGAGCCTGATGGTGTCGCCGGTCGTCGGGCACGTCGACTCGACCTCGGCCGCCTGCCCGATCAGCTCGGGGAGGAAGAGCGTGTCCCACGCGCACCAGGCTCTGAGCTCGCGGCCGCCGACACGCAGCACGTGCGGCATGTCCGCGAGGGCGAGCCCCCAGAAGCCAATGATCTCGCCCGCGCGGAGGTACACCCCCGGCCACTCCTCCAGTAACTGGCGGACGTCGCCAACGGCGAGTCCGGCGCGGTCAGCGACTTGTTCGGCTGCTACCGGGTCGCCATTCGCGAGCAACCGATAGGTGGCCAGAGCAACGCGCTGTCCGGCGTCGTCCAGGCTCGGCATCGCGTTGGCCAGTTCGGCCGCGAGCTGCTCAACGCCGAGTTCGTCAATGGCCATCCGCAGGCTCCTCCGGCTCCCGCCTGACGCGCTCGGCGAGCGCGGCTCTGATCCACTCCTCCGGCGGAACCCCGCTCATCCCGACCTCCAACCGGTAGAGACGGCACTTGAGCCCGAAGTCGCTGCGGTCCCGCGCGCCCGGATCGATGTCCTCACCGTCGATCCGCACGGTCGGGGAGCCGAGGAAGCGCTCCGCCTCAGCCGCCTCCGGCGACTCGATACGGCGCAGCTCGATCGGATCCTCTACGCCGGCGTCGCGCACCAACTGCTCGAGCTGCGGCTCCAATCGCTCATAGCTCGGGCAACCGTCGAAAAACAAGAGTTCGATCTTCACGCTTGTTCCCTGTCTGCGCGAGAGCGGCGGCTCCGCTCGCGAAGAGCGACCACCGCCACGATCAGCACTGCGGCCGCCGCGATCACCCCGGCTCCGATGCCGAGTACAGCTGCCAGGGTCAGGCCGCCGAGCCCCAGTGTTAGCGCCGGCAGGCCGGCACAGCAGACGACTGCAATGACAGCCGCCCCAAGCGGCACGAGGCTGAACCCGGACGACCGAAGGCGGCCAGGCTCAGCCATCAGCACCCGGCTTCCTCGATTCGCCGGCACGCGGCCACGTGCTCGGCGTTGTTCTCCAATAGTCCGCGCGCCATCGCGATCACTCTCGCGACTCGCTCGTCGGCAACGCGGTAGAAGACCGTCCGGTGCTCGCGGCGTGTCTCGACGAACCCGCACCAGCGCAGACAGGCGAGGTGGTTCGAGACGTGCGATTGGGCCAGCCCTACGCGCCCCACGATCTCCCCCACTGACAGCTCTTGGTCCTCGACGAGCTCCAAGATCCGCAGGCGTGTCGGGTCGCCCAGCACACGGAAGTACTTCGCCACGAGCTCGACCGGGGTCGGCGCTGACGAGAGGCGGAAGGGCGCGTCTTGGAGGGCCTGTGCAGTCATATCACGCGTATCTTATATGAATACGAGTAGGGCAGCCAAACGGTTCGAAGCGGTGGTGGAGCGCGGGCACCGCCTGCTTGCTCGCGACCCGTACCTGTCCACGCAAACCTGAAGGGATGCAAGATGGCAAGCGAACGAGCGCAGGAAAACATCGAGCTCGTCTTGACCGGCTGGCTCCTCCCGAGCCGACGAGCCCGCCG
>VAXR01000147.1 GCA_005885165.1 Actinomycetota bacterium
TCGACGGCGTGGCGGAGGAGCTCACGCCGACCGGGCGGGTCGTCTGGTCGTGGAGCAGCCGGGACCACATCCCGCTGTCGGCGTCGAGCCGCTGGTACTTCTACATCTTCAAGAACTCGATACGGCTCCCCGACGGCCGGCGGGCGTACGACCTCGTGCATCTCAACTCCGTCGAGCCGGACGGGTCGAAGGTCGTGATCTCCTCCCGCCACACCGATGCCGTCTACGGAGTCGACAAGGCCACCGGACGGGTGGAGTGGAAACTGGGAGGCACGCCGACGGCCGCAAGCCTGCACATGGCCGACGGCACCTCGAGCGACAGGCTCTTCGGCGGCCAGCACGACGTCCGCGTCCAGCCGGACGGCACCCTCACGGTTCACGACAACCGCTCCCTGTGGGACCAGGCGCCGCGCGCGCTGCGGATCAGGCTCGAGCTCGGTCGCAGGCAGGCGCGGGTGGTCGAGCACGTGTCCGCGCCGAAGCTGCGTTCAGCGTTCATGGGGAGCGCGCGGTTGCTGCCGGGAGGGGACTGGGTCGTCTCATGGGGCTCGACGCCGCGTGCGGACGAGATCGCACCATCCGGCAAGCGGATCCTGCAGTTCAACTTCGGGTTCTTCTACGGGACCTACCGGGCCGTCCCGATCCTGCCCGGTCAGCTCTCGGCGGCGGCGCTGCGAGCCGGGATGGACGCCATCGCGAGGCGCGAGCGGCGAAAGCGCTGAGCGCGGCGCCCGCTCAGCCGTACTCGCGCGACTTGCGCCAGACCCAGTAGACGCCTGCCGACGCGGCCACGAGCAGGGCGATCCACACCGCGATCCCGGCGCCGCCGAGCGGCCACAGCCGCGGCGCGGCCGCGAAGTCCCAGAACGCGAGCCCGATCGACCCGTACAGCACGGCCCGCTGCTCCGTCGTCAGCGACTCGAGCGTGAACCGGTACTCCATGTAGAGCCGGAATCCCAGGAACGCGATCGAGATGAAGAAGGCAGCGGTGAGGAGCCAGAGGACAAAGTTGAGGCCCTTGCCGCCTCCCGGCGCCAGCGCGATCGCGAGCGCGATGAGGGCGACGATCGCGAAGTTGCGGAGCGTCTTCAGCCGTTCCACGATCAGCCACCGCCCCCGTCGGACCCGCCGTCGCCGCGGTGGCGCTCGCGCGCGGCCTGGATCTCCTCGATCGCGTACTCGCGTGAGTACCAGCCGTCGACCCGGACCTTCTTCTGCTCGAGGTCCTTGTAGACGGAGAAGAAGTGCGCGATCTCCGCGCGGAGCTGCTCGGGCAGGTCGTCGAGCTCCTCGAGCGTGTTCCACGCCGGATCGTGGAGGGGCACGCATAGCACCTTGTCGTCGATCCCCTTGTCGTCCTCCATCCGGAACAGCGCGATCGGCTTGACGTAGATCAAGCAGCCGGGGAAGGTCGGCTCCGAGACGCACACCATCGCGTCGAGCGGGTCACCGTCGAGCGCGAGCGTGTCCGGGATGAACCCGTAGTCGGTCGGATAGACCATCGACGAGAACAGGAAGCGATCGAGCTTGATCACGTCCTCGTCGTGGTCGTACTCGTACTTGTTGCGACTCCCCTTGGGGATCTCGACGAGGCACTTGAGCTTCTCCTCGGCCATGCCTCGGCCGAGATTATCCACCGCGGGCCTCCGGTAGAGTCAAGGTCGATGAGGGTTCGGGCACTCGTCGTGGCGATCGCCGTACTCGGCGCGCAGGCGCTGCTGGCCGCACCCGCGCTCGCAGGCGGGGACGGCGAGGGGCTCGTCGGCGAGACCAACGACAAGGTGGTCACGCTCTTCTCGCTCGGCCTGGTCGTCTTCTTCATCCTGGCGGTGACGGTCGGCACCCTGCTCCAGGGCGTGTTCGAGCGCCGCAAGGCCGCCCGCAAGGCGGCTCGCCTGCGCGGCCGCACTGGCTGGTAGCAGGCGGCGATTTCGCTCCACCAGAAGTTTTAGCCCCGCCTTAAGTCCTGCTCCCATTCTGGAGCTTCGACGAGGTTCCCTCCCTCTCGTCGTGCCGCGCGGCTCCGGAGCCCCCGCCCGGAGCCGCGCTAATTTGGGAACATCGCGCGGGTGGCGACCGAGCCGGTCACCTACGAGCGCTCCGGCGCGGCCGCGATCCTCACGATCGACCGCCAGGAGCGCCGCAACGCGGTCGACGGGCCAACGGCGGAGCTGCTCGCCGAGGGCTACGACCGATTCGAGGCCGACGACGACGCGCGCGTCCTGATCCTCACCGGTGCCGGAGGTGTCGCCTTCTGCGCCGGGGCCGACCTCAAGGCGGTCGAATCGTTCGCTCCGCGGCTGGGGCTGGCCGACGGGCCGCTCGGGTTCACCCGCCGCACCCCGTCCAAGCCAACGATCGCCGCGATCTCGGGATGGTGCCTCGCCGGCGGCTTCGAGCTCGCGCTCTGGTGCGACCTGCGCATCGCGGCGGAGGGATCTACGCTCGGCTTCCCGGAACGGCGCTGGGGCGTGCCGCTGATCGACGGCGGGACCCAGCGGCTGCCTCGGATCGCCGGTCTCGGCCGCGCCCTCGACCTGATACTCACGGGCCGGATGGTTCCGGTCGAGGAGGCGCACGCGATGGGGATCGTCACCGAGATAGTGCCGGCCGGCGAGCACCTCACCCGATCGCTCGAGATAGCCGAGGCGCTGGCACGCTTCCCACAGGAGACGATGCTCGCCGACCGCCGCTCGGCGATCGAGGGGAGCGGCCTCCCGCTCGACCAGGGGCTGGCGCTCGAGGCGAGGGCGGGCGCCGAGACGTTCGCCGTCGCTCAGCGCGGCGCGGCCCGGTTCGCGGCCGGCGAGGGGCGTGGCGGTGCCGGAGCGGGCGTCTGACCGGAGGCCCGTGCGCCTCCACGGCGTGGCCCCCGGTTGGCATAGTGGGAGCGTGCCCGAGGCGGCGATAAGCGTCCGCGATCTGCGCAAGAGCTACGGCTCCGTCGAGGCCGTGCGCGGAATCTCGTTCGACGTCGCCCGCGGCGAGATCTTCGGGCTGCTGGGGCCGAACGGCGCGGGCAAGACCACCACGGTCGAGATCCTGGAGGGCTACAGGAAGCGAAGCGGGGGCGACGTCTCGGTGCTGGGGAGCGATCCGGCGGCGCGCGACCGCGGGCTCCGCAAGCGCGTCGGGATCGTCCTGCAGAGCTCGGGCTTCTACCCGCGGGCCACCGTGCGGGAGTCGGTCGAGCACATGGCGGCCGTGTATCCGGCCCCGCGCGACCCCTCGGAGACGATCGCGCTCGTGGGACTCGAGGAGAAGCGCGACACCCGCGCGGGGAAGCTGTCGGGCGGCCAGCGCCGGCGGCTCGACCTCGCGCTGGCGCTCGTCGGGGACCCGGAGCTGATCTTCCTCGACGAGCCGACGACCGGGTTCGACCCTGCAGCGCGCCGCACGGCGTGGGGTGTGGTGCGGAAGCTCAAGGAGCTCGGCAAGACCGTCCTCCTCACCACCCACTACCTCGACGAGGCGCAGTCGCTGTCGGATCGGGTGGCGATCGTCAAGGACGGCCTGCTGATCGCGCAGGGGCCGCCGTCCGAGCTCTCGGCCGACCGCGCCCGGTACCGGATCTCGTACCGGCGGAACGGGCAGCTCGCCCAGCACGAGACCGACGACCCCACCGAGCTGCTGCACCGCCTGACCGGCGAGGCGCTCGAGCGCGGCGAGCGCCTCGAGGATCTGAGCGTGTCGCGGCCGACGCTCGAGGACGTCTACCTCGATCTGACCTCCGAGGAGCCGTCGTGAGCACGGGCGCGCTCCTCTGGCGGCAGTTCCGCTTCGAGCGGCGGATGTTCTGGCGCAATCCGAGCGCCGCGTTCTTCAACTTCGCGCTGCCGCTGATCTTCCTGTTCCTGATCGCGTCGGTGTTCGGGTCGAAGACGAAGGACCTGAACACGCTGGTCCCTGGGATCGCCGGACTGGCCGTGATGACGACCACGTTCACCGCGCTCGCCTTCAACATCACGTTCCTCCGCGAGCAGGGGATCCTGAAGCGGGTCCGCGGCACGCCGATGCCGCCGGTCGCCTACTTCGGCGGCCTGCTGGCGAACGCGGTGGCGAACGCGGTCGTCCAGGTCGCGCTGGTGGTGGTCATCGGGCACGTGGTCTACGGGCTCACGTGGCGCCACCTCGACGTCCTGGAGCTGGCCGTCTTCACGCTTGCCGGGGTCGTCGCCTTCGGGTCGCTTGGGATCGCGATGTCCCACGCGATCCCGAACTTCGACGCCGCGCCCGCCTACGTCAACGCGGTCTTCCTCCCGATGATCTTCATCTCCGGGACCTTCTACTCGACGTCGTCGCTGCCGGGAGTGCTCGACGCCGCCGCTCGCGCCCTGCCGCTGAAGCACGTGATCGACGGGCTGCGGGCGGCGATCGTCACCGGCTCGGGGATCGGGCACCACGTGGGCGCGCTGCTCGCGCTCGTCGCGTGGTCGATCGGGGGCGTGACGCTGGCGGTGCGCTTCTTCCGCTGGGAGTAGACCGGCTAGATGAAGAGGCCGGGCCCGTGCTTGCGCAGCCAGCGCTCGTGCTGGCGGTACGACGGGCAGCGCCGCTCGACGAGCCTCCAGAAGCGCCGCGAGTGCCCGAGCACCTCGAGGTGCGCGACCTCGTGCTCGACGACGTAGTCGAGGATCTCCTCGGGGGCGAGCAGGAGCCGCCAGTTGAAGCTCATCGCGCCGGTCTGCGAGCAGCTCGCCCAGCGGGTGCGCTGCCCCCGGATCGAGAGGCGCGAGTAGGTGCTGCCGGCGCGGGCGGCGGCGGCGTCCAGCCGCGCGGCCACCTCGATCCGCGCGCGCCTGCGGTACCAGCGCTCGAGCGCATCACGGAGCGCGGCGGCGCCGGGGCGACCGACCGCCACGTGGAGCCGGTCCCCGCGCATCGCCACATGGGGACGCACCCGGCCGGGCTCCACGCGCAGGCGCAGCTCGAGCTCGCGCCCGAGGTAGGGCACGGACCCGCCGTCGACGAGCCGGACGGCCGGATCGCGCGCCGCGGCCTCGCGGTGGCGGCGAAGGGTCCGCTCGATCCACGGCCGCTTGGCCGCGACGAATGGCGCTACCTCGCGCAGCGGCATCCTGCGCGGCACGATCACCCGGACGCCGTCGCGGTCGACCTCGATGCGCACGTGGCGGGCTCGATCCGAGCGGCGGATCGGGTACAGGATCGCGGGGTCGCGGTAGGGGCTGGCCGTCACCGGCCTGAAGATAGGCGCCGGCCCGGTCGCCGAGCGTGCCGGCACGCAGTGGCGAGGTGTGGGGATTTGGGGGGCCTATATCGCCCAAATCCCCCACAGCGACGGCGTTTCGCGACGACTCACCGGCGGGCCGGACCCTCCTCCCGCACCTCGTCGTAGACCCCCGCCAGCCGCTCGGCCAGCGCAGGCCACGAGTACTTCGAGCGCGCGTCTTTATAAGCGGCCTCGCCCCGGCGCCGCCGCTCGCCGTCGTCGGTTGCGGCGGCCAGCATCGCGGCCGCCAGCGCCTCCTCGTCGTCCGGCGGGACCAGCCAGCCGGTCTCTCTGTCGTCGACGATCGTCGCGGGTCCGTGCGCGTCGACGGCGACCGGCGGCAGGCCGCATGCCATCGCTTCCACCAGCACCGCGCCGAACTGCTCGTGGACGGAAGCGAGCACCAGGACGTCTGCGGCGTTGAGCCCGTCGGGGAGGTCCTCGTGTCCGCGCCAGCCGGCGAGGAACACGTCCCGGGCGCCGGACTCGCGCACGATCCGCAGTG
>VAXR01000148.1 GCA_005885165.1 Actinomycetota bacterium
CACGAGCCACCGCCGCCAGAGGGCGATCCGCTCGCGTCCGTTCAGGGGGCGGCGGTCGAAGCTGTCGGGCTCGAATCCGTTCGGCGCCCACACGACGCGCTCCGGCTCCACGCCGAGCAGGGCGGGCACGCGGTCCACCGCATCCGGCGAGAGGACGAGGAGGCGGCGGCAGCGGCGGGCCCAGGAGCGCATGCGCTCGGCCCACGCGTCCGCGTAAGCCCACGCCGCGGGCGCCCCGTCGTCGATCGCGCGCAACATGAGGAGCTCGGTCCCGTGGAGGTGCCCCACCGCCAGCACGTCCGGGAACGCCCGGGCGGCCGCCTCGTTGATCGGGGTCAGGTGGTTGAGGTGGAGGACGTCGGCCTCGCCC
>VAXR01000149.1 GCA_005885165.1 Actinomycetota bacterium
CCCGTCGATTTCGACGATCAGGTTCTCCCAGACCAAGTCCGCCTCCTCGCCCCCGACCTCCACGTTGACCTGCGGCGGTGGACGGCCGGCATCGTGGAGCACCTCAAGCGCAAGCCCCTCCGCGTCGGAGCGGGTGCGGCGGTACGGGATCGTGCCGTAGCGGGTTGCCAGAGCGCCGAGCAGTGGTGTGCCGGGCCGGCCCTCGTGGCGCTCTACGGTGGCGCGGACGCGTTGCGCCGTTGTGCATTTCAGCCGAATGGCCTCGCGGAAAGCGCGACCCATCCGCTTCTCGTCGAGACCCGGGGCCAAATCGACCAAGACGCGCGCCGCGGTCGTGATCGGGATACCCGAGTGGCGAGTTACATCGCCGTCGACGGTCGTGGACCGAAACACAAGAAGGCCGCCGTACCGCCGGCGACCGCCATGTCCCTGCCGCGTGACGACCTCGTAGCCCCGTTCGAAGCGATAGAAGCCGTAGCACGCACCGGCGCTGCCATGGCTCAGCACGCTGCCAGGCACCGTCACCACTGCCGCGAACCAGCGCTGCCGCCGTTGGATTGGCGCGCTGTTCAGTACATAGACACCGGGATGCAGTGCGCGCCAATCGCGGCGTCGAACGTAATGCCCGATCTTGCCCCATGTCCAGCCGGCTTCGCGCAGCTGCCACGCGGCCACGACATCGGCTTGTCGCGAGGCGAGAGCTCGAAGGTGCGAGTCCATTCTTCATAGCTATAGGTGCGAAGAATTGACTCTCACCCCCTCTGTGCGTGTGATTTCAAGCAAGTCCCGGAGAATTTCCCAACACGGCAATGGTCGGCGCCCACGTCGGTCCCGACCACCCGCTCGACGCAGCCGCGGACATCGGCGCCGACTGCGTCCAGATCTTCCTGTCGGACCCGCAGGGGTGGGAGAGGCCTCCACCACGCGACGACGCCTCACAACTCCGTAGCTCGCCGGTTCCCGTCTACGTCCACGCGCCGTACCTGATCAACGTCTGCTCGCCGCGGAACAACGTGCGGTACGGATCGAGGAAGATCCTGCAGCAAACGTGCGAGGCCGCTGCCGACGTCGGAGCCAGAGCCGTGATCGTCCACGGGGGCCATGCGGACGACGACGTCGCCGAAGGAGTCGGACGCTGGGTGCGGACACTCCAGATGCTCGAGTCCGCGGTCCCCGTGTTCATCGAGAACACCGCCGGCGGAACGAACGCGGTCGCGCGCCGTTTCGACGCGCTCGCGCGTCTGTGGGAGGGCGTCTCCTCAACCGACACGAGCTTCGAGGTCGGCTTCTGCTTCGACACGTGCCACGCGCATGCTGCCGGCGAGGAGCTGTCGGCCGCCGTCGAGCGCGTGCTCTCGATCGTAGGCCGCATCGCTCTGCTGCACGCGAACGACTCGCGCGACCCCCCGGGCACGGGCGCGGACCGGCACGCAAACCTCGGTCAGGGCAAGATCGGCCCGGAGACGCTGAGCGCGATGATCGGATCGGCGGGCCCACCCGTGGTGGTTGAAACTCCCGGCGGCGTCGACGAGCTGCGCACCGACATCGATTTCGTACGCGCGGCCCTCGCCGGTTAGACGGCCGAACCCGCGCCGGTCAGGAGTCAGGCGGCGGTCGGCTCGGGCAGGAGCCGGTCGACGAGCTCGAGGGAGGGCCGGCCCTCGAACACCGGCAGCATGTCCGGTCGGTACAGGATCAGCGCCAGGCTCGGCGCGACCATGAAGTCGGCCGCGTTCAACTCCACTCCCCCGAGGAGCCCGTCGGCGATCCAGGCATCGATCCGGTCGAGCATCACGGGAAGCTCGGCGAGGAGCTCGCGCTCGGCCGCCCGGTTGACGGCGAAGATCCTGCGCCCGATCTGAGGGATGATCAGGCGGCGCATGAGCTCGCGGCGGTAGAGGAGATAGCCCATCCGGCCGTCCGCGGCCCGGCGGCTGCACCCCACGGGGTCGCGCACCGCCCACCCCAGAGCGATCCGGCGTGCGGCCATCTGAAGCTCTTCGTTCGCCCAGCGCTCGGCCTCCTCGACCAGCCGCCGCCGGTCGGGATCGGCGGGGAACAGCGCGGGCTCGGGGTGGCGCTCATCGAGGAAGCGCGCGATCTGGCGATTCGTCGAGATCCGTTGGCCGTCGGCGGCCAGCGCCGGCACGGTCCCGAGTAGATCGCCGAAACGGATCGAAAGCGTCCGCCGCCAGCCCGCGGTGCGTGTCTCTCCGCCCGCGTCGAATCCCCGCAGCCGGACCGCCACAGGATGCAACAGCGTAGGCACGTCGACGCGGCGGTAGGGCACCTGCTTGTGCTCGAGCATGAGGATCCCCGCGCGGCAGGCGTGCGATCCGGGGATGACATAGAGCCTGTACATACTGACCGGTCAGTCGGTATATTTCCCCGATCGCCACTGCCGTAAAACCTGGGCGGCGAAGGCAACGCGCACCCCGTCTCGACCGGCGCACGCGCGCCGCGCGTGCGCAGGGCCGCGAGGCTCGCGGGGAGCTCCTCGCGGCGGCTCTCCGTGTCTTCGCCGACCGCGGCTACCAGCAGGCGAGCGTCGACGAGATCGCCGCCGCCGCCGGCTACTCGAAGGGCGCGCTGTACTGGCATTTCGCCGGGAAAGAGGAGCTCCTCATGACGCTGCTCGAGGAGCGGGTGGACGCGCCCACGCGCGCGGCGGTCGCGCTGCTGGAATCGGCGCCGCCCGACCGCGACATGTCGGTGGAGGCGAGCCGGGAATTTGCCCGGCGGCTCGACGAGGAGCGCGACGCCGTGCTGCTCGAGCGCGAGTACTGGAGCCTTGCGATCCGCGACCCGGAGCTCCGCGTCCTCTACGCCCAGCGCCAGAGGAAGCTTCGCGGCGCCATGACCCGAGCGCTCGAGGCGCGGGCGCGCCACCTCGGGACGCCCGACCTCCCGATGCCGGCGGAGGACGTCGCGCGCATCGTGATGAGCATCATCGGCGGCCTTTCAATCGACGAGCTGATCGAGCCTGGATCGGTTCGACCCGAGCTCCTCGGCGAGACGTTCGCGCTCATCTACGCGGGTCTCCTAGCGCGTACGCAGGCTCGCACTGTGTAGGCTCCGCCCCGGCCGTAAGGGAGGCGGGGGTGCGATATCCAAATCTGAAAGCCGCGCCGTTCGTAGTCACGCTCGGCATCGCTGCGGCCCTGCCAGCCTGGGCTGCCGGGCAGCCCATCAGCGGACGGCACGGGACGATCGACCAGCGCAACACGACCACCCGGCCGGGCGCCCCAACCGGATTCAGCTTCAGCGGCGCCTATCACGCCGCCGGCAACCCGCGCGCGGACCCGCCGTACATGAGGCGGATGACCTTCTATCAGCCGCGCGGGATGCGTTACGACACGAGCGTCCCAGCCCGCTGCACGGCGAGCGATCTCGAGCTGGAGGCGTTCGGGCCGGCCGCCTGCCCGGCTGCGAGTCGTCTGGGGGGCGGCGAGATCAAGGGCGTATGGATGGGTCGCTTCCGGTCCACCCTCCACATGGACATCTTCAACAACACGGGCGAGCAGGTCGTGGTCGCCCGCACGCCGTACATCGCATTTGTGGCCCGCGGCCGTTTCTCCCGCGACCGGTCGTCGATCGAATGGGACTCACCGACCTGCTGGCCGACCCCGCCGGTCGGCTGCCCGGTCGACAACACCCTCCAGCTCGCCGCGATCCAGAAGGTGAAGCCCTATACGCGAACCGTGAGGGGAGTCGTCCGGAGCTATCTGACGACGCCGCCCAGATGCCCGGCGGCGGGCTACTGGAAGACGCCGGTCCGGCTGTGGTGGGCAGACGGAACGACCGACACGATGGTCACGAAGCAGCACTGCGCACGGTCACGCGGCAAGGCGCGCGGCCGTCGACGCGGCTAGCCGGCCAGGTCGATCGCGACCGGGACACCGGTATCGAACCAATGCCGGTGGAGCTGCTCGATCCTCGTGCGGCTGGGACGGCCGCCCAGATGGAAGTTGAACTCGAGGTAGTCGAAAGGACCGACTGACTCGCAGTAGACGTCCCTCGCGCGCTCCTTCTCGACTCCTTCTTCGAGCTCGCGCGCGGCGCCGGCGAATCTGCCGCCTCGAAGGCGCAGCTCCACACTGGGGTTCGACCGGATGTTCCATAGCCACGCGGAGGTGGTCCCAGGTCCGGTCCTCCCGAGAAGGGCCGGCCCGAGCATCACGAGGTAGGCGCGATCGCCGGCGCGCACGACGCGCACGCACTTGCGTCGCTTCTTGCCCGTACGCCGTCCGGTCGTCGTCAACACGCCGAAACCGGCGGGTGGTCTCACGAGGAAGAAGGGGAGCATCAGCGCGCTGAGCACCCGGCCCCCCTGGGCCGACCGCGTGAACGGGTTTCGCTTGCGCTCGTGCATCGACAGCTCGGCGTCTGCGGCCAGGACTAAGTTTGGATGAATGTCGACAGGCCCTGGCGGGCGCCCACGTGGGCCGAAGGCCCGCTCGATGTCGGTCAGTCGGCTCGGTGCAAGGTGCGCCACTTTCCGATCTTGATGGCGCCGGTGATCGAGTCTTGTAGACCTGAACCGCGACGGGCGCACTGAGATCGTTCTTTCGAAAGGAGCCCCGGTTGACTTGGGGTCGGTGCCTTAGACTCCGGCGCCGGAGGGGAACCGACGCTCGGACGCAGGAGAACGGGAGGTAGATGGCTGGTGGCCGCGCTCGCGGCGGCTGCACTGCCGGCGCTCGCCCAGCCGGCGTCCGCCGCGAACACCGTGCCGACGCTCGTGCGTGACGTGAGGACCGGGGTCGACAAGCTCGGTACGCGCAACCCGCAGCCCGCCGACATCCAGGAGTACGTCCAGCCGGACACGCAGATCGAACCGTCGATCGCGGTGAATCCGGCGAATCCGCGCAACGTCGTCGCCGTGTACCAGGAGGGCAGGATCGCCGACGGCGGTGACGCCACCAACGGGTACGCCACCACCTTCGACGCCGGGAAGACGTGGCGCTACGGCGAGCTTCCGAACCTCACGACGTTCCCCCACCAGGGCGGCATGTTCGAGCGAGCCAGCGACGCGGTCGTCGCCTTCGGGCCCCACAACACCGTGTACGCGAATTCGCTCGTTTTCGACTTCAACACGGGCGGAGGGCTGCGCAGCGGCATCGCGGTGAACGTCTCTAAAGACGGCGGGAGGCACTGGAGCAAGCCGGTGATCCTGCAGGACGACAAGCTCGGCGGGCTCAACGACAAGAACTGGATCGTGGTCGACAACGGCAGCGGGGCGGGGCACCACAAGGGCCGCGTGTACGTCGTCTGGGACCGCGTCGCACCGGTCGTCTACGACTACTGCGACCACGACTGCGACAAGCGCGCGAACTGGCTGCCGAACTTCCAGACGCTGTCCCCGGTCGTCTTCCCGGGCCAGGGGATCGGTGCGTACCCGCTGGTCCTTAAGAGCGGCGGCCTCGGGATCGTGCTCGACACGACCTCGCCGGGGGCGCCGACCCAGCCGGCGGGCGGCGACGAGCCCGAGGTGCCATCCGGCACGAGCCACGTGTTCATCTCGGCCCCGAACGCGGGGTCCACGCCCTACCCGCTGCCGCTGACGTTCCAGCCGCCAATCGAGATCACGGAGAACCACTCGAACGGAGTGCGCGCCCAGCGGGCGGCGGACGGGCTCCCCGCCGCGGCCGTCGACCTGAAGTCTGGGGCGTTGTACGCCGTGTTCGACGACGGCCGCTTCCGAACCGACAAGGCAAACGACGCGGTGATCAGCACCTCCAGCGACAACGGCACCACCTGGTCGACCCCCAAGAAGGTCAATCCGGGCGGAAAGGCTGACGGCATCGACCACTACAACGTGACCGTCGCGGTCGGCACGAGCGGGCGGGTGCACGTCGCCTACCGGCAGCGCAACGAGTCCCGCAACTCCCCGCTCTTCTCGCCGACGATCGACACGTACGACCAGGAGTCGCGCAACGGCGGCAAGACCTTCAGCGCCCCGTTGAAGGTGGATGTAAAGCCCTCGAACGCGTGGTACGACGCCTTCTCCAGGGACGGGTCGTTCGAGGGCGACTACAACGAGACCGCATCCGCCGGCGGGTACACGTACATCACCCGCGCGCAGGGCATGCCGCTGCACCGCAGGGAGCCGCCCGCCCTGATCAAGAACCCGGATGGCTCCGACACCGTGCTGCTGACCAACAGCGGGAAGGGCCACCAGCACCAGCGCAACTGGGTGGCACTGATCCGCGACCTCACGGCCGGGCACGGGCCCTGCGTTGCGAGCAACTCGCCGCGCACAACGATTCGCCACATCCGCATTCGCGCCAACGAGGTGGCGTTCCGCGGCACGGCTCGCGACCTCGGCTGCAAGCGTGGAATCAAGCGGGTGGAGGTGGCCCTCGCCAGGAAGGTCAAAGGGCACCGCTGCCGCTTCGCAGACCGCTCCGGAAACCTCGGGCCCCGGGCCGCGTGCTCGCACCGCCGCTTCATCAGGGCCAAGGGAACCTCTCCATGGAGGCTCACGCTCGTGACGGACCTGCCCGACGGCCACTACGAGCTGTGGGCGAGAGCCGTCACTCGCAGTGGGTTCCGGGAGGGCCCGGCCGGGCGAAACCGCCGCGCCTTCGTCGTCCGCTAACGGCGAGGCTTTTCGGACCTTCGATCGGGGCGATGAGACGGCTTTTGAACCAAATGAGCGTTCGCGAGCAGGTAACCGTCGTCGCCCCGGCGAAGCCATGCGCGTGGCCTGCGTCTATCTGCTTCGCTGCGCCGACGACACCCTGTACTGCGGGTGGACGAGCGACGTCCAGCGGCGCCTGGCCGCGCACCGTTCCGGCACCGCCAGCCGCTACACGCGGAGCCGCCGACCGATCGAGCTCGCGGTTGTGATCTCGGTCGCTGATCGATCCGCCGCGCTGCGCGAAGAGGCTCGGATCAAGCGGCTCTCCCGCGCAGCCAAGATTCAGCTGATCGAGGCCTCATTGGCCGCCGCGTAGAGACCGTCGCTGCTCGCGCACAGCGAGAGCAGCTCAACGTCGCCAAACGAGTGCGGCCCCTGCGGGATTATCGTGTGGCCGGTGCCGGACTCCCCGCTGTCACTCATCGAGTTTCCTGCAGACGATCCCGAGCGCGCCCGACGCTTCTGGGTCGAGCTACTCGGGGTTGTGCTCGAGCCTCGCCAAGACGGAGAGGGAGAGGGCTGGCAAACGCACTCGGGACCCCCCGCGGTCGGCGTCCATGCTCGCG
>VAXR01000141.1 GCA_005885165.1 Actinomycetota bacterium
CGTCGGTTGCGCCGACCAGGAGGTACTTCCAGCGGGTGACGTGCGGCACACCCTCGGCTTCGAGGCGCTCGGACAGCTCGTGGGCGTCGTGCCGGCTCGGCAGGTCGAGCCTGACCTCCCACTCGGAGTAGCCCCGCTCCGCCGTCTCGCGGTCCTCGCGCTCCATCAGCCGCTCGTGCTCGGCGCGGTGCTCCTCCTCGGTCTGCGGAAGGGGTCTGTCGGCGGGCTCCCAGTCCTCGGCCTCGTCGTGCCAGCGCGAGAGCTCGACCTCGGCGCGCAGGTCGCCGCCGGCGATGTCGGAGCGGACGAACTGGTAGGCGGCACGCGCGGAATCCTCGTCGTCCGCGTAGAGGAAGAGCTCGGCTCCGTCGCGGCTCACGGCGATCCGGTTCCCCATCCGCCGTGCCACGTCATCCTCGACCTCGGCGGCCTCGAGCTCGTTCTCGTTCTGACTCGCCGAGGCCTCGTCCTCGAAGCGAAGTCGCACCCGCCAGTCGTCGGCCACGGCTGGAATCTACCGAGGCCCATCGCAACTTCACTACCTGGTTACGCGCCGCTCGTCCGTCCCCGGTAGCGTTTCTCCGACTTCTGGGCATGTAATGCGGCGGGCCTCTTGGCCCGTAACGGGGCGGTCACTGGGGCCGCCCCGTTCCGTTCATTGGGCGTGCGCGCGACCGACGCGTCAGAGCGCGCCGTTGCGCGCCTCGTCGTCGCGCTCCTCGCTCGCCGTACGCGGCCACGCGACGACCGTCGCCGCGTTGCGCCCGACCCTCAGGTTGAGCTTCGCCGGGTAGACGTCGACGACGCGGCTGGCCACGTACCTGACGACGGCAAGGCCGTGCTCCACATGACGCGCCAGCACCCTGAACTCGCTGAGCCGCAGATGCAGCAGGCGCGCGAGCGCAGGCCTCCCGACGCGGGAGTGGCCCTGCCGCGGTAGGGCCACGAGGTCGACCTCCCGGACCCGCAGGGAGGCGCGGACGGGGGGCAGCGACGCGTCGAGGTAGTACTCGAGCGGCTTGCGTCCCGCCTGGCCCGGGGTGGTGACCACCGCGCGCGGCCACGGCGTCGGACCGAGGTCCTGGGCCGCGTCCCTCCAGTCCTCGCTGTGGAACTTGGGCTGGGAGACCGTGAGCGCCACTGCGAGCAGCGAGGCCGCCGTCACGCCCCCGAGCGCCACGGCACGGGACGACCCGCGCCAGACCGCGTACCCGGCGGCGACGGCGATCGTCATCGGAACCACGACCGCGATCGAGTTCCGCGCGTTGAAGTAGTCGAAGCCGGCCAGGGACAGCGCGATGGGGAGTCCGATCGCGACGAGCGCAACGACCGCGAACCTGGCCCCGCCGCGGCGATCGGGGCCGCCAGCGCGACGTACCAGCAGCCACGCCCCGCCCGTCAGGAAGAGCGCACCCGCGACGCCGAGCAGAACCGGCGGCTGCGCCTCGAACCCGAACGCGAACTGCCCGGGTAGCTCGCCGATCCGTCCAAGAAGCGACGAGTGCCCGATCCACGCCGCGTGGCCGAAGCTCGCCTGATGGACGGCGAGCGGCAGCAATGCGGCGCCCGCGGCGACGGCGCCGGCAAGCGCGGCGACGACACGCCGCCGCGCGCCCCGCGCACGAAGCAGGATCGCCGCCTCCGGCACGATCAGGAACGCGGCGAAGTAGTGAGTCGCGAAGGCGAGCGAGGACGCCACCGCCCAATACGCGAGTGCGCGGTCGTCTCCGGAACGAAGGGCCCGCGCGAACCACAGCAGCCCGGCCGCGGTGAGTAGGATGAGCAGCGCGTAGGCGCGCCCCTCCTGCGAGTACCAGATCAGCAGCGGGTTGACCGCGATGAGCGCGGCGGCGATGAGCGCGGCGCGCCGGGTCAAGAGCTCGCGGGCTGCCAGATAGACGATCGGCACCGTCGCCGTTCCGGCCAGCGCAGACAGCGACCGGAGCCCGGCCTCACTCGTCCCGAAGACCTTGGTCCAGAGCCAGGCGACCGCGTAGTAGAGCGGCGGAGTCGACTCGAGGCGCGCGATCCCCGCGAGCATCTGGTCGAACGGCCGGTGGACGAGCAGCACGGTGCTGATCTCGTCGCCCCAGAAGCCTTTGACGGCGAGGGTGGCGAATCGAAGGAGCGCCGCCAGAAGGGTCAGCCCGACGATCGCCGCAGCCGGCCGCCGGACCAGGCCCATGTACGCCCTGACGCGCTCGACCACCGCCCTCGCGAACCCGGCCGCGTCGAGCCGCCGGTGCGCGATCCACACGACGAGAGCGCCGGTCAGCACCTGCCTCAACCCGTACGCCACCCACTGCACGGGATGGAAAGCCTGCACGCCGGGGTAAAGCGGGCCGAAAGTCGTCACGAAGATCAGCACGTCGATGCCGGCGAGCGCGATCACCCACGCGACCGGCACGCCGTCGATCGCTAGCAGCGCGAAGATCCATAGCGCGTACTGCGGGCTGTAGACCTTCGCCGCCGCGAAGACCCACAGCAGAGCCGCCGCCGACGCCGGCAGCAGCGAGCCGCCCGGCCGCCGGCGGCTGTGAACCGCCAACGCGACGATCAAGGCGAGTCCGACGAGCAGGACCGGCGTGGCGACCGCGTCCGCGCCGTGCCCGAGGAGCGGCTTCCAGATCGTCGCCCTCGGGGGCCGTTGATTCGTCAGGTCGAAGAAGTAGAGCCACGACGAGCGCACCGCCCACCGCGCCGTGTCGATCGCGAACGGTGCGTTGACGGCGAGCGTCACGGCCGCGAACGCCGCGGCGGTCCACACCGCCGACCGCCAGCGGCGGTCGGCTACCCGGAGCGCAACGACGATCGGCAGGACGACGATCGGAAAGAGCTTGGCCGACGCGCCGAGCGCGAGGACGGCGCCGCCCGCGACGTCCCGGCGGCGCTCGAACAAGAGGAGCGCCCCGACCAGCAGGCACAGGCCGAGCAGGTCCCAGTTCAGCGCCGAGTAGAAGGCCAGCGCCGGCGCCGTTGCGAAGAGCCACTGGTTCGCGCCCTCGAATCGCGCGATCAGCCGCACCGTCAACCACCCGCACACGGCGAGCAGAAGCCCCGACACCACCAGGTACTGCGCGACGCTCGCGTGCGCGAAGCTCGCGATCCACACGAACACCCCCGTGAGCACGGGGTACTCGAAGCGAAAGTCGAAATACGGCAGCGGGTGCCGCCACAGCTGATCCCGGAAGTAGAGGTGGGCGATGTCGGAGTAGGCCCCCGGGATCCCCATCTCCCGGACGTTGAACGGATGCGGCTCCGGCGGGCCGTGGTAGCCGAGGACCGCCGGCAGCCGCAGCGCGATGCTCGCGAGCATCAGCGCGATCGCGACCACCGAGGGTCGGATCAGCGTTCTGAGCGGCCGAACCACCGGCGCAATCTGCCTCCCCTGCAAGACCATGGGGCGAATACCTAGTTGCTCGCGCATTAAGGGCTCATGAAGAGGGCGTTGCGTTCAGGAACGTTTCAGCGAAATGCGGGCATGCTCGGAAAGATGCCCCTGCGCCGCGGCTCCTTCGCGCCCCTCATCGCGGCGCTCCTCGCCCTTCTCATATCCGGATGCGGCTCGTCCAAGTCGAGCAACTCGTCGGACGCGAACAGCGCTGCGACCGGCGACATCCCCGACAACCAGGTCTTCCTCACCTACCGCAACCAGGCGGCCGGCTACTCGATCCTCTACCCGGAGGGGTGGGCCCGAAAGGGATCCGCAACCCGCACCAGCTTCCAGGACAAGAACAACCTGATCCGGGTCGTCGTGAAGCGCGGCTCGCAGCCGACGGTCGCGAGCGTGAAGTCCGACCTGCAGAAGCAGCGCGCCGCCGCGCCCTCCCTCAACGTCGCGTCGGCGCAGGCGCTCACCATCGCCGGCAAGCCGGTCGTGAAGGTCACCTACTCGAGCGAGAGCACGCCGAACGCCGTCACGGGCAAGCGCGTGAAGCTGGTCGTGGACCGCTACGCGTACTACCAGGGCGGCCGGGTGGCGATCGTGGACCTCGGCACGGCCGTCGGCGTGGACAACGTCGACGCCTACCGCATGATCTCGAGGAGCTTCAAATGGAGGTGAGGAGCCTCTACCGGGCGCCGGAGCCCCATGTCGAGCCGGCGAATGTCGAGTGGCCCGCGCTCGAGCTCCACGACGTCTTCAAGATCTTCCGCTCCGGGCCCGTCGAGACCGTCGCCCTGCGCGGCGTGAGCCTGAAGTTGCACGTCCGCGAGCTCACGGCGATCCTCGGCCCCTCGGGATGCGGGAAGAGCACCCTGCTGTCGCTCGCCGCGGCGCTCGACGAGCCGTCGGCCGGCGAGGTCCGCTCGCACGGCGTCTCGCTGGCCCGCCTCGACGAGGAGGAGCTCGCCGACTACCGCGCGCGCGAGATCGCCGTCGTCTTCCAGAGCGACAACCTCTGGCCGACGCTCACCGCCCGCGAGAACGTCGAGCTCGCCCTCCAGCTCGCCGGGTCCAACGGCATCCGCGACAGGTCACATGCCGCTCTTGACTCCTTCGGCCTGGCAGGGCGCGCCGACAACCACCCGAGCGAGCTCTCCGGTGGCGAGCAGCAGCGCGTGGCGATCGCCGCCGCGGCCGCGCGCGACGCGAAGCTGCTCCTGGCCGACGAGCCGACCGGCGAGCTCGATCGGGACAACGAGCGGATCGTGCTGGAGGCGCTCGAGCGCCTTCGCTCCGAGCACGGCGCCACGGTCCTGCTCGTCACCCACTCGGGCGCGGTGGCCGAGGCGGCCGACCGCGTGATCCAGATGCGCGACGGAAGGCGGGTCGCATGAGCTCCCCGCTCGTGGAGCTGGTTGACGTGGGCGTGGCCCACCGCTCCGGCGACGGCGAGATCCGGGCGCTCGACGGCGTCGGGTTCACGCTCGCCGACGGCGAGTCGGTTGCTCTGTGGGGGCCGTCCGGATCGGGCAAGACGACGCTCCTCCACGTGCTCGGCGGCGTGGCCCGATACGCGACGCTGCCGAGATGGACCAGCGGATCCAGCGCGTGGCCTACGTCTTCCAGGGCAGCAAGCTCCTCCCGACGCTCACGGCCTTCGAGAACGTCGCGTTCGCCCGCTGGGCCACCGGCACCGGCCAGAACGGCGAGCACTCGGCTGAGGAGCTGCTCGAGCTGGTCGGCCTCGACGCGAAGCTCGATGCGCTGCCCGGCGAGCTCTCGGGCGGGGAGGCCCAGCGAGTGGGCATCGCGCGGGCGCTGGCGCAGTCGCCCGAGCTCCTCCTGTGCGACGAGCCGACCGGTCAGCTCGATTCGCGCACGGGCGCGCGGGTGCTCGAGCTGATCGACGCGCTGCGCGACGAGATCGGGTTCACGCTCGTGACCGCCACCCACGACCGCGAGGTGGCGGAGAGGTACGGGCGGGTGGTCGAGCTCCAGGACGGACGGGTCATGAGCCGGGAACCGGTCGCGGCGTGACCGCCGTCGCGCGCTTCGTCCTCACCGGCCTCCGCCGGCAGGCCGGAAAGACCTCCACCCGCGTCCTCGTCCTGGCCGCCGCGGTGGCGCTCATCGGCGCCATGTCCGTCTTCGTGGCCCACTCGCTGCGCACGATGACCGGGAGCGCCGTCCGCAGCGTGCCGCTCGACTGGCAGGCGCCGATCGGCTCGTACGGCGACACGACGAAGCTCGCGGGCCAGGTCGCCCGCCAGCCGGGGGTGGCTTACGCCGCCCCCGCCGCCGCGGCGCCCTTCGCGGGGATCACGCACTCCGGCGCCGCCGGCAACTCGAGCGCCGGCAACGGCTCGATCCTGGCGATCCCGCCCGACTATTCCCGCCACGTGGGCGCCGTCCGCTTCCTCCAGGGCCGGATGAGGGAGGGCGCGCTCGTGCTCGACCAGCAGCTCGCCGCGACGCTGCAGGCGAGGATCGGCGACACGGTCGCCGTGACCGCCCAGCGCGGCAAGCCCGCCCGGCGGCTGCCGGTAAGCGGCATCGTGCTCGTCCAGGACGCCGACGTCCTGTTCCAGCCGCTCAACCCGCTCCTCGGCCCGGCGGCCGCGCAGCCGCCGGCCGACATCGCGGTCATGCCCGTGGCCACCTTCGCGAAGACCTTCGGCCACGACATCGCCTCCATCCCAGCCGGAGCGTCCGGCGCCGCCGCGGTGCCCGGCGCCCAGCGCGGGATCCAGTGGCAGATCCACGCGCAGGCGGACCCCCGCACGCTCACCGGGACGCCCAGCCACGCGCTCACGCTCGCCACCCGGCTCAAGAACCGGATCGAGCGGTCGCTGACCGGCCGGGTCCAGATCGTGGACAACCTCTCCGACAGCCTGACCACGGCCAGCCAGGACTCGCTCTACGCGGACGCGCTCTACATCATGCTCGCGATCCCCGGGGCGATCGTCGCCATGGGCCTCGCCTACCTCGCGGCGCTGGGGAGCGCGGGACGCGACCGCCACGACCTCGCTCTGCTCCGCGCGCGCGGCGCCAGCCGGCGGCAGCTCGTACTGCTGGCCCTCTCCGAGAGCGCGGTGCTGGGGGTGGTGGCCGGCGCGCTCGGCACGGGCCTCGCGATCGGGGCGGAACGGATCCTGATATCCGGCGACCTAGGCTTGACGGCCGGGCGCGTGATCATCACCACGATCGTGTGCATGCTGCTCGCAGCCGGCGGGGCGGCCGCCGCCAGGCTCGGGGCGAGCGGCGCGGCGCTGCGCGCCAGCGTGGCCGAGGGGCGCCGCGGGACCGATCGCCCGCACCGCCCGCTCTGGCAGCGGCTGTACCTCGACCTCGCCTTCCTCGGGGTGAGCGGGCTCGTCTACTGGCTCACCGCGCGCACCGGCTTCTCGGCGGTCGTCAACCCGGACTCGAACCCCACGCTCTCGCTCTCGATCTACATGTTCCTGGCGCCGGCGCTCCTCTGGCTCGGAGCAACGCTGCTGCTGGTCCGCCTCCGCGGCCGCGCCTTCAGCTGGGCCGCGCGCCGCGCGGTGCCGGGCGGCCGAGCGGACTCGACCCGCGGGTTCCTCCTGGCCAGCGCCAGCCGCCGCGGCCCGGCGA
>VAXR01000068.1:0-25764 GCA_005885165.1 Actinomycetota bacterium
ATCTTCTCCACGAGCAGACCGGTCTGGGACACGATCCCGCGCACGATCCGCCGGAACGCGTTCTCCTCCCGCTCGAGCGCAAGCCCGCCGGCAGCCAGCAGCAGGGTGATGAACATGAGCGTGACCGTCACGGCGATCGCCGCCGCGAACGCCCCGAGCGGCGTCTTCCCGCCCTTCACCACGGTCGAATCCACGTGGATCGGGGTGCCGACCGCGTTGAGCACACCTGTCGCCAGCCCGAGGTTCTGGCGCGCGAGCACGGCGAAGTCGACCACCTGCTTCAGCCCTCGAAGCTCGGCCGACCCCTTGGGCAGGTGCGAGGCGGTCGCCCTGAGCACCGACTCCGTCCGCCGCAGACCGAGGACGTCGAACGAGCTGCCCGCGAAGCTGAAGCTCCCGCCGGTCGACAGCAGCCGGATGTAGGAGGCGGCGACCTGCGTGAACTTCTTGGCGAGCGCCGCGTTCGCATCCTGCACGCGCGCCTTGATCGTGTCCTCCACGAAGGTCTGCTTCGCCGGGTCCTCCGCGTTGTAGAAGACCTGCAGGTGCGGGGGACTGCTGCCTCCCGCCGTCGCCGCCTCGAGGTTCCGCGTGATGTCCGGCGGGATGACGAGCGCGGCCAGCACGTCGCCGTCCCGGACCTTGCGGATCGCCTCGGCGCGGGAGTGCACCTTGACGGTCTTGATCGATTCGAAGAGGGGCTTCGACTCCTTGGAGACGTTGACACGCTGTCCCCCGAGGTCGATCGTGTTGGCCGACGGCGGGACCTCGTTGAGGATCGCCACCCGCGGCTTGCTCGGGCCACTCGTCACGGCGAAGCCCACGAGCGCGGCGATGAGGATCGGATAGAGGACGAGCATCGCCACCAAGAGCGGCGAGCGCCCCAGGATCCGCAGGTCCTTCGCGAGGAGCCAGCGCACCTAGTGCCCCCGCTGCCGCAGGAACGCCACGAACGCGGCCTCGAAGTCGCCGTGGCTGTCGCCTACCACGCGCTTCAGCTCGCGCGGGGAGCCAGAGAAGAGCCGCTCGCCGTCGGCGAGCACCACGACCTGCTGCGCGTGGCGCTCGGCCTCGGCGACGTCGTGCGTCGAGTACACGACGGCCGTGCCCTCCCTCGCCAGGCCGAAGATGAACTGCCAGAGCCGCTCGCGCTGGCGCGGATCGAGCGCGGCGCTCGGCTCGTCGAGGAGGAGCACCGGCGGCTCCGAGAGGAGGCCGATCGCCACGTTGAGCCGCTGGCGGTTCCCGCCCGAGAGCGTGGAGGCGAGGTCGTTCGCGCGATCGCGGAGGTCGGCTTGGTCGAGCATCCGCCCGACGGCGGCCTCGGTGTCGGCGCAGCCGTCCAGCCGCGCGAATAGCCGCAGGTTCTCGGCCACCGTGAGCTTGCCGTAGAGCGAGGGCTGCTGCGGGACCCAACCGAGCCGGTCGGGCGCGGTGGCCACCGATCCCGCGTCGGCCGACTGGATGCCAGCCAGGATTGAGAGGAGCGTGGTCTTGCCCGCGCCATTCGGGCCGATCACCGCCACCAGCTCGCCCGGTCCCGCGGCGAGCGAGACGTCGCGGAGCGCCTCGCGACTGCCGAAGCGCTTCGAGAGGCCGGTCGCCTCCAGCACCGGGCTGGCGTGGGCCCCCGGCCGCGTCGTGACGGTCGCCGCCTCGTCGGGCATCCGGGCAACGGTAGACGGGCTGGAATGATCCCGCCTCATGCGCCTGCTGTTCGTGGGGGATGTCGTGGGGAGCCCAGGCCGCGCGGCCCTGCGCGCGCTGCTTCCGGATCTGCGCGCGCGCCACGAGCCCGACTGGGTGGTGGTGAACGGCGAGAACGCCGCAGGCGGTCTCGGCATCACGCCCCCGCTGGCGCACGAGATGCTCGACGACCTCGGGGTCGACGCGCTGACGCTCGGCAACCACGCCTACCGCCACCGCGAGATGTACGAGCTGCTCGACACCGACGACCGGATCGTGCGCCCGGCGAACTACCCGAAGGGGAATCCCGGACGCGGCTACACGGTCATCGAGCGTGACGGCGCCCGCCTGGCGGTCGTGAACCTGATCGGGACCGTCTTCCTCGAGGCGGCGCGCTCGCCGTTCGCCGAGGCGGACGCGATCCTCGCCGAGCTCCGCGGCAAGGCCGACCACGTCCTGATCGACTTCCACGCCGAGGCCACGAGCGAGAAGATCGCGATGGGCTGGCACCTCGACGGCCGGGCGACGGCCTGCGTCGGCACGCACACGCACGTGCCGACCGCCGACGCGCGCGTCCTGCCTGGAGGGACCGCCTACGTGTCAGACGTCGGTATGACGGGAGCCCGCGGCGGCGTGATCGGCGTCAAGCGCGAGCAGGCGCTCGAGCGCTTCCGCACCTTGATGCCGATCCGGTTCGAGACCTCGCCTGACGACCCGTGGCTAAACGGCGTGCTGATCGAGGCCGGCGACGACGGCCTGGCGACGGGGATCGAGCAGATCCTGCTGCCGGCGCCGAGCTAGAACCGGCCCGGCTCGTCGCGCCGGAACGTCCACATCTTGTTGCCGATGAAGTTCAGCGGCGTGGCGGCCACGATCGAGATGGCCTGCGCGACGACGGTCGGCACGCTCGTCGTGGTGACGAGCAGCTGAAGGATCCCGAGCGCGAAGAGGAACGCCGTGATGCTCACCGCGAAGAAGCGGGCGGCCTGGAACCCCGCGTGGTGCTCGCGCGCGCCGTGCCCGCCGAAGGTCCAGTGGCGGTTCCACCAGAAGTTGTTGAAGAGCGCCACCACGAAGGCGATCGTGGCCGCGGCGATGTGGTGCAGGCCGAGCGCCTTGTTCGTGAGCGCGAACACGCACAGGTTCACGACGTAGCCGGACCCGCCGACCGTGCAGAACTTGAAGAGCTGCATCCAGTTGTGTGGGCGCCTTATGCCGTGGCGCACGCGCGTGTGGAAGCGCACCGGCGCGTGCACACCCTGTGCTGTGGAGACGCTCGAGGGGGTGGTGGCCATGCGCGGCGGAGCCTGTGCTGTCGCCGTCTCTTCGGGCATGGAGGTCAGGAGGGTAGCGAGAAGTGGTGAAGGACCAGCGGGGCAACATCAGCGATTGCCCACTGCTGGGGATGGCCGCCGGGTGGCGGATCCAGGCCACAGGTTATTAGGGCGCCGAGGGAATCGCCGCGCGAGAGGGCGCCGTGGCTGCCGCCGCCCACGTGGGCGATGCCGCCCCAGTCGACGAACTCCGAGCCGGACGACGCCGAGATCAGTAGATCGCCGGTGCGTGGGCCGTGCAGCGCCGACCAGAGGCGCCCGAGCGCAAGCGGGTACGACTCGCTCCTCACCCGGCCGTCGTCGGCTTCCAGGCCCAGCGCATCGACCTCGCCCTCCACGCTCCAGCTGTCGCCTCGCGCGTCGACGAGGTCGGAGCCGGGGGCGAAGCGGAGCTCGCCGCGCGGCGTAGAGACCACGGCTTCGTCGCGGTGAAGGCGGGCGATCACATCGACACCCTCCACACCCCCCAGGTCCCTGACGAGCCGCGGGATGTAACGCCGGCGCGCGGATCTGTCGAGCACGTAGATCTGCGCCGAGCGCTGCGCGGGGCAGACCGCGATCTGGGCCGAGGCCGGGTCCCCGTCCGGGGGCAGGACCTTCCAGGAGCTCAGCGCCTCGGCCAGGTTGACCCGCCGCTCGACCGCGACCTGCGAGTGGTCGCTCATGACGATCACCGCGTGGTCGTCGAGGAAATCGTCGGGACCGCCGGCGGCATGCATGATGCGCTCGAGCGCGCGGTCGGCGGACGCGATCGACGTGACCTGCGCGTACGGGCCGCGGCGGTGGGAGTAGCTGTCGTTGTCGGGGAGCGAGACCAGCATGAAGTCGAAGAGGTCGTGCTCGACGAGGTAGGAGCCCACGCAGCCCGTGTGCTGGTCGCGCAGGCCGGGCATCCCCAGGTTGGAGCGGCAGTCGGTGGTGCGCGAGGCGAACAGGTCGGCGTAGAAGAGCTCGTCCGGCCCCCACACCGGGTCGCGGAATTGGCCGGCGACGTTCGCGAGCCGCAGCGGAACGCCCTCCCCGGAGATCGGGTGGCGCTTGCGGCCGCGATAGATCATGTAGGTGGTGCACGCGCTCCGCAGGTCGGCGTCGCCGAGGTGCTCGAAGAGCGTGCGCTCGGCGCGGTTCAGGTGGGCGAGGTTGAGGTTGTAGACGAGGTCGCGCAGCGAGCTGACGATCCCGAAGGTCCGGCTGGCCTCGAACGAGGAGCCGTACTCGACGTAGCGCTCCTCCCCGCGGTGGTACCAGTTCATCGACGGCACGTGGTGGCGCTCCGGCCCCACGCCCGTGGCGATCGTCGCCGCGGCCACCGGGGTCACGGACGGGAACGTCGAAACGCAGTCGCGGACGTAGGTGCCGCGTTCGATCAGCTTGGCGAGCACGGGAGCGCGCTCGTGCTCGATCGCCCGGTCGAGCATCTCGGGCTTCAGCGCGTCGATGACCGCGAGGACGAGCTTCTTGGGCCGTCGCGTCACCGGAGGACGCGGAGACCCTCGTACTTCCGCTCGCCTCCGCCGCGGGCGCGCACGATCAAGACGACGAAGGCCACGACGCCGGCGATCCCGACCGGCGGAAGCGCGATCGACAGTCCCGCGAGAGCGAGAGCGATGCCGTCCGCGTAGACATCGAGCAGGCTCGCGGCGCCGCTGCCTTCGAGGCGGCGGCGCGCCCGGCCGAACAGCGCGGCGACGGCCGCGTAGCCGAGCGCGGCGCACGCGACCCCCGCGATGAGCCCCGGCCAGCCCTCGTGATGCCCGCCCGCGAGCGAGCCCGCGAACAGGAGCGCTCCGAGCGCCAGCGCGACGGCGGCCAGGCCGAGCGCGAGCGGGTCGCGCCCCTCCGGCCTGCGCGCGCCCCGCCCCCGATCCACGGCGTACGCCAGGACGGCCAGCGCCAGGACGGCGGCCAGGAAGGTCGGGGTCTCGAGGAAGTGGTAGTCGGTCCGGTCGAAGTTGATCCCGATGTTCCCGCGCGCCAGGGCCCCGGCCAGGAGCGGCGGCAGGAACGGACGCACGCCGCTCGCCGAGGCGAGCCCTGCGCCCTTGCCGATGTCGAGGAAGAGGCTCATTGTCGAACGGCGCGGCACACCCGGGAAGCGAGCCCGCGCCCCCGGTAGGCTCAGGTGGTCATGACGATAGACGACGACCCTCGCGGACAGGAGTCGCGCGGAGGCGGGGGCCCGGGTGGGGGAGCACGCGGGGGAGATGGTCCCCGCGGCGCGCGAGACAGGGGAACGATCGGAAGGAGCGAAATCACCGCCATGGCGCGACCGCGCTCCACGACACGCGATCTCGAGCGCTACGCGGGCCTGTTTGCCTCACGCACGCGCGTGATGAAGTCCTCGGCGATGCGCGACATGATGGCCATCACCGCGCGTCCCGAGGTGATCTCGCTGGCGGGCGGGCTCCCCGACACGAGCAGCTTCCCGCCCGAGACGTTCGCCGCCATGGCGGAGCGCATCGCCCACCACTCGTGCGCACGGGCGCTCCAGTACGGGCCGACGGAGGGCCTCGACGAGGCGAAGGAGTGCATCGTCGAGGTGATGGCGGCAGAGGACATGAAGGTCGACCCCGACGACCTGATCGTTACGACGGGCGGGCAGCAGGTGATCGACCTCGTCACGAAGACGCTGATCGATCCCGGCGACGTGATCATCGCCGAGGGCCCGACCTACCCCGGGGCGGTCCCAACGTTCTCCTCGTACGAGGCCGACGTCGTCCACATCGACACCGACTCCGACGGCATGCGGATCGAACGCCTGGAGGAGGTGCTCGACCGGCTCGCCCGCGAAGGCCGCCGGCCCAAGTTCGTCTACACCGTGCCGAGCTTCCAGAACCCCGCCGGCGTGACGATGTCGGTCCCGCGCCGCCAGCGACTGGTCGAGATCGCGCACGAGCGCGAGCTGCTGATCCTCGAGGACAACCCGTACGGCATGCTGCGCTACGAGGGCTCCCCGAGGCCGACGCTCCGCTCGCTCGACGGCGGCGTGTACGTGATGTACCTCGGGACCTTCTCGAAGATCCTCTCCCCCGGTATCCGGCTCGGCTGGGTCGCGGCCCCGCCGCCGGTGCTCGAGAAGATCAACCTCGGCAAGCAGGCGGCCGACCTCTGCACCTCGACGCTCACGCAGCTGCTCGTACGGGCGTACTTCGACGAGGGGATCTGGCGCGACTACATCGAGTCGCTGAACGAGATCTACCGGGCCCGGCGCGACGCCATGCTCGATGCGCTCGCCGAGTTCTTCCCGCGCCAGGCCGAGTGGACGCGCCCCGGCGGCGGCCTGTTCATCTGGGTCACGCTGCCCGACTTCATCGACACGACCGACCTGCTGGCGCGCGCCCTGCGGGAGAACGTGGCGTTCGTCCCCGGCGAGGGCGCGTACCTGGACGGCCGCGGCCGCAACTCGATGCGTCTCAACTTCTCCGCCTCGGACGAGGACACGATCAGGGAGGGCGTGCGCCGTATCGGCGAGGTGGTGGCCGAGCAGGTCGCGCTCTACGGCACGCTCACCGGCGACGACCGGGCGGCCGCCGCCGAGCGCGCCCGTCCGCGGGCGACGCCGCCCGAATCCTCCGGGGATGCCGCGGAGGAGGAGGGCACGGCGCGCGTCGTGCCGATGCCGCGCCGCCGCACCGGCGAGGGCCGCGCCCACACGTCATGAGCAAGGTCGCCGTCCTGAAGGGCGGGACCTCGCTCGAGCGGCAGGTGTCGCTTCGCTCGGGGGCGCGCGTCGAGGACGCGCTCGAGCGCCTCGGCCACGAGGTTGTCTCGATCGACGTGGGGGCCGACCTGATCGAGCGCCTGCGTGCCGCGGCGCCCGACGCCGCGTTCATCGCGCTCCACGGGCGGGACGGCGAGGACGGCACCGTCCAGGAGCTCCTCGAGATCCTCGGGATCCCGTACACCGGCTCGGGGATCCTCGCCTGCATCCGCTCGATCGACAAGGTCCTCGCCAAGCACCTGCTCGTCGAGGCGGGCATCCCCACACCCGAGTTCTTCGCCTTCAGCGAGACGGCCTTCCGGCAGCTGGGCGCGGCCGACACGCTGCAGGCGATCGAGGAGCGGCTCGACTTCCCGATCGTCGTGAAGCCCGCGTCGGGCGGCTCGGCGCTCGGGATCAAGTTCGCGCGGACCGCGGCCGACGTGCCCGGCTGCCTCGTCTCCGCCTTCTCCTACGACCAGAAGGTCCTGCTCGAGCGGCACGTGGCGGGCCGGGACCTCGCGGTGTCGATCGTCGACGGGCCGGGCGGGCCAAGCCCGCTGCCGATCGTGGAGGCCGTCCCGCGCGAGGAGGACTTCTACGACTTCGAGGCCCGCTACGAGATCGGGCGCACCGAGTTCATCTGCCCCGCGCGGATCAGCGAGGAGCACACGGAGCGCGCCCACGCGCTTGCGGTGGCCGTCTACAAGCTGCTCGGGCTCTCCGGCTTCGGGCGCGTCGACCTGATGCTCGACGAGGCCGCCGGCGAGCTCCAGATCCTCGAGGCGAATGCGATCCCCGGGCTGACCGAGACGAGCCTGCTGCCGCAGGCCGCCGAAGCCGACGGCACCGAGTTCGACGCGCTGATCGGCCGCATCCTGGAGCTGGCCCTGGAGGGACGAGCGTCGGCGGCGAAGGTGTAGGGAGCCGGCGCTCCGCGGAATTACATCCGCGCCCCGGCGTGATTCAGAACGGCCCCGGCGCGGACACCTGCCCGAATCGCCTCACGAGGGCGACGAAGGGGGAAAGGATCGCCCGGATCTCGCTGCTGTCCTGACTTAGCTACACCATGTGTAGTCAAGTCAGGATTGCGGAGCGAATCCTCGCCGGTTTGGCGCGTTCGCGCTTACCCCCTCCTTCGTCGCCCCTTGATTCGGTTCGACCGGCTGACACGCCGGGGCTGGAAAGGGCGCGCCGCTAGCTCTCGCCGCCCGAGGCGAAGTCCTCGGGAGAGACGTTGTCGAGGAAGTCCTTGAACTTCTCGACGACCTCGTCCTGGTCCTCGACCTCGTGCTCGAACTCGATGGCGGACTCGGCGATCACGTCCTCGGCCGCGAAGATCGGGGCCTTCGTGCGGACGGCGAGCGCCAGCGCGTCCGAGGGGCGGGAGTCGATCTCCACCTCCTTGCCGTTCAGTCGCAGCGAGATCGAGGCGTAGAAGGTGTTCTCCTTCAGCTCGGTCACCGAGACCCGGGTGCAGGCGATGTCGAGCTCGGTGAGCATCTCGTCCATCAGGTCGTGGGTCATCGGACGCGGCGTGTTCGCGCCCTGGAGCTTCATGAGGATCGCGGCGGCCTCCGGGTGGCCGATCCAGATCGGCAGGAATTTGTTGCCATCGCGGGTCTTCAAGAGCACGATCGGCTGCTTGCCGACCATGTCGAAGCTCACGCCATAGATGACCATCTCCTGCACGGCGACCTCTACCAGGTAGGGGACCGGGCGAAGTCTAGATCACGGATCGCCTCTACCGACGCGGCGGAAACGCCTCCGACGGGGGCCCCGCCGGCCCCGCGAGGCGGCCCTAGGCCTCGATCAATCCGCGCCGAATCGCGTAGCGCACGAGCTCCACGCGGTCGCGCATCCCGAGCTTGGCGAGCACGTTCGCGCGATGGGACTCGACCGTCTTCTCGGAGACCCGGAGGATCTCGGCGATCTGCTTGTTCGTGTACGCCTCGGCGATCAGCTTCACCACGTCGTGCTCGCGCGGCGTCAGCGGATCGCGCGGGGCGTCCTCGCCCCCGGCGAGCCACTCTTTGACGAGCGCGCTCTGGGTGGTCGAGGGGAGGAACGGCCGGCCCGCCGCGACCGAGCGGATCGCCGCGAGCAGGTCCTCATCGGCGGCGCGCTTCAGCACGTAGCCGAGCGCCCCGGCGCGCAGCGCGTCGAAGAGGTAGTGCTCCTCGTCGTACATCGAGAGCAGCACGACGGCGACGTCCGGGCAGTGGCTCTTGATCTCGCGAGCCGCCTGTAGCCCCGTCATGCGCGGCATGGCGACGTCGAGGATCGCCACGTCCGGCTTCTCGCGGATGGCGGCGTCGACGGCGGTGACCCCGTCCTCGGCCTCGGCCACCACGTTCATGCCCTCGTGGCGGTCGATCAGCATGCGGAGCCCGCTCCGCACTATGCCGTGGTCGTCTGCCAGCAGGATGCGCAGCATCAGGGCACCTGAAGGGTCAGGGAGGTTCCGTGCCCGGGCGCGGACGCGACCCTGAGCTTTCCGCCGACTAGCCGGGCGCGCTCGGCCATCCCGCTCAGGCCGCCCCCTTCGGAGCTCGAGTGCGGATCGAAGCCGCGGCCGTCGTCTCGAACGGTCACCTCGAGCCCGTGCCCGTTGCTCGACAGCTCCACGTCGACGCGCTTCGCGGCGGCGTGGCGGGCGATGTTGGACAGGGCCTCCTGAGCGAAGCGGTAAACGGCGATCTCCTGGTCCGACTCAAGGTCGACAGGGTCGCCGCTCACGCGGACGTCCGCCGCCACACCGGTCTGGGCGGAGAAGCGCCGGATGTGGCTGACGATCGCGGAGACCAGCCCGTGGTCGTCGAGCGCCGTGGGGCGGAGCTGCCGGGCGAGGGTCACAAGCTCACCCATGGCCTGGTTCACGAGCTTCTTGACGTCGGCGAGCTCCCGCTTGAGCTCGGGCGGCGCCGTCTGGCTCACGGCCTCGAGCCGGAGCAGGATCGCGGTGAGGGACTGGTTCACCTCGTCGTGGAGGTCGCGCGCCAGCCGCCGGCGCTCCTCCTCCTGGGCCCTCACCACGAGACGCCCGCTTCGCTTGCGCTCCTCGTCGATGCGGCGCAGCATGCGGTGGAAGGAGGCGGCGAGACGGTCGACCTCGGCGGCGCCCTCGTCGTAGTGCGGAGCCTGGAAGTCGGCCGGATCGGCGGGATCGATCGCCTCCACGCGCTCGATGAGCCGATCGAGTGGCGAGAAGCGCCGGCGCAGCATCAGCATGTTCACGAGCAGCACGAGCAGGATCGACAGCCCGAGCAGGGCGAACTGCCCGCGCTGGTCGGCAACGGTGAGGTTCAGGCGTGCCGCGACGCTGGCCGCGAAAAGCGTCGCCACGACCATGAACACGTTGGCGGCCACGACCTGGCCGGCCAGGGACTTGGAATTCGGCGTACTACCGCGCTTCATGGAAAAGATGGGGTCCTCACCCCATATCGGCAGAACACCGTCCCTCCGACAATCCAGGTAACAACTTGGGCGCCGCAGAGCCAAGCGCCTACTTCCGCAGAGGGTTCTAGGGTCATCGCCGGGGCGCCATTTGGCGCCCCGGCCGGTTTCTGGGACCGGCGCCGGACCGCAACCAATCGTGTACACCTGAGTTGGCGCAGTTGCTTTCCCCCGCAGGTGCTTTCCCCAGGAGGACCGAAGTGCGGCTCAAGCTGGCAGGGCTTGCTTTAGCGGTCGCGGCAGTCGGCCTGTGCGCGCCCCAGAGCGCTGCCGCGCTGAAGTGCCGCGGCTACCACTACGACACCGGCGGCCAGCCGGCGGCCGGCAAGCCCAACGATCCGCTCTTCCCCAGGCAGTGGGGCCTGCGCCAGATCCACGCGCCCGCCTCGTGGAAGTACGGCACCGGCAAGGGCGTGCCGATCGCGATCGTCGACTCCGGCGTCGATCTGTTCCACCCCGACCTCAAGGGGAAAATCGTGCGCGGTACCGACCTCGTGAAGGGAGGGGGATCCTGCGCCGGGCCGCAGGACGAGAACGGGCACGGAACGCACGTGGCCGGAATCGCGGCGGCCAAGACGAACAACGGCATCGGGGTGGCCGGCACCGCGCCGGGCGCCAAGATCATGCCGGTGCGCGTCCTGGCCGCGGACGGCACGGGCGACGTCTCCACGGCGGTGGCCGGCATCAGGTGGGCCGCCAATCACGGCGCCAAGGTGATCAACCTGAGCTTGGGCGACACCCCGCTCGATCAGACGAACGGCACCGCGGCGAGCACGGAGCGGGCCGTGGCGTACGCCTGGAGCAAGGGGGCCGTGATCGTGGCGGCCGCCGGGAACGACGTCTTCCCCGTCTGCGACTCCCCGGCCGCCGCAAGGTACGCCGTCTGCGTCGCCGCGACGGATCAGCGCGGCCTGCCCGCCGCCTACTCAAACCTGCCGAACGACCCCAACGGCGGCGCCATCGGCCTGCGCGCGCCGGGAGGCGACGGCGGCGGCATCCTCTTCTGCGGCTATGACGGCGACATCTGGTCGACCATCTGGCCCGGCGACACCGTCGACAACTGCGGAGGCATCAGCGGCTACGACACGCTGGTGGGCACCTCGATGTCCGCGCCGTTCGTGTCCGGCACGGCGGCGCTCCTAGCGGCCAAGGGGCTCACCAACGGCCAGATCCTCCAGTGCCTGAAGACCACCTCGTCGAACCATGGGAGCTTCGACCCCGTCTTCGGCTACGGGATAGTCGATGCCCTCGCGGCCAACAGGACCTGCAGCAGGACCACCACGCTCGTCTATTCGCCGGCCACCGGGTCCACGAGCCCACCGCCGAAGACCCACAGGCACAAGCACCACGTGCGCGTGTCGGTCCGGAAGACGAGCCGCGAGCAGCTCGAGCGCACCGGCAAGCTCCACGTGACGGTCCGCAGCGACCGCAAGGTGACGATTGAGCTGCGAGCGCTGGTCAAGCGCGGGGGAAAGTCGGTGACCGGCGCGAAGGCGACGGTCACTCTCAGGCGGGCCGGCAAGCGGGGCAAGACCCTCGAGCTCAGCAAGAAAGCTCGCAAGCAGCTCGCGAAGCGCGGGCCGGTTTCGGTCGTTGTGCGCTACAGAGCCGGTTCCACGAGCGGCACGGCGTCCCCCGGCAACTGAGCCGGTAACGCCGGCTCGCGCGAAGGCGGCAGGAGTCCGACCACGGCGCGCGAAACCCGTCGCCGTGACCAGCGTCGAGATCAGCAGAACCCTTGTGAAGTCCCCGCCGGAGCTGTGGTCGGAGCTCCAGGGCGACCGCCTCACCGAAGCCGTGGACGGGCGGATCACGGAGTCGAGCGAGCCGGAGCGGACCCTCGCCTGGGCCGGCCGCGGTGCCTCCGGCACCGTCCGGCTCGAGTCCTCGAGCTGGGGAACGAAGGTGACCCTGACGGCCGAGATCGAGGAGCAGGTGGCAGACGTCGGGCTCTGGGAGCGGATGCGAGGCATGCAGCCCCCGCCACCACGGGCCCCCGAGGTGGAGCGCCGCCTCGAGGCGCTGCTGGACGAGCTCGGGCAGGCGCACAAGCAGCCCTTCACGCGCGACTGACCTCCCGGACGCGGACCGCCGCTCCGTAGAATCCCGCGCCCCGTGCGCCAGAAGTCCCCAGAGACCTACGAGGAGAAGCTCGCCCAGCTCCAGGAGCTGCGCGAGGCCGCCATCCACTCGGCCTCGGAGCAGGCGGTCGAGAAGCAGCACGCGAAGGGGAAGCTCACCGCCCGGGAGCGGATCCAGAAGCTGCTCGACCCGGGCTCGTTCCAGGAGATAGACACCTTCGTGCGCCACCGGACGTACGAGTTCGACATGCAGAAGAACCGGCCCTGGGGCGACGCGGTCGTCACCGGCCACGGGCTGATCGAAGGGCGCCCGGTCGCGGTCTTCTCCCAGGACTTCACGGTCTTCGGCGGCTCGCTCGGCGAGGTGATGGCCGAGAAGATGTGCAAGATCATGGACCTGGCGGCCCGGGTCGGCTGCCCCGTGATCGGGATCAACGACTCCGGCGGCGCGCGGATCCAAGAGGGCGTGGTGTCGCTCGGGGCCTATGGCGACGTCTTCGTCCGCAACGTCCAGTGCTCGGGCGTGATCCCCCAGATCAGCCTGATCATGGGCCCGTGCGCGGGCGGCGCGGTCTACTCCCCGGCCATGACCGACTTCATCTTCATGGTCAAGGAGACCTCGCACATGTTCATCACGGGTCCCGACGTGATCAAGACGGTCACCGGCGAGGAGCCGACGTTCGAGGAGCTCGGCGGCGCGATGACCCACAACACGAAGTCGGGCGTCGCGCACTTCGCCGCCGACAACGAGGAGTCGTGCCTCGAGGACGTCCGCTACCTGATGTCGTTCCTACCGCAGAACAACCTGGAGACGCCGCCGCAGGTCGAGCCGGGCGACGACCCGGACCGAATGGACGAGGCCCTTGACCACGTCGTTCCGGACAACCCCAACAAGCCTTACGACATGCGCGACGTCGTCTCCCACGTGGTCGACGACGGCGAGTTCTTCGAGGTCCACGAGCACTTCGCGCGCAACATCATCGTCGGGTTCGCGCGGCTGAACGGGCGGCCGATCGGCATAGTCGGCAACCAGCCCTCGCAGCTCGCCGGCGTGCTCGACATCAACTCGTCCGAGAAGGGCGCCCGCTTCGTCCGCTTCTGCGACGCCTTCAACATCCCGCTGCTCACGTTCTGCGACGTCCCCGGCTTCCTGCCGGGAACGAGCCAGGAGTGGGGCGGGATCATCCGCCACGGGGCGAAGCTCCTGTACGCGTTCACCGAGGCGACGGTGCCGAAGCTGACCGTCGTGACCCGCAAGGCGTACGGCGGCGCCTACGACGTCATGAACTCGAAGCACATGCTGGCCGACTTCAACTTCGCGTGGCCGACCGCGGAGGTCGCCGTGATGGGGCCGGAGGGCGCGGTCAACATCATCTTCCGCCGCGACATCGCCAAGTCGCCCACGCCCGACGAGCGCCGGGAGAAGCTGATCGCCGACTACAAGGCACGCTTCGCCAACCCGTACTCGGCCGCCGAGCGAGGCTACATCGACGACGTGATCGTCCCGCACGAGACGCGCCCCAAGCTGATCCGAGCGCTCGAGACGCTCCAGACGAAGCGCGTTCCCGGGCCGAAGCGCAAGCACGGGAACATCCCGTTGTAGCTCCCTAGGCCCGGGCGTATGCTGCGCCCGTGACGACGTTTCGCACCGTGCGCGTGGCCGCCATCCAGGCGACGCCCGCGATCCTCGACGCTGAGGCGTCGGTGGCGAAGGCCGTCCGGCTGATCGGCGAGGCGGCGGGCAGGGGCGCCGAGCTTGTGGTCCTGCCGGAGACGTTCGTCTCGCTCTACCCGTCGAACCGCTGGGCGCGGGCGGCGGCCGGCTTCGGCGGCGTCGACGAGCTGTGGGAGCGGATGTGGGAGAGCTCCGTGGAGGTGCCCGGGCCGCTCGTCGACCAGCTCGTCGCCGCCTGCGCGGAGCACGCCGTGCACTGCGCGATCGGCATCAACGAGCGCGAGCTCGAGCGCCCCGGGACGCTCTACAACGCCATGCTCCTGATCGGGCCCGAGGGCCTCCTGCACAAGCACCGCAAGCTCATGCCGACCCATCACGAGCGCCTCTTCCACGGCATCGGGGCGGGTGACGACCTCGAGGTGGTCGAGACGCCGGTCGGACGGGTGGGCGGACTGATCTGCTGGGAGAACCGGATGCCGCTGGCGCGCTTTGCCGTATACCAGGGCGGCCCGCAGATCTGGCTCGCGCCGACGGCCGACGACACCGACGGTTGGCTCGCCAGCGTGCGCCACATCGCGATCGAGTCGGGCGCCTACGTCGTATCCGCACCCCAGTACATCCCGCGGAGCGCCTTCCCCGACGATTTCCCCGTTCCGCTGGACGGCGAGCCCGACACCGTCTTTGGCCGCGGCGGCGCGGCGATCGTGGAGCCCACCTGGGGCGGGGTGATCGCGGGGCCCCTATACGACGAGGAGGGGATCGTGATCGCCGACTGCGACCTGCGCGAGGGGCTCCACGCGAAGCGCTGGTTCGACGCGGTGGGCCACTACTCGCGCCAGGACGTGCTGCCGGTGCCTAGATCGCGACCGGCTCAGCCGGCTCCGGCGGACGGGGCGTCGGCGAGCGCTCCCGAAGAACGACCCGAGCCCCGAGGCGCGGGCTCACAGTGATGTTGCGGCGGCGCGTGAGCTCGAGCTCGTCCGAGGGGCGCCCCAGCTCGTAGCGCGATAGCACCGCGCGCAGCACGATCTTCATCTCGAGCTGGGCGAAGCTCGCCCCAAGGCACCGACGCCGCCCGCCGCCGAACGGGATCCACGTGTACGTGCCCGGCCCGTCCTCGAGGAACCGCTCCGGGCGGAACGCGTACGGGTCCTCGTAGATCGCGGGGTCGTGGTGCACGAGGTAGGCGTTGGCCACGACGCAGACGCCGGGCGGATAGGGCCATCCGCCGATCTCGATCGGCTTCTTCACGAGCCTCGGCGCGGCGTTGGGCAGGACGGGCCGGCGGCGGAGTACCTCCTGGATCGTGGCCGTGAGGTAGGCGTCGTCCTCGCCGTCGTCTATCTCGTCTGCGAGCCGGGCGAGGACCTGCGGCTCGCGGGGCAGGCGCTCGAAGGCCCACGCCAGCTCCGAGGCCGTCGTCTCGTGGCCCGCCACGAGCAGCGTCATCAGCTCGTCGCGGAGCTCCTGGGCGGACATCTCGGTGGCGTCCTCGTGATGCGCCTGCAGCAGCATCGCGAGCACGTCATCGCGCTCTGAGTCCTCGCGCCGGCGCTCGTCGATCAGCTCGAATAGCAGCCGGTCGGTCTCGTCGCGCAGCCGGGCGAACCGGTGCCACACGGGACCGCCGAGCACGTTGCGCTGGAGCTGCGGGATCATCGACAGCGGCCGCGCGCCGATGTCGAGGATCTGGGTGAGCCTGTCGCGCATCGCGTCGAGGCGGTCGCCGGCGTCGAGCCCGAAGACCGTCCGCAGGATGATCTCGAGCGTCAGCGCCTGGAGGCGGCGGTGGAACGAGGCGGGCTCGTTCAGCGGCCAGCTCTCCACCTCGCGTTCGGCAACCTCCTCCATCAGGCCCGAGAGCCGCAGCATCTTCTCGCCGTGGAAGGCGGGCAGCATCAACTTGCGCTGCTCGAGGTGTGCTCCCTCGTCCAGGAGGATCACGGAGTTCGTGCCGACGACCGGCTCGAGGATCACGGCGCCCTCGCCGGGGTGCAGGACGTCGGGCGGGGCCTTGAAGAGCTCCTTCAGCTCCTCCGGGTCGGAGAGCATGACGAAGGGCGGCGGCCCGATCAGGCGGATCGTGAATCGCTTGCCGTAGCGCGCGCGGCAGCGCTCGAGGAAGGGGTGCGGGCGCGACCACCAAGCGATGGTCTGGACGATCTTCGGCGCCCGCGGCCCGGGCGGCAGCTGGTCTCTCATCCCCATTCTCAGTGGTACCCGAGCGGCCGCGGCGGTGTGTGTGAACTGACACATTCGAGCGACTTGCTTGCGGACCCCCTGCCGGTTACGGTGAGCTCGAACGGCGAACTGCCGAGACTCGCACATGCTCGACCACATCTCGTTGAAGCCGCGTGGCGTGATTAGCCGCCGGGCCCTCCTCTCGATCCTGTTCGTGCCCGTCCTCATGGTGGTCGGTCCGGCGGCTGGAGCGCACGGGGCAACGAAGACCTTCGGCTACACGGGCCAGCAACAGACATTCGTAGTCCCGGCGGGGGTCTCGCATCTTCAGGTGCTCGCGGTCGGCGCGCATGGAGCTGGCTTCGGCGGAGCCGGCGCGGTCGTCTCCGGCACGCTCACCGTGTCCCCGGGCGAGACGCTCTACGTCGAGGTCGGCGGCGCGGGAGTCTTCCCGCGATCCTTCCGCCGCGGCGTTCAACGGAGGCGGGATCGGAGGCTCTGTACCCGGTGGCGGTCCCGACGGCGGCGGCGGCGGAGGCGCATCGGACGTCCGGACGATCTCGATGGTGCCTTTGGACTCGTCCGTGTCGCTCAACTCGAGGCTGATCGTCGCAGGTGCCGGCGGCGGCGACGGCACGAGCGGCACGAGCGGCGGCTCTGGCGGAATGGGTGGCGAAGGCGGTAGCGCGGGTGCCACGGGCGCGAACGCGGGCTCGGGGCTTGCGAACGGCGGCCAGGGCGCGGGGCCGAGTGGTCCTGGAATGGGCGGCAGCGGTAACGGCGGCGGTGCGGCCGATGGAAGCACGGGCAGTCCGGGCTTCGGCGGTGCGGGTGGATCAGGAAACGGCCTTGCCGGAGGCGGTGGCGGCGGTGGCGGCGGCCTCTACGGCGGCGGCGGGGGTGGCGGGGATGAGGGTGGCTTCGGCGGCGGTGGCGGCGGGGGTGGCGGGTCGTCGCTCGTGCCGGCGGCCGGCACCTCGAGCCTCGCCATCCCCGGCCAGGCCGCGGAAGTCCAGATCTCCTACCAGCTACCGCCCCCTAAGCCGGCCTCGAAGCCGGATACCAAGATCACGAAGGCAAAGATCCGAAAGAAGAAGCACCGCGCGAAGTTCTCGTTCGAGGCGATCGGGAGCGCATCGAGATTCGAGTGCAAGCTCACGAAGGCGAAGCGCAAGAAGAACCCGACGTTCTGGGCCTGCAGCTCGCCGAAGACCTACAAGAAGCTGAAGCGCGGCAGCTACACGTTCGAGGTGCGGGCGCGAAACCGACAGGGCGTCGATCCGACGCCCGCGAAGCGACGCTTCACGATCTAGCTCCGCCCCGTCTCTGGATCGCCTGCTAGAGCGCGACCGTGCGGTGCGGTCCGCCGCCGGTCGCGCCTTCCAGGAGCGCGTGGCAGATCGCCAGGTCCTGAATCGCCAGGCCGGTCGAGTCGAACAGCGTGACGGCGTCGTCGCTCGGCCGTCCCGGCGCCGCGCCGGTCATCACCGCGCCGAGCTCGGTCACGTCCTCGCGCTTCACGCGGCCGGCGCGGATCGCGCCGGTCAGCTCGCCGCCGTGCTACAAGAAGCTGAAGCGCGGCAGCTACACGTTCGAGGTGCGGGCGCGAAACCGACAGGGCGTCGATCCGACGCCCGCGAAGCGACGCTTCACGATCTAGCTCCGCCCCGTCTCTGGATCGCCTGCTAGAGCGCGACCGTGCGGTGCGGTCCGCCGCCGGTCGCGCCTTCCAGGAGCGCGTGGCAGATCGCCAGGTCCTGAATCGCCAGGCCGGTCGAGTCGAACAGCGTGACGGCGTCGTCGCTCGGCCGTCCCGGCGCCGCGCCGGTCATCACCGCGCCGAGCTCGGTCACGTCCTCGCGCTTCACGCGGCCGGCGCGGATCGCGCCGGTCAGCTCGCCGCCGTGGCTTGCCTGCTCCCACTCGTCGCAGAAGAGCGCGCAGCGGGTAACGGCGTCGATCTCGGCCTCCGCCTTTCCGGCGGCGTCGGCGCCGAGCATGGAAAGGTGCATGCCGGCGTGGAGGTCCGATGCGCGCACCACGGGCTCGTCGCCCGGCGTCACGCACGTGACGACGTCGCACTCGAGGACGTCATCGAGCACGCCGGCCTCCCAGCCCAGCTCGCCGGCCAGCGCTCCAGCCCGCTCCGGGTCGGGGTCGTAGCAGACCCCCGGGCCGTACTCGGCCGCCGCGAGGCAGCGCGCCGCCCAGCTTCCGTGGACGCCGCAGCCGACGATCCCGACAGTCCGGGCGTCCTCGCGCGCGAGCTCCTGCGCCGCCACTGCAGCCACGGCCCCCGTCCGGAGCGCGGTGACAGCCTGCGCGTTCACCACCGCGCGCATGGCGCCGCTCTCGGCATCTGACACGAAGATCGCGCCGTCCACGACGGGCAGCCCGCGCGCGCTGTTGTGGGGAAACGAGGTGACCCACTTGAGGATCGCCAGGCCGCCGCCTCTGGCCGGCATCGCCCGGAAGTCGCCGTTCGGCGGAGCGTCAAGGTAGACCTTCGGCGGCATCGCCCACTCGCCGCTCGCGTAGCGGACGAAGCCGTCGCGCACGAGCTCGATCGCCGCGGCCGGGGAGACCGCCGCGAGCACCGCGTCGCGGTCGAATAGCGCGATGTCAGCCACCTCGGGCGACGATAGCCTGCCGTTCCGATGAGCCGTAACGGCAAGCAGAGCCCGCCGCGGCCGCGCATCGAGGTCCGCCAGGCCAACGCATCGCCGGAGGATGCGGCTGCGATCGCGGCGGCGATCGAGCAGTTCCTCCGCGACACGGCGCCCGCGCCGGCTCCTCCCGCCGATCGCATGAACCCGTGGCTGCGCGCCGGCGTGTTCGAGGCGGCCGGCCTCGATCCGGAAGGCCCTACGCCGTGGGGCGACCCGGTGCCCTGGGGCCGTTAGCCGCCCGACGGCACCGCGCCCGGACGCCACTGCCGGACGTCGGGCAGCGGTGTGAGCCTCGGCTCGACCTGGTCCCGCAGGTGCTCGAACGCGGGCGGCAGCGAGAGGTGCTCGCCGAGATGCTCCAGGGGCTCGTCGACGGTGAAGCCGGGGCCGATCGTGGCGAGCTCGAAGAGCACACCGCTCGGCTCGCGGAAGTAGATCGAGCGGAAGTAGAAGCGATCGATCACCGGCGTCGGTCGCGCGCCGGCGCGGATCACCCGCTCGCGCCAGGTCTCGTGGTCCTCCACGGACGACGCAAAGGCGACGTGGTGGACCGTGCCGGCGCTCTGGACGCCGGGCTCGGCCGGCGGGCTGTCGTAGGCGTAGGTGGACCCGCGGCGCTCACCGCGCACCTCCCAGCCGTCGCCCGCCCCCCGGAAGCCGAGCGCCTGCTCGAGCAGGGCCTTGCTCGCCTCCGGCTGCGACGAGTACGCGCGCACGCCGTCGAACCCCTCGAGCGCCATCTCGCGCGGAACCTCGACGTGCTCGGCGATCAGCGGGTCGTCGTCCGACTCGTCTACCCGGAGCTCGTGCTCGAGGCCCTCCGGGTCGCGGAACCGAAGCCGGCCGTCGACACGCTCCGTTGCAACGTCCTCGCCACCCAGGCGGTCGGCCCAGAAGCCGACGGCGTCCGCCGAGCCCACTCGCCAGACGATCCGGTGGATCATCCCGTCACCGGCGCGGCCCGGCGAGGCGCCCGGGTACTCGAAGAAGGTGAGGTCGAGGCCCGGGTCGCCCTCCTCGTCGCCGTAGAAGAGGTGGTAGATCGTCGGGTCGTCCTGGTTGACCGTCTTCTTGACGAGCCGCAAACCCATTACGCGCGCGTAGAAGTCCACGTTTCTCGGCGCGTCCCCGGTGATCGCCGTGATGTGATGGATGCCTTCGAGCTGCATGTCGAACTCCCCGCGGTGGCCAGTAGTAGGCCGAGAATACGCGCTGTACCCTCATCGCCAATGGCGAAGACGGACACCGCGGCGCAGGAGGCAGAGCCAGAATCGGTCGCGGATGACGGCGCCGCCATCGCGCCCGAGGCCGTCGCGGAGCTGCAGGGCGCCGTCGAGCTCGTCGACGTCCGCACCGACGAGGAGTACACGGCCGGCCACATCGACGGCGCGCGGCACATCCCGCTCGAGCGGCTCCAGGAGGGCGCCGCGGAGCTCGACCGAAGCCGCCGGCTGGTTCTCTACTGCCGCTCGGGGGACCGGTCAGGAATGGCCGCCGAGGCGTTCCGTGCGTCTGGTTGGGACGCCGTCAGCATGGCCGGCGGCCTCATGGCCTGGGCCGAGGCGGGCCGGCCGCTCGAGCCGGAGGGCGGCGTGGTGGCCGATCGAAAGCACCTTCCCGGCCACTGATCTGGCCCGTTTTCAAGTCCGCAGGCTAAAAAGCCGAAAAACCAACCGGATTTAGTCTGTTATATTCGCTCGACCGCCGCTCGGACGGCGGAAGGCGCCCGCTTCGACAGGGAGACTCACGATGGAGCCGACCTCAGTTCCTACCACTGAGCCAGCCCCGCGCAAGGGGCGGAAGGGCTCGCTCCAGAACCCAGAGGTCTACGAGAACGTCCCGGGTCACGTCATCCCGATCCTGGAGCGCGAGTTCGACGACTTCGACACTCGCGCGGCGCAGTTCATGCGGGGCGACCTCCCGGAGGACGAGTTCGTCGGGTTCCGCCTGAAGCAGGGCGTTTACGGCCAGCGCCAGGCGGACGTCCAGATGGTCCGCGTGAAGCTCCCCTTCGGCGGCGTCAACCCGGAGCAGATGGAGGCGTTCGCGGACCTCGCCGAGCAGTACGCGCCGATGCGCAAGGGCCACATCACCACACGCCAGAACTTCCAGTTCCATCACGTGCCCCTCGCGGACGCCGCGACGGCGATCCGCATGATCTCGGAGGCCGGCCTCTCGAGCCGCGAGGCGTGCGGCAACACCGTGCGCAACGTGACCGGCGATCCCTGGGCAGGGATCACCGAGGGCGAGCTGTTCGACATCACGCCGTACGCCGGCGCGTTCGTCCGCTACTTCGTGCGCCACGACGTCTGCCAGCTGCTTCCCCGGAAGTTCAAGGTCGCGTTCACCGCAACTGACGACGACCGCGCGATCACCCTGATCCACGACCTGGGCTTCCTGCCGCGCATCCGCGACGGCGTGAAGGGCGTAGAGATCCGCACCGGCGGCGGCACGTCGATCATGGCGCGCGTCGGCGGCACGCTCTACGACTTCGTGGAGGTGGACAACGGCGACTACCTGAAGGTCTCGGAGGCGGTCCTCCGGATCTTCGACCGCCAGGAGGAGCTCCGCGCGAACCGCATGCGCGCGCGGATCAAGTTCCTGATCGACAAGATCGGCATCGACGCTTTCCGCGAGATGGTGGATGAGGAGATGAAGGGCGACTGGGTCGCGGAGCGCGACTTCACTCCGGACCCGCTGCTGTTCATCGACGACGAGCAGGCCAAGGCGCCGCCGCCTCCGGTCGCCCCCGGCTCGCCCAACGGCGACCGCTCCGAGTTCGATCGCTTCGTCGCCGCCAACGTCCGGCCCCAGCGCCAGGAGGGCTTCTCGACGATCGAGGTGAAGGTGCCGCGCGGCGACCTCACGCCCGACCAGTTCCGCGGCATCGCGCAGGTCATGCGTGAGTTCACCGGCGGGTACGCGCGAACGAGCATCGAGCAGAACATGGTCCTTCGCTGGGTGCGCGACGAGTCGGTGTACGACGTGTGGCGGCGGCTCATCCAGCTCGGGCTGGGCGAGGCCGGAGCCCACGAGGTGACTGACGTCGTGAGCTGCCCCGGCACGGACAGCTGCAAGCTCGGGATCACGAGCTCGATGGGCCTGAGCTGGGCGATCTCGCAGCGGCTTCAGGAGATGCAGATCGACGATCCACTCAGCCGCGGCATCCACATCAAGATGTCCGGCTGCCCGAACGGCTGCGGCCAGCACCACCTCGGGACGATCGGGTTCTACGGCGCGTCGATCAAGGTCGGCGAGAAGCAGATCCCGGCCTACATCGCCCACGTGGGCGGCCGCTACGACGGCGGCGAGGTCCAGTACGGCGAGCGCCTGCGGGTGCGCCTCCCGGCCAAGCGCGTGCCCGACGCGGTGGAGCGGTGGATCCGCCTCTATGAAAAGGAGCGCCAGGAGGGCGAGGCGTTCAACGCCTACGTCGACCGCGTTGGGACGGAGCCGTTCGAGCAGGCTGCGCAGGACCTGTCGCTGCCCGTCGAGTTCAACATCGAGAACCTCGTCCACTTCATCGACTGGAACCGCAAGGACGTCTACCGCGTGGAGCGCGGCGAGGGCGAATGCGCAATCTGAGGACCTCGAGATGGCTGTAGCGACGACACCCGACATCGAGCACCTCCCCGCCGAGGAGGTCCTCGCCTATGCCGTCGAGCGCTGGCAGCCGCGGCTGTACGTGGCCTGCTCCTTCCAGAAGGAGGCCTCGGTGATCATGGACATGCTGCTGCGGATCGAGCCCGAGGCGCGTTTCTTCACGCTCGACACCGGGGTCCTGTTCGAGGAGACCTACGAGACCAAGCGCGTGCTCGAGGAGCGCTACGGGATCGAGGTCGACGTGTACCGCGGGATCAGCCTCGAGCGCCAGGCCGAGCTGCACGGCGAGGCGCTCTGGAACCGCGATCCCGACGCCTGCTGCGACATCCGCAAGGTCACTCCGCTGCAGGAGGCGCTCGGCGATGTGGACGCCTGGATCGCCGGTCTGCGCCGCGACCAGTCACCCAGCCGGGCGGCCACGGCCAAGCTCCACTGGGACGAGAAGCACGACCTCTGGAAGGTCAATCCGCTCGCCGATTGGACCGAGGAGCGCGTCTGGGAGTACATCGAGCGCCACGAGGTGCCGTACAACCCGTTGCACCGTCGCGGCTACGCTTCCATCGGCTGCACGCATTGCACGCAGCCCGGCGGAGGCCGTGACGGCCGCTGGGCCGGACACGACAGGACGGAGTGCGGAATCCACGCATGAGCGATTTGGGAGCGACGCTCTGGTTCACGGGGCTCTCGGGCGCCGGGAAGTCGACGATCGCGCAGATCGTCGAGTCCGAGCTGCGCGAGCGCGGCTACAAGGTCGAGGTGCTCGACGGCGACGTCGTGCGCACGAACCTCTCCAAGGGGCTCGGGTTCTCGAAGGAGGACCGCGACACCAACATCCGCCGGATCGCCTTCGTCGCCGATCTCCTGTCCCGTAACGGCGTGGTCGCGATCACCGCCGCGATCTCGCCCTACCGCGAGATCCGCGACGAGGCGCGCGCGCTGATGGGCGCGCGCTTCATCGAGATCCACGTGAAGGCGTCGGTCGAGGAGTGCGCGCGCCGCGACGTAAAGGGGCTCTACGAGAAGGCCATGCGCGGCGAGATCAAGGAGTTCACGGGCGTCTCCGACCCCTACGAGGAGCCGCTCAACCCCGAGCTCGTGCTCGACACCGAGGCCGAGAGCCCCGAGGAGTCCGCCGCGAAGGTCCTCGCCGTGCTCGACTCCCGAGTCAAAATCGCCGCGTGAGCGAGCTCCGGCTCACCGCGCGCCAGACCGCCGACTTCGAGCTCCTCGCGAACGGCGGGTTCGCGCCGGTCGAGGGCTTCCAGGGGCACGCCGCCTGGGAGACCGTGACGGAGTCGATGCGGCTGCCCGACAGCCGACCCTGGCCGATCCCCGTCACGCTCCCGAGCGAGACGGGCGAAGTCGGGGAGACGCTAACCCTGATCGGGCACGAGGGCACGCGCCTCGGCACGCTGGTGGTGGAGGAGGTCTACGAGCGCGACCTGCAGCGCGAGGCCCAGCAGGTCTACCGCACGACCGACGACTCCCACCCCGGGGTCGCCGCGCTCTATCGCGAGGGCTCGCGCACGCTCGCCGGGCCGATCCAGGCCGACGCCCTCCCCTCGCACATCGACGCCGTCGCTCCCTACGTGATGACGCCGGACCAGACCCGCGCCGCCTTCGCCGAGCGCGGCTGGTCCACCGTCGTCGGCTTCCAGACGCGCAACCCGATCCACCGCGCGCACGAGTACCTGACGAAGGCGGCCCTCGAGATCGTCGACGGGCTCTTCATCCACCCGATCGTCGGCGAGACGAAGGACGACGACATCCCCGCCGGCACCCGCATGCGCTGCTACGAGGTCCTGATCGAGCACTACTACCCGGCCGAGCGCGTCCTGCTTGGGATCAACCCCGCCGCCATGCGCTACGCCGGGCCGCGCGAGGCAATTTTTCACGCACTCGTGCGCGCGAACTACGGATGCACCCACTTCATCGTCGGGCGCGACCACGCCGGCGTTGGCGACTGGTACGGAACCTACGACGCGCAGAAGATCTTCGAGGAGTTCGAGCCGGGCGAGCTCGGGATCGAGCCGCTCAGGTTCGAGCACGCGTTCTGGTGCAAGATCAGCGGCGGGATGGCGACGACCAAGACGTCGCCGTCCGGGCCTGAGGACCGGGTATTCCTCTCCGGGACGAAGGTCCGCGAGATGCTGGGGCGGGGAGAGCGCCCGCCGCAGGAGTTCACCCGCCCCGAGGTCGCGGACGTCCTGATCGACGCCTACGCGGGCGAGCCCGCGCCGGTCTAGCCTCCGCCCGAGCCGATGGATCCGCTCGTCATCCTCTTCGGCTTCCTCGTCGGCGTGCTCGTCGGGCTCACCGGAGTGGGCGGCGGATCGCTGATGACGCCGATCCTGATCCTGATCTTCGGGTTCAAGCCGGTCACGGCGATCGGCACCGACCTCGCCTACGGTGCGGTCACGAAGACGGTCGGCGGCTGGCGCCACTGGCGCGCGCGGACGGTCAACCAGAGCCTGTCGTGGTGGATGGCGCTCGGCTCGGTCCCGGCGGCTGTCAGCGGCGTGTGGGTGCTCAGCGTGATCCGTCACGCCGCCGGCAAGGGGTTCGACGACACCGTTCTGAACATCGTGGCCGCGGCGCTGCTGTTCACGGGCGCCGCCACGCTGGCGCGCGCTCTGTTCCTGCCGAAGGTGGTGGAGAAGGAGCGCGAGTCATTCGTGCTCGAGCGCCGGCACAAGATCTCCGCCATCGTCCTCGGCGGGTTCGTCGGCTTCGTCCTCGGCATCACCTCGGCGGGCTCGGGCTCGCTGATCGCGGTCGGGCTGATCATGCTGTTCCGGCTTGCTCCCCGCCAGGTCGTCGGAACCGACGTCTTTCACGCCGCGATCCTCCTCTGGGCGGCGGCCCTGGCCCACGTTGTCGCCGGCAACGTCGACTTCGGTCTCGCGGGGACGATCCTGATCGGGTCGGTGCCGGGCGTCTGGGTGGGCAGCCACTGGTCGATCCGGACGCCGGTGGCGGCGCTTCGTACCACGCTCGGCGTGATCCTGATCGCCGCCGGGCTCGCGCTGCTCTACAAGGCCGGCGCGGCGATCCCGATCCCGGTGCTCGCCGGCCTGCCGCTCGGGCTGCTCGCCTGGCTGTTGGCGAAGGAGCTCCTGCGGCGGCGCAGGCTCGCCACGCCGGTCCCGGCCGCCGAGCGCTAGCGCCTGCTCATCTCAGGACACTAGGCTTCCGGCGGTGTTCGGGAAGGTGCTCGTCGCGAACCGCGGCGAGATAGCGATCCGCGTCATGAGGACGCTCGCGGAGCTCGGCATCGCGTCGGTCGCGGTGTACTCGGAGCCGGATCGCGATGCCCTGCACGTCCGCCGCGCCGACGAGGCCTACCTGCTCGGGCCGGGAGCTCCGAGCCAGAGCTACC
>VAXR01000068.1:25838-38691 GCA_005885165.1 Actinomycetota bacterium
GCGTGCGACGAGGCAGGGATCGTGTTCATCGGCCCGCCCGCGGAGGCCATCGAGGCGATGGGGTCGAAGACGCGCGCGCGCGAGCTGATGAAGGGGGCGGGCGTTCCGATCGTGCCGGGCACGACGGACCCGGTCGACACCGTGGCGGACGCGGCCCGCGTGATCGACGAGGCGATCGGCTACCCGGTGGCCATCAAGGCGTCTGGCGGGGGCGGCGGAAAGGGCTTCCGCGTGGCGCTCGAGGCGGACGAGCTCGAGAAGGCGTTCGAGGGCGCGGCGCGCGAGGGCGAGAAGTTCTTCTCCGACCCGACGGTCTACATCGAGCGCTACCTGCCGGACCCGCGCCACGTCGAGGTCCAGGTGCTGGCGGACTCGAAGGGGAACGTCATCCACCTCGGAGAGCGCGACTGCTCGGTGCAGCGCCGGCACCAGAAGCTGATCGAGGAGAGCCCGGCTCCGGCGGTGGACGATGCGCTCCGCGAGCGGATCGGGTCGATCGGAACGGAGGCCGCCCGGGCGGTCGGGTACCGGTCGGCGGGCACGGTCGAGGGCCTCCTGGCCGACGGCGAGTACTTCTTCCTCGAGATGAACACGCGCGTGCAGGTCGAGCACTGCGTGACCGAGATGACGACCGGCATCGACATCGTGCGCGAGCAGATCCGGATCGCGGCGGGGGAGAAGCTCTCGATCGCCCAGGAGGACGTCTCGCTGCGCGGCCACGCGATCGAGTGCCGGATCAACGCCGAGGACGCCTCGAAGAACTTCGCCCCGGCGCCGGGGACGATCGGCGGCTACCGCGAACCGGCCGGCCCCGGCGTTCGCCTGGACTCGGGGGTCGAGTCCGGCTCGGAGGTCACCCCGCTGTACGACCCGCTGATCGCGAAGCTGATCGTTTGGGACGTCGACCGCGATAGCGCGACGCGCCGGATGATCCGGGCGCTCGGTGAGTTCGAGCTCGGCGGCGTGAGATCGCTGATCGCCTTCCACATCGCCCTCCTCGGGACCGAGCAGTGGGCGCGCGGCGAGACGTGCCGCGACCTGATCGAGGACCGCCAGTGGCTCAAGCAGTTCGCGGAGCCAAAGCCGGAACCGGCCCCGGAGGGCGAGGAGGAGCCGCAGGTCGAGCGCAGCTACGCCGTCGAGGTGTCGGGCCGGCGTTTCGACGTGAAGGTCGTTGGCGCTGCGCCGGGAGTGGACGGCGCGGCCCCGGCGCAGGCCGGCGCGCGCCGGGCGCCGCCGCGGCGGCGCGAGCGGGGCGGTGCTGGTGCCGGCGGTGGCGCTCCTGGGACGCTCGTCTCGCCGATCCAGGGCACGGTTCTGCGGGTTGCGGTCGAGCAGGGCGCGGAGGTGGAGGAGGGCGCCCTGATCGTCGTCATCGAGGCGATGAAGATGGAGAACGAGATCACAGCCCCCGCGGCCGGCAAGGTCGAGGAGCTCAACGTGACCGAGGGCGGCTCCGTCTCCACCGGGGACACGATCGCCGTCATCAAGTAGGACCGGGGCCAGGGCCTGGCCTGCGTAGCTAAAGAGGGCCTACGCGCCACCCGATAACAGTCGTCCATGTCGGATTGGCGACCCCGAGGGCCCACGGGGCCACCTCCTGGCGCACCGGCGGGGTGGGGTGCGCCCTTCCCGCCGGAGAAGCCGCGCCGCGACGCGCCGCCTGAAGCTGCTCAGGCGCCGACGGCCCCAGCCCCGAACCAGTACCAGGCGCCCTACGGTGCCCCGACGACCCCGGGGTACCGGCCTCCCTACGGCGCAGCTCCGGCCGCGCCTTCCACGCCTTACGGCGCCGCTCCGACCGCGCCCCCCAGGCCCTACGGCGCCGCTCCGACCGCGCCGCCGGCGCCCGGCGTCTCCCCGCGCTACGGCGCGCCGCAAGCCGGCTACGCACCGCCGGCCGGCATGCCCGCCGAGAGCTACGCCGCGGCCGCGGTGCCGGGCGTTCCGCTCTTCGCGCCGCAGATCGATCCGATGACCGAGAACCGGCGCCACCTCGACTGGCGCCGGATCCGCGCGACGAGGATCGACGGCCTGCTGATGGTCCCGGCGGCGATCGCCCTGCTCCTCCTGTTCCACGGCCACCCCGTGACCGTCTGGTTCCTCGTGATGGCGATCAACCTGAGCTACCACTTCGTGATGGAGACGGCCTGCGGCCAGACGTTCGGGAAGCGCTGGAAGAACCTGAGGGTCGTGAAGCGCGACGGCGGCCCCGCGGGGGCATCCGCGATCGCCGCGCGGACCGTCTTCCGGATCATCGACGCGCAGTTCATCTACCTCGTGGGCCTCATCACGATGGTGATCACGGGCAAGCGCCGGCAGCGCGTCGGCGACCTCGCGGCGGGGACGATCGTCCGCGAGGACGATCGCCCCTGGAAGCCCGCACCGTCCTCGCCGCTGCTCGTGATCTACCCGGTCGTGTGGATCGCGGCGGCCCTGTTCTTCGGTTCCCAGCTGGACCCGAAGCCGGTAACCCTCACCAACGACGCGTACATGCAGCAGGTCGACCGCGTCTGCGAGCAGCGGATGTTCGCCGAGGCGTCGCTGACGGGCAACGCGTCGTTCCTCCAGCTCCAGCAGATCAGCCTCCAGGAGACCCAGGCAATCAAGAACCTTCCGCCCCCGGTCACGCCGGAAGCCGTCTACGGCCGCAAGGTGGTGCTCAAGTGGAAGCGCAAGATCGACAAGACGGCCGCGCAGATCGTGGCCGACGCGCGCACCTCGAACAATCCGCGGACGACGCTCGAGAACGAGACCCCGCGGCTCATTGACGTGATGAAGCAGGCCGAGGCGCGCATGGCCGCCCTCGGGCTGCCGCACTGCGCGAGGCTCTAGCCCGCACCGGCTGCGATCAGGTTCTCCGCGTGGATCCGTCGCTGCCGGGCGGTGTCGCGGCCGCGCGGTAGGCGCGGCCGCTCCTCCCCGCGGCCGAGGGACTCGAGGTAGGCGAGGTCCTCGTCGAGGATTCGGAGCGCCGTGTCCCGGTCGTGTGGCGACCCGTGGCCGGGAACGACGACGTCGACCCGCTCCACGAGCGGACGCAGCCGGGTGAGAGTGCCGCGGTAGACCTCTAGAGAGCTCCCGGCGCCGAGCAGCGGGATCTCCACGTCCGATAGGTAGTCGCCGCACACGAGCAGCCCGGCAAACCCGGCCAGCAGAGCCGTCCCGTCGCGAGTGTGGCCCTCCGCCGGGTGCAGCTCCATCTCGCCGTCCCCGAGCTCCACGACGCCCGGCACCGGCAGCGCCTGGACGGCGCCGAGCGAGAGCGGCGCGGGGCGCGACACGTAGTGCTCGCCGTCGGCCTCACGGAGCTCGCGCTGCGCCACGCCGGGCTCGGCCCGGAGGCGCTCGGCGGTCGCCCGCCCCACCCCGAGCGCAAGCGCCGGGAAGGCGAGCCGGCCGAGCAGATGGTCGAAGTCGGCGTGCGTGGCCAGCAGGCCGTTCGGCTCGAATCCCGCCTGTGAGAGCAGCGTGGGCAGGAGCTCCAGCTCATCGGGGAAGTACGGCGAGTCGATGAGGACGGCCTCGTCGCCGCGGCGCACCGCTACCGCATTCGTCTGCCAGAGGCGACTCGTGACGACCACCACGTCGGGGTTGACGGCGACCGCTCGCATCCGCTTCCCGGCGGGCCTCGGCCCCGCTGTACGCCTAGACGGCCTTGAGCAGCTTGGCCGCGTCCCGGAGGGTCTTGACCTCCTCGGTCGGCTTCTTCTGACCGTCGAGCTTCTCGCCCTTGCGGTTCACCCAGATCACGGGCACCTTCATCTTCAGGCAGGGCTCGACGTCGGTCTCGTAGCCGCTAGCGACGTGGACCCAGCCGGTCTTGCCCCCGATTCGCCGTGCACACTCGCGGAAGTGCGCCGGGTCGGGCTTGTAGCTCCGCACCTGCTGGGCGGTCACCACGAGGTCGAAATCGACCCGGAAGTGGCGCCGGGTGGCGCCGAGCAGCTTGTCGTCGACGTTCGACAGGATCCCGATCTCGTACTTCTTTGCGAAGCGCTCGAGCTGCGCGTTGGTCTCCCGAAACGTGGGCCACGCAGGCACGCTGGCGGGTAGGAAGCCCGAACGCGACGGCTCGAGGTTCCAGTCGAGCTCCTTGGCCACGCGGACAGCCGTACGGCGCAGGACCTCGGCGTAGAGCTCATACGAGCCCCGCTCGATCTCGCGCTGGACGTTCACGAACAGGGGCGCGAGTGCCGCCCTGTCGATCGTGAAGCCGTCGCGGTCGGCCTCCTTCTGAAACGCGTCGTAGGCGCCCAGCTCCCAGTCGATCAGGGTGCCGTAGCAGTCGAAAGTGACGAACCGAACGTCCTTCGGTAGGGGCACAGGCCTCCTCGCGGGAAGAAGATGGTGTTTCGATAGGGTGCCCGCCCGCCTGGCCCCGCGACCGGAGAGCGAGCGGCCGCACATTCTAGGTTTTCATGGACCTCCTCGAATACCAGGGCAAACAGCTGTTTCGTGCGCACGGCGTTCCGGTGCCGGATGGACGCCCGGCGGCGACCGTCGAGGAGGCCGTCGAGGCAGCAGATGAGCTGGGATACCCCGTGGTCGTCAAGGCCCAGGTCCTGATCGGGGGCCGCGGGAAGGCCGGTGGGATCAAGGTTGCCGGCGATCGCTCGGAGGTCGAGGCGCACGCGGGGGCGATCCTCGGAATGGACATCCGCGGGCTGACCGTCCACGAGCTCTACGTGGAGCGCGCCTCCGAGATCGCCGAGGAGTACTACGCCGCGATCCTCCTCGACCGCACGGCCAAGAAGCCGATGGCGATGCTCTCGCGGATGGGCGGGATGGACGTGGAGGAGATCGCGGCCACCGACCCGAACGCGATCGTCCGCATCCACGTCGACCCCCTGCTCGGCTTCTCCGATTTCCACGGCCGGCGCCTGGCGTTCGAGGCCGGGATCGCGGGCGACGTGGTGCGGCCGGTCAGCGTGGTGCTCGCCAAGCTGTACGAGGCCTTCGCCGAGGAGGACGCGGTCCTCGTGGAGGTCAACCCACTGCTGGTGACGGCTGACCGCGAGGTCGTCGCGCTCGACGCCAAGGTGACGGTCGACGGCAACGCGCTGTACCGGCACCCCGATACGGCGACGTTCCGCGACGTCTCCGCCGAGGACCCGCAGGAGCGGATGGCCAAGGAGCGCGGCCTCACGTTCGTGAAGCTCGACGGCGACATCGGGATCCTCGGCAACGGCGCCGGTCTCGTGATGTCCACCCTGGACGTAGTCGCCCAGGCCGGGGGCCACCCCGCGAACTTCCTCGACGCCGGCGGCGGCTCGAAGGCGGAGGCGATCGTCGACGCGGTCGAGGTGATCCTCTCGAACCGGAACGTGCGCGCGGTGCTGTTCAACATCTTCGGCGGGATCACGCGCTGCGACGAGGTCGCGCGCGGGCTGGTAACCGCCTTCGGGCAGCTCGACGTAAAGGTCCCGTTCGTGGTGCGGCTGGACGGCACGAACGACGAGGAGGGCCGGAGGATCCTGGCCGAGGCCAATCTGCCGAACGTGACGGTGGAGAAGACAATGGACGGCGCAGCCGCCCGCGTCGTGGAGCTCGCCCGCTCGGCGGAGGCCGTTTCGTGAGATGAGCGTGCTCGTCGACAGCGGCACGAAGCTCGTCGTCTCCGGCCTCACCGGCCGCGAGGGCAGCTTCCACGGGATGAACAACCGCCGCTACGGCACGGACCTCGTGGCGGGCGTGACACCCGGCAAGGGCGGCCAGGACGTGGAGGGCGTGCCGGTCTTCGACACCGTCCACGAGGCGGTGGCCGAGACCGGCGCCAACACCAGCATGATCTTCGTCCCGCCGCGCTTCGCCGCCGACGCGATCCTCGAGGCGGCCGACGCGGGCATCGAGCTCGTGGTGTGCATCACCGAGGGCATCCCGGTGCACGACATGCTGCGCGTCTACACGCACCTGCGGCGCGGGCCCACACGGCTGATCGGCCCCAACTGCCCGGGGATCCTGTCGCCGGGCAAGGCCAACGTGGGGATCATCCCGGCGCACTTCTTCTCGGAGGGGAACGTCGGCCTCGTGTCGCGCTCCGGGACGCTCACCTACCAGATCGGCAACGAGCTGGCCCAGCGCGGCTTCGGCAACTCCTCGATCGTCGGGATCGGCGGCGACCCCGTGCAGGGCTCCTCGTTCATCGAGATCATCGACCTCTTCCAGGCCGATCCGCAGACCGAGCTGATCGTGATGTGCGGCGAGATCGGCGGGGAGGACGAGGAGCGTGCTGCTGAGCACGTCGCCGAGCACGTCGACAAGCCGGTGGTGGCGTACATCGCGGGGTTCACGGCGCCGCCGGGCAAGACGATGGGCCACGCCGGCGCGATCATCTCGGGCTCGAAGGGCACGGCGCAGGCTAAGGCCGAGGCGCTCGAGGCTAAGGGCGTCCGCGTCGGGCGGACGCCGACCGAAGTGGCGGAGATCGCCGCGGAGATCGCGGGCGCGACCGTCTAGCGGACACGTCAGCGCCGAGCTCGAGGCGTGGCTCGCGGGCGATCACCCGAAGACGCTCGGCAACCTCATCGAGCTCTTCGACGAGAAGAGCTTCGCAGTCGTCTTCATGCTGCTCATGGCCGTGCCGGCGCTGCCGCTGCCGACCGGCGGGGCGACTCACGTGCTGGAGGTGATCACCGTGCTCGTGGCGTTCCAGCTCGTCGCCGGGCGCAGGCGGATCTGGGTGCCCGAGCGTTGGAAGGAGCTGGAGCTGGCCGGACCGGCGCGCCAGCGCATCATCAGGGCGCTTCTCAAGCTGATCCGCTTCTTCGAGCGCTTCTCGCGGCCGCGGCTGAGGTGGCTGCTCGACCCGCGGGTCGGCCGAACGGTGTTCGGGCTGCTCGTCATCGCGCTGTCAGTCGCGGCGTTTGTCGCACCGCCGTTCTCCGGTCTCGACACGCTGCCGTCGCTTGGCGTCGTGATCTTGAGCCTGGGCATCCTCCTGGAGGACTTCGTGGTGGCGGTCGTGGGGGTCGCGGTCGGACTCGTGGGGGTCGCGCTCGAGGTGTTCCTGAGCAGCCTCGTGATCAAGCTGATCGGCTGACGGCTAGCGCCGGCGCCGCGCCGACCAGGCGAGCCGTTATCGTGGCTCGAATGGAGGCCGAACAGCCGATCACCTTCGCCCGCGGCGCGCCGTCGCTGGACATCATCCCGGCCGAGGACCTTCGCCAGGCCGCCCAGCGGGCGTTCGAGAGCGATCCGCGCGGCGCCTTCTCGTACGGAACCGCCGGCGGGTATGTGCCGCTGCGCGACTGGATCGCGGAGCGCCACGGCGCCGTGCGCGAGCAGGTCGTGGCCACCAACGGCTCGATGCAGGCCGACGCCTTCCTCTTCCAGCTTCTCGTGCAGCCGGGCGACACGGTCGTCGTGGAGGCGCCGACCTACGACCGCACCCTGCTGTCGCTGAAGGGCCTGGGCGCGGAGATCCTCGCCATCCCGATGGAGGCCGACGGGCTCGACGTCGAGGGGCTCGCGCATGCCCTCGAGGCGGGCGCCCGCCCCAAGCTGGCGCACGTGATCCCCAACTTCCAGAACCCGGCGGGGGCCACGCTGTCGCTCGAGAAGCGGCGGCGGCTGCTCGAGTTGGCCGGCACCTACGAGTTCGTCGTCTTCGAGGACGACCCCTACGGCGAGCTGCGCTTCGAGGGCGAGTCGCTCCCGACGATGCTGTCGCTCGACACCGACGACCGCGTGGTGTACGCGTCGTCGTTCTCGAAGACCGTGTGCCCGGGCATCCGCGCCGGCTACCTCGTCGGCCCGGGCGAGGTGATCGCCTCGGTCGAGCGGATCGCCACCGGCACCTACATCTCGCCGAACATGGTCGCCCAGGCGATCGTCGCCGAGTTCTGCCGGTCGGGCGCGCTCGAGCGCTCGATCGAGACGGTCAAGCGCGCGCTGCGGGAGCGTCGCGACGCGACCTGTGCCGCGCTCCAGGAGCGGCTGCCGGACGCGACGTTCACCCCGCCCGAGGGCGGCTACTTCCTCTGGGTCGAGCTGCCCGAGGGGGCCGATGTCGACGCGCTGTCGGCGGCCGCAAAGGACCGCGGGGTGATCTTCGTCAAGGGGACCGACTTCCTGCTCGAGGGCGGGCTCAACACGCTGCGGCTCGCGTATTCCGGCGTGCGGCCGGACGAGATCGTGGAGGGCATCGGCCGGCTGGCCGAGGCGTACCGCAGCCTGAGCGTCGCCGCCGCGTGAGCGCGCAGCACTGGGTCGACCTCCGGCGTCCGCGCGACGTCGGGGCGCTGCTCAGTGACGGCTTCGGCACCTACTTCCGCAACTTCGGCACGTTCCTGGCTCTCGCCGCGGTTGTCGTGGTGCCCGTGCAGCTGATCCTCTCCGGCATCGGACTGAAGCAGCTGTGGGCGCACTACGACAAGACGCCGAGCGCCGCGGCCACGTTCCTCCCGATCGTCGTGAACTGGCTCATCACCACGCCGCTCGTCACGGCGATGACGATCTACGCGCTGCTCGACCTCGGCGAGGGCCGCCGCCCGAACGCGCGCGAGGCGATCCTCCGCGGCCTCGAGATCTTCACCGCGGTGCTCGTGCCGGTGGTGCTCGCGGCGCTTGGGATCATCGCGGGCCTGATCGCCCTGATCGTCCCGGGCATCTACCTCGCCGTCCGCTGGTACTTCGTGGCGCAGGCGGTGGTGGTCGAGGAGCGCCGCGGCCCGGCCGCGCTGCAGCGGAGCTGGGAGCTCGTCAGCGGGTCGGGTTGGCGCGTGTTCGGCATCCTCATCATCGCGTCGCTGGCGATCGGGTCCGCCACGCGCGCGCTGCAGACCCCGTTCACCGCGGGCGCCAGCGCCGCGAACATGGCGTTCATCCAGCTGATCGGCGTGATGGTGACGCAGATACTCGCCGCGCCCGCGGGGGCGGTGATCGGGGCGCTCCTCTACTTCGACCTCCGCACCCGTAAGGAGCTGATGGCCGGCGGATGGGGAGGGCCCGGCGGGCAGTGGGGGTATCAGCAGCAGTGGCCGCCGCCGCCCGGGCAGCCGCCACCGCCCGGGCAGCCGGGCCAGTCACCGCCGTGGCCGCAGCAGCCGCGCCAGCCGTGGCCGGCGCAGCAGCCGCAGCCGGGCCAGCCTCCGCCGCCGGCGCCGGAGTCACCGGCGCCGCCGGGCGAGCAGCCGCCTACTCCGCCCCCCCGCCCGAAGATCCGACTCAGCGCCCGTAGCGCTCCTTCGCGAGCACGAGCTGCTCGGGCAGTGCCGTGCGCGGAGGCGGGGAGGGATCGGCCGCGACCGAGACCGTCTCGGCGACGCTATGCGTGATCACGTGGCGGTCGCCGTTCGACTCGACCGTCACCTCGTCGTCGTCCGATGACGCGACGCTGCCCTCGAGCCCCGGATGCAGACCCGCGTCCTTGAGGTAGTGCAGCAGGTCCTCTGCCTCGTTCTCGAACCGTAGGATCCGGACGCGCGCGCCCTCCTCGACGTCCGCCAGCGGAACGCCGGGCTCGCGCTTGCCGGCCTCGATCGGATGGCCGTGCGGGCACGTCTTCGCGTCGCCGATCGCGGCGAGCATCCGCTCCTCGAGCACCGGCGACATCGCGTGCTCGATCCGCTCGGCCTCCTCGTGAACCTCGTCCCAGGGGATCCCGAGGATGTCCGTGAGGAAGCGCTCGATCAGACGGTGCCGTGAGACCACGCGCGCCGCGTGCTCACGTCCCTGCTCCGTGAACGCCAGCGAGCGGTCGTCGTTGCGCGTGATGTAGCCGTCGTCCTCGAGCCGGCCCGCCATCTCGTGGACGGTCGGGGCGGAGACATGAAGCGCGCGCGCCACGTTCGCGCCGGTCACCGGGAGCCCCGCCTCCTCGAGCCAGTAGATGGTCTGGAGGTACTCGTCCTCGGCGGGGGTCGCCTGGTCGCGGGCCATGAAGGCCATCGTAGCCGGGCGATGTTTGCGAGCATCCGAGTGTGCCCCTCCCGCTCAAGCCGCCGATCAAGCCCCAGCTCGCGCGCCCCGCCAAGGACCTTCCCGACGGCGACGGCTGGCGCTTCGAGCCGAAGTGGGACGGCTTCCGGACGATCGTGTTCCGCGACGGCGACGACGTCCACCTCCAGAGCCGGAACGGCCGCCCGATGAACCGCTACTTCCCGGAGGTCCTGCCCGCCGTCCGCTCCCTGTCGGCCGACCGCCTGGTGCTCGACGGGGAGCTGATCGTGGTGGTCGACGGGATCCAGGAGTTCGACCTCCTCGGCCAGCGCATCCACCCGGCGGAGTCGCGCGTGACGATGCTTGCCGAGAAGTGGCCCGCCGCGTACGTGGCCTTCGACCTGCTTGCGGAGGGCGACGAGAAGCTGCTCGACCTCTCATACGAGGAGCGCCACAGGCGGCTCGAGGCCGTGATCGACGGCGACGCCGTGCAGCTCACGCCGACAACCGACGACTCCGAGGCCGCACGCGCCTGGCTGACCGGGCGATCGGAGGGCGTGATCGCCAAGGAGGCCGACGCCCGCTACCTGCCCGGCGAGCGCACGGGAATGCTGAAGATCAAGCGGATCCGCACGCTCGATGCCGTGGTGGCGGCGTTCCGCCTCGGCAAGGAGGCCGGGACCGTGGGGTCGCTCATCCTCGGCCTCTACGACGACGCGGGCAAGCTCCACATCGTCGGCCACACCTCGGGCTTCACGGCGAAGCAGAAGCGCGAGCTGCTCGAGCTGCTCGAGCCGTACCGCACCTACGAGCGCGGGTCCGGCGAGCCGAGCCGCTGGAAGTCGGACGAGGAGCTCGTGTGGGAGGGGCTGCGGCCCGAGCTCGTCTGCGAGGTCGACTTCGACCACATCACCGGGCAGCGCATCCGGCACGGGGCGAAGTTCAAGCGCTGGCGGCCGGACAAGAAGCCCGAGGAGTGCCGGCTCGAGCAGCTGCGGGCCTGACCGCCGCTGAGCGCTGTCAGTCGCGGCGGGCCCGCGAGGGCTGGACCCGCTTCGGCTCGCCCGGCTGCTTGGGGAAGTTGGGCGGCCACGGCGCGTCGCCGAGGCCCTCGTGCTCGTCGCGGTCCGCGAGCTCGAGCAGGGCGTCGAGCCGGCACACGCTCTCGTCGAGCTCGGCGCTCGGATCGCCCCGCTCTCGCAGGCGGTCGGGGACCGTGTCGAGCCGGAGGTCGCGCGGATCGGCGTCCGGGACCTCGTCCCACTCGAGCGGGCAGCAGACCATCGCGTCGGGCACCGGGCGGACCGAGTAGGCGGAGGCCACGGTGCGGTCGCGCGCGTTCTGGTTGTAGTCGATGAACACGCCGTGGCGCTCCTCCTTCCACCAGGCCGACGTCGCCAGCTTGGGGATGCGGCGCTCCACCTCGCGGGCGAGGGCGAGCGCGGCGCGGCGCACCTCGGTGAAGGTCCAGCGCTGCTCGATCCGCACGAGCACGTGGATCCCTCGCGATCCCGACGTCTTCGGAAAGCCGCGCAGGTCGTGCTCCTCGAGCACGTCCTTCACGCACATCGCCACCTGGCGCGCGTCGTCGTAGCTCGACTCCGGCGTCGGGTCGAGGTCCACCCGCAGCTCATCGGGATGGTCGCCGTCCGGCCGGCGCACCGGCCACGGGTTCCAGTCGATCACGTTGAGGTTCAGGCCCCAGACGAGGTGGGCGCGGTCCTGGACCATCAGGAAGTTTGCGGTCCGGCCGCTCGGAAACGTGAGCGTCCACTGCTGTAGCCACTCGGGGGCGTTGTTCGGCACACGCTTCTGGAAGAAGAACTCCCCGCCGGCCCCCTCGTGGAAGCGCTTCATGGTCGTGGGGCGGTCGCGCAGGTGCGCTATGCAGGCGTCCGCGACGTCGAGGTAGTAGTTGCAAAGGTCGAGCTTGGTGTGCCCGGGCTCGGGGAAGACGACTTTGCTCGGGCTCGTGAAGCGGACCTCGTGCCCGTCCAGCTCCAACGTGATGAGCTCCTTCTCGGGCATTGCGCCAGCATATGGGCCGTGCCCGAAATCGAGGTCAAGCAGGCGGATGTGACGAAGCTCGAGGTCGACGCCGTCGCGAACGCCGCCAACACCGAGCTGCGGCACGGCGGCGGCGTGGCCGCGGCGATCGCGCGCGCGGCCGGCGAGGAGCTTGAGCGCGAGTCGCGCGAGCGCGCGCCGATCGGGCTCGGCGAGGCGGTGGAGACGACGGCCGGCGACATGCCATCGCGGTGGGTGATCCACGCGGCGACCATGGAGCTGGGAGGCCCGACCTCCGCGGAGATCATCGAGCGCGCGACCGTCTCCACGCTCGCGCGGGCCGAGGAGCTCGGCTGCCGTTCGCTCGCGCTCGTCGCGTTCGGGACGGGCGTGGGCGGGTTCCCGCTCGACGAGGCCGCGCGGCTCATGGTCGGCGCGGTTCGCGAGCACTCCGGGCCGACGGTCGAGCGGGTCGTGTTCGCCGTCCGCGGCGACGAGGCCGAGCGCGCCTTCCGCGCGGCGGCCGAGGAGGAGTGATCGCTCGGCGCTTTCTCGAGGCGCCGGTGCTCGTCGCCACCGACAGCTTCAAGGGCACGCTGAGCGCGGAGCGCGTCGCCGCGGCGGTCGCGCGCGGGTTGCGGGACGGAGGGCGCCGGGCCGTCGAGCTTCCGGTGGCCGACGGTGGCGAGGGGACGATGGAGGTGCTGCTCCGCACGCTCGGCGGCGAGCGGCGGCGGGTGACGGTGAGCGACCCGCTCGGCAGGCCCGTCCGGGCCTCCTACGGGCTCGTCGACGGCGGCGAGACCGCGATCGTGGAGATGGCGCAGGCGAGCGGGCTCGGGCTCGTGGCGGAGGGCGAGCGCGACGCCTGGGCTGCGTCGACGCGGGGGACGGGCGAGCTGATCGTCGCGGCTGTCGAGGCGGGTGCTCGGACGGTGGTCGTTGCGGTGGGTGGATCGGCCAC
>VAXR01000069.1 GCA_005885165.1 Actinomycetota bacterium
GACGGGATGCGCGCCTCCCGCTTCGTCGTCACCGGCGAGGGACGGCTCGACGAGCAGTCGCTGACCGGAAAGGTGGTGGGGGAGATCGCCACCCGCTGCCGGCAGTCGGGCGTGGCCTGCCACGCGGTCGTGGGTCAGCGCGTGCTCGAGGAGTTCCTGGCCCGCCTGATCGACCTCTCGACGATCACCGAGGCGGGCACCACCCGC
>VAXR01000070.1 GCA_005885165.1 Actinomycetota bacterium
ATCACCTGGGGCTGCATCACGAGCTTCGTGAGCACGTCGGGCACCGGCTCCTTCCACGGGGCCGTGCCGGCGAACGGCATGTCCGCGCAGCGGCAGAGCAACGACTCGGTCCAGATCGCAAACCCGACGCCGAAGGCGACGAACGTCTCGGGCACGAGCCCGACCATCTGCCCCGGAGGGGGAGGAGGAGGCGGATCGGCGTTCGCGGGGGTGAAGATCCCGAAGCAGACGGCGAAGGTGAAGAAGGGCAAGGCTCCGGTCTCGGTCTCCTGTCCGGCCAAGGCGAAGACGAGCTGCGTAGGCAAGCTCGTCCTGAGGACCGCCAAGGCCGTCACGACCTCGAGCGGGAAGAAGAAGTTGGTGACGCTCGGCAAGGCGAGCTTCTCCATCGCCGCGGGCAAGACGAAGGTCTTGAAGTTGAAGCTCTCGAAGGGCGGCAAGAACCTGCTGTCGGCCCACAAGACCGTCAAGTCCATCGCCACCGCGACCGCTCACGACGCGACCGGCAAGATCAAGACGACCTCCGGAAAGGTGAAGGTCAAGCGCGGCTAGCCGCGCGCGCTACTTGTGGACGGTGCCGGGCGCGTTGATGCCCGGCTGCTCGGACTTCTCGGTCTTCGACGTGACAATCGCCGAGCCGATCGCGCCGGCGACCAGCGCGATCGAGATCGCGAGCACCACCCGCTGGCCCCCGTGACCGCCCGGGAAGCGCGCGCTGCTCAGCCCAAGCGCCGCCAGGATGACCGCCCAGACCGCGAGCAGGCCGCCCAGCACGTAGAAGATCCGCAAGGCAAGGACCGTCACCGCGCGAAAGCTACCGCAGGGTGAGGGTCAGCTGTGCGCGGGCTCGAGGCGCCGGCCGCGAGCTCGGACGCGGCTAGGCGAGCGCGGCGGCGGCTCCGCGTGCGGGCCTCGGCGCGGCGGCCGCGGACGGCGGGGGCGGGGATGGTCGTGCGGTCGCCCCCCTCCCCGGTCGACCCACTCCTCCTCGGTCTGGTCGCTGTTCTTGATCGCCCACCAGACCAGGATGAGCAGCATGGCGATCGGGATCTTGAGGACGAACATCATCCAGATGAACATCGCCACGCCGCGCATGCTAGGTCATCCCGGCCGCTAATGCCAGGCATGGGGTCTACGATCCCGGCTATGGCCGATGCCGGCCTATTCGGTCCCGAAACGATGACCTGGCGCGTGAACCGCGAGGGCGTGCTGCTCTTGGGCGGAGGGCGGGCGCTGATCCTCCAGGTCGCCCATCCGCTCGTCGCTGCCGGCGTGGCCGAGCACTCGAACTACCGGGAGGATCCCTGGGGCCGGCTCTACCGGACGCTCGACCTCACGACGAAGATCGTGTTCGGCAGCACGCACACGGCGAGGGAGGCGTCGGAGCGCATCTGGCGCGTCCACGGGCGGGTGCACGGCGAGACGGCGGAGCCGGGTGGCCGCTACCCGGCGGGCACGCCGTACGACGCCCGCTCGCCGGAGCTCCTGATGTGGGTCCACGCCACGCTCGTCGACACCTCGCTGCTCATATACACGCGCTATGTCGGATCGCTGACGATCGCCGAGCGGAACCGCTACTACGACGAGCAGAAGCTGCTCGGTGAGCAGTTCGGGGTCCCGCGCGACGAGCAGCCGAGGACGTTCGCGGACTTCAACGCCTACGTCCAGGAGATGCTCGAGAGCGACCGCATCGCCGTGACCGACGCCCTGCGCGACGTTGTCGACGCCACGCTCCGGCCCGAGCTGCCGATCGTCGCGCGCCCGCTCGTCAGCGCGATGAACCTCGTCACCGTTGGGCTGCTCCCAGACCGGCTTCGCCGGGATCTCGGCGTGCCGTGGGGCACCGGCCGCAGCCGCCTTTTCGAGGCCTCCCGCCTGATGATGAGCGGGATCCTCCCGGTCCTTCCGCGCGTGATGCGCGATTTCCCGCCTGCCCGCAGCGCCGACCGGCGGGTGCGGCGGCTCGCCGCGGCGGCCTAGTCCCGCCGCTCCCACCTGGCGCGCGGCGCGACGCGCTCCTATAGCTTCGGGCGGGCACTGAGCGGTTCACGGGAGGAGTCGCTTGCCGGTCGGTAGGGCGCCCCAGATCGCGCGGCGCCTGCTCACCGCTGGGGCGATCGCCCTGGCGATCTTGGTCGTCGCGCTGCTCATCTTCGGATCGGGCCCGTCCTACAGCGTCCACGCGACGCTCGACAACGCGAGCCAGCTGATCGCGGGGGACCAGGTGAAGGTGGGCGGCGTGCCGGTCGGATCGGTCGACGACATCACGCTCGATTCCCACGGACGCGCGCGGCTCACCCTCTCGATCGACGACTCGTCGCTCGTGCCGCTTCACCGCCCGAGCCAGGTCGAGGTGCGCTCCGTGGGGCTCGCGAGCATCGCGGGCCGCTACGTAACGCTCACGCCGGGGCCGAGGAACGGCCCGAAGATCAGGAACGGCGGGGAGATCGGCGCCGACAACGCCCAATCCGAGGTCGACCTCGACGAGGTGCTGAACTCGCTCGACCCGGGGACGCTCGGCGACCTGCGGGCCGCGATCCGGGGCCTCAGCAGGACCAGCGGCGGCCAGGCCCCGCAGGAGTTCAACGCGGCGCTGCACGACCTCAACCCCGCGCTCTCGCAGACTGCGGCGACGGCTGCCGAGATCGTCCGGGACCAGCCGCGATTCGAGCGCTTCCAGCGGCTCGTCCCCGCGACCGGCCAGACGCTGTCCGCGATCGCCTCGCAGACCGCGGCGCTCGACGACTCGCTGCGCAGGTTCCCCTCCACCTTGCGCGAGGCCAACACGACGCTCGTGAACCTCCGGAGCACGATCGCCGACGTCCGCCCGGCCGTTCGCGAGGCGCGTCCGGTCGCCCCGCTCCTGAACGAGTTCCTCACGCGCCTGCAGCCGGTTGCCGAGCAGGGGGTCGAGGTGGTGCCGGCCCTGCGGGCCCTGATCGACAGCCCGGGCCCGCTCGACCTGCTCGGCGTGCTGCGCACGCTGCCGTCGCTCGAGAGCGTGGCCGTGCCGGCGTTCGCGTCGGGCGTGAAGACGACAAAGCTCGGACTGCCGATCCTCGACGAGCTGCGCCCCTACACGCCCGACTTCTTCGGTGGCCAGATCAACGGCTTCGGCGGCACGACGAGCACGTACTACGACGCCAACGGCCGCTACGCCCGGATCTCGTTCGAGGGAAGCGGCTACACGCTCAACAACCAAGGCACGCTCGTGCCCCTGCCACCCTCGCAGCCGGGCCTCACCGGCTACCGCAAGGGGCTCCTGCGCCGCTGCCCGGGTGCTGCGACGCAGACCGCGCCCGACAAGTCGAACCCCTGGCTGCCGCGGCCGAACTTCCCGTGCCGGCTGGCGGACTCGCCGCGATGAAGCGCCTCCTCGCGATCGCGGTTGCCGGGCTCGCCGCCTTGGTGGCCGTTTTGCTGACTATCGGGGCCGGCGGCGGCTCGGGCGACTACCGCGTCGACGCGATCTTCGACAGCGCGGACTTCCTGATCTCGGGCCAGGACGTGAAGGTGGCCGGAGCGCGCGTCGGCCAGGTGACCAAGGTCGCGCTCACGAACGATCGCAAGGCGCGCATCGAGATGCAGATCGTGCCCGGCTTCGCCCCCTTCCGGGCCAACGCCAGCTGCTCGATCCGCCCGGCGAGCCTGATCGGCGAGAAGTTCGTGCAGTGCGATCCGGGGACGCCCGATGCGGCCCCGCTCACGGCGCCGCACGGGCGCGCGCCGACCGTCCCGATCTCGCACAACCACTCCCCGGTGGACCTGGACCTCGTGTTCACGGCGCTGAGGCAGCCGATTCGCGAGCGGCTCTCGATCATCATCAGCGAGCTGGGTGCCGGTCTGGCGGGTCACCCGGCCGAGCTGAGCGCCGCGATCCGCCGGGCGAACCCCGCGCTCGAGCAGGCGAACCGCACGCTGGCGATCCTCGACTCGGAGCGATCCACGCTCGGGCGGCTGATCGACTCGTCCGACACCGTCCTCCGCGAGCTCGCGGCCAGGAGCGGCGACGTGGGCGGGTTCATCGCGCATGCGAGCCACGTGAGCGACACCGTGGCCTCGCGCACGGGCGACCTCGCGCTGGCGATCCACCGCCTCCCGCCTCTCCTCGCGCAGCTCGAGCCGGCCTCGGAGGAGCTCGGGGGCTTCGCCACCGACGCTCGGCCGGTCGTGCGCGCGCTGGGCGCCGCGGCGCCGCAGCTTCGCGACGTCCTGGGCGACCTTCCCCCGCTCGAGGCAGCGGCGCGTCCCACCCTCGTCAAGCTCTCGGCGCTTTCCGCGGCCGGACTGCACGCGGTGCGCGAGACCCAGCCACTGGCCGACCTGCTCGATCCCGTCTCGCGCAAGCTGCCGCCCGCCGTCGCGCTCGTAAAGGGCCTGGTCGACTCGCTGATCGCACGCGGGGTCCCGGAGGGGATCGGGCGCTTCGTGTGGCTCTCGGTGGCGGCGACGGGGCGCTTCGACCAGATCTCGCACGTGCTCCCGTCATACCAGCTAGGGGGTACGTGCAACACGTACGCGACGACCCCGACGGCGGGCTGCTCGGCCCACTTCAGCGGCGTGGGGAAGGGCGCGCCGAACAACGGCGGAAGCACGGCGGCGGGGGCGCCGGCCGGCGGGGGAACCGCCGGTTCCGCGAGTGGCGCCCGCGACAACCGCACCCCGGCCGAGCGCCGGAGGGATCGCCGGCTCGCGCAGCAGGCCGCCCAATCTGCTGCGCACAGCATCCCGGGAACGCACGCGCCGCCGGTGCCCAACCCGGGCAACCTCCTCAACTGGCTGCTGCCGCCATGAGCCGACGTTCGCAGCCAAGCATCGCGGGTTCGCCGATCCTGATCGGCGCCGTGACCGTGCTGGTCACGGTCGTCGCGGTGCTCCTCTCCTACAACGCGAACTCGGGCCTGCCGTTCGTCCCGACCTACCACATCAAGGCCGAGGTGCCGGACGCCGCGGGCCTCATCGAGGGCAACGAGGTTCGCATCGGCGGCAAGCGCGTAGGGACGATCGACGGCATCACCGGCAAGGTCGGCCCGCACGCGCCGTACGCCGTGCTCGCGCTGAAGCTCGACAAGACCGTCCAGCCGTTGCGCGACGACTCCCAGCTCACGGTCCGCCCGCGATCGCCGCTCGGGCTCAAGTACCTCGAGCTCGTTCCCGGCCGGCACGGCCGCCCGCTGAACGAGGGCGGGAAGCTCTCTCTCGTCCACGCGCGGCGGAGCGTGGAGCTCGACGAGGTGATCAACACCTTCGACGCCCAGACCCGCGCCGCGATTCAGCGCACGACGTTCGAGTTCGGAACCGGCCTGGCCGGTAGGGGGATCGACTTCAACCGCTCGCTCGCGTCGGCGCCCGTGCTGCTCCTCCATCTCGAGCACGTCGCCGCGACGCTCGCGGACCCGCGCACCGGCTTGCGGCAGACGCTCCGTGCGGTGGCTGCCGTGGCCGGTCAGCTCGCACAGGTGAGCCCGCAGCTCGGCTCGCTCTTCACGGCGGCGGACCGCACGTTCGCGGCGCTCGACTCGGTGCGGCCGGCCATCGCCGCTACGCTGGACGAGCTTCCGGGCACCGAGCTCACCGCGATCACCGCGCTGGCTGCCGCGCGACCGGTGCTCCACGATGCGCGCGGCCTGGTGCACGACCTGCGCCCTGGGATCGGCGTCCTGCCGCTCGCCGCGGGCCGCCTGCACCTGGCGCTCCAGCGCGGGATCCCGGTGCTCGGCCACGCAGGTCCGCTGTACGACCGGGTGCGCTCGGCGCTCGACGCCCTCGAGGCGCTCGCGGCGGATCCGCTGGTCAGGAGCGCGGTGAGGCGGCTCAACGTGGCGCTCGAGTCGGCGATACCGACGGTGCGCTTCGTCGCTCCGGCGCAGATCCGCTGCAACTACCTCGGGGTGTACCTGCGCAACGAGGCGTCCACGATCGCCGAAGGCGACGACGCCGGAACCTGGCTCCGGACGCTGACGATCTCCCAGACCAACCAGTTCCACGCGCGGTCGTCGCCGTCGCCCGACCTGCATACGAACCCCTACCCGTACACCGCGGCGCCCGGCCAGCACGGACTGTGCGAGGCCGGCAACGAGCCGTACCTGCCGGGGCAGCGGTTCGGCCACGTCCCCGGAGTGACCGCCCACTACACAGAGGACACGTCGCCTCCGCCGGGGGTGGGCCGGTGAGCTGGTGGGATCGCATCCGAGGCCGGCGGACGCCGATCACCGCGTTCCGGGCGGGGCTCATCACCATCGCCCTCACGACGATCGCGGTCTACTTCGCGTTCGGCGGCGCGCTGCCGTGGCAGAGCAGCTTCCAGCTCCGCGCGGTGGTGACCTCGGCCAACCAGCTGCACTCCCGCACGCCCGTGCGGATCGCCGGGATCGACGTCGGCCACGTGGAGTCGATCAAGCGCGGGCCCGGCCGCTTCGCCACCGTGACGATGGCGCTGCAGGACCGCGCGCTCCCGATCCACGCCGACGCCACGCTGAAGGTCCGCCCGCGCATCTTCCTGGAGGGCAACTTCTTCATCGACCTCCAGCAGGGGACGCCCGCGGCGCGGACGGTCGGCTCGGGCTACGAGATCCCGCTCTCGCAGACGGCGGTCCCGGTCCAGCTCGACCAGGTCCTCGACGTGCTGCGCCGCGGCACCCGCGACAACCTGGTCTCGCTCGTCCACGAGGTCGCCGCCGCCCTCGACCACGGCGGGGGCGACGCGATCCGCGAGTCACTCCAGTACTGGGAGCCGACCTTCCGCAACGGCGCGATCGCGGCTGAGGCGTTTCGCGGTGAGCACGCGCACGATCTCTCGGGGTCGATTGCCGGCCTCGAGCGGATCGCGGGCGCGCTGGCACGCCACCGCACGCAGCTGGCCTCGCTGATCTCCGGGCTGGACGCGACGGTGGAGGCGCTGGCGTCACAGCGGTCGGCGCTCGCTCAGTCCGTCCCCGAGTTCGACACGTTGCTGCGCGAGGCCGAACCCACCTTCGTCACGCTGAACGACCTCTTCCCGACCGCCCGGGCGTTCGTCCGCGAGGCGCGGCCGGGCATACGCGCCGCGCCCGCGACGCTCGAGGTCGCGAACCCGCTGCTTGCGCAGCTCGAGGGCCTCCTCTCGCCGTCCGAGCTCCCGCAGCTCGTGGACGTCGGCACCCCCGCGATCCGCACGCTCGCCCGCGCCCAGCCGCATCTGCGGACGATCCTGAAGCTGCTGACGCCGGTCACGGAGTGCCTGCGCCGCGACGTCGTCCCCACGCTGAAGACGCCCGTCCAGGATCCGCCGCACACCACCGGCGATCCGCCCTACCGCGAGCTGCTGCACGCCTGGATCGGCCTGGCGAGCCTGTCGCAGAACTTCACGGGCGACGGGCCCTCCGTCCGCTACCACGCCGGGTTCGGCGACCAGACCATCCTCACCGGCAACATCCCGAGCGAGGGGCAGCCGCTCGTCGGGCTCACGCAGACCAAGCTCCTCGGCTCGCGGCCGCGCTACACGGGCGTGCAGCCGCCGCTCAAGCCGAAGGCCCCCTGCTCGAAGCAGAAGCGGCCCAACCTCCACGCCGAGACCGGGCCAGCGGAGCAGTAGACGTGCTGAGCCTCCGCAGAATCGCGCGGCAGTACCTCCAGCACCTCATGGCGCTCGCCGCGATGGTGGGGTTGGCCCTGGCGGTGACGGTCTACGTGACCGTCCACGAGCGCCTCCGCTTCCCGTGGCAGCACGAAACGCGCATCTACGCCGAGTTCCAGAACGCCCAGTCGGTGACGCCCGGGCAGGGGCAGACCGTGGACGTGGCGGGCGTGCAGGTCGGCGAGATCGGCGGCGTCACGCTGAAGGACGGGCGCGCGGTCGTGGAGCTCGACATCGAGTCGCACGTGCCGGGCGGCATGTTCCGCAACGCGCACCTGCAGCTGCGCCCGAAGACCGGCCTCAACGACATGGCGATCGAGATGGACCCGGGCCGGCCCGACCCGTCGCTGCCGGACAAGGGCCGCCTGCACGACGGGGATCACCTGCCGATCGAGAACACGCGGCCGAACGTGAACTCCGACGAGGTGCTGGCCGCGCTGGACGCCGACACACGGCAGTACCTGGCGGCGTTCGTGGACGCCGGCGGCCAGGGGCTGCGCGGGCGGGGGGCCGACCTCCGCCGCGTGCTGCAGGCCAGCCAGCCGACGTTCGCGCGGTCCGCACGGATCGGGCGGGCGGTGGCCGACCGGCGCGCGAAGGTGCGGCGGCTCGTGACCAACCTAAAGCGCCTGGCGTTCGCCGCGGCGGTCAAGGACAAGGAGCTCGGCCGTCTGGTCGACTCCTCGTCGGCGATCTTCGGGACGATCGCGAGCCGCGACGCGGACCTCCGGGCGGCGGTCAGCCGCCTTCCGGGCGCGCTGCACGCGACCAGCAGCGCGCTGGCCGCCACGCGCGGGCTTGCGCTCGACGCACGGCCCGCTCTCAGCGCGTTGATCCCCGTGGCAGACGAGCTGACGCCGGCGCTCGTTCGCTCGCGGCCGCTGCTGCGCGACGCGACGCCGGTCATCGCCAACGGGGTGCGCCCACTGGTCCGCGCCGCGATCCCGCTGCTCCGCAAGCTCGGCCCCGAGCTCGCGCGGGTCGACACCACGACGCCGGGGCTCGTGGACGCGGGACACGCACTGAACCACGTGGTGAACGAGCTCGCCTACAACCCGCCGGGCAAGGAGGAGGGCTACCTCTTCTGGCTTCCCTGGTTCGTGCACAACTCGAACTCGGTCGTCTCGATCGAGGACGCACACGGGGCCGCGTTCCGCGGACTCGTGCTCTTCGGCTGCTCGAGCGTTCCCTCAGTCCTCGCCGCCAACCCTGCGCTCCTCCCGTTCTTCCAGCTCCCGCTGTGCCCGAAGCACCCGAGCCCGCCGCGCGCGCAGCCCGGCACGCCCGACCAGATCCGGCGCACGATCGAGCGCTGGGCGCGCGGGCTGACGGCGCACCGCAAGGGCGCTCAGGCGCGGGCGAAGGGGGTGCATCGCTAGATGACGAAGCGCCCGCCCTCCCTCGTCCAGATCGCGGTGATGGTCGCCTTCGCGCTGTCGTGCCTCGGAATCCTCCTGTACGTCTGGCAGTCGTTCGGCGGCCAGATCCCGCTCGCGCCGAAGGGGTACCGCGTGGTGGCCGGCTTCAACGAGGCGACGACGCTCTCGGACACCGCCGAGGTGCGGATCTCGGGCGTCCGGGTCGGCCGCGTCGTTTTGCTGTCCGAGCACGGTGGCCGGACCCAGGCGACGATGCAGATCGACCCGCGCTACGCGCCGATCGCGCGCGACACACGGGCGATCCTGCGGCTGAAGACGCTGCTCGGCGAGACCTACATCGAGCTGACGCCGGGCGACCGCCGTTCCGGCCTCCTGCCGGACGGCGGCAGGATCCCGAACACGCAAATAGGGAGCACGACCGAGCTCGACGAGGTGACCCGCGCGCTCGACGCGCGCACGCGCCGCGATCTCCAGCACTTCCTGCACGGCCTCGCGGTCGGGCTCGCCGGCAGGGGTCAGGACCTGAACGACGCGCTGGGGAACCTCCCACCGTTCACCGACAGCACCACCGCGCTGCTCCGGGCGCTCGACTCCCAGGACCGCGCGGTGCGGAAGCTCGTCTCCGACAGCGGCGTGGTCTTCGGCGCGCTCGGTCGCCGCCAGGGCGAGCTAGCCGGGCTGATCCAGGCCGGCGACCGCGTCCTGTCGACGACGGCGGCCCGCGATCGCGACCTCGCCGAGACCGCGCGGATCCTCCCCGTCACGCTCGCGGAGCTGAGGCCCACGCTCGAGCAGGTGCGCCTCCTGTCGGGCGAGGCCGCGCCGGTCGTTCACGACCTGCGCCCAGGCGCCCGCGCGCTGGCCCCGGCGCTTCAGGACATCGCCGTGCTGTCGCCCCAGCTATACGGCCTCTTCGGCGACGTCGACAAGGTGATCGCGGCATCGAAGCGGGGCGCGCCCGCCCTGACCGCGGTCGTTCGCGCCGCGCATCCGGCGCTGCGGCTCCTGGTCCCGCTCCTGCGCGAGGCGCAGCCGGTCGTGGACTACCTCGGCCTCTACAAGGAGGAGCTCGTCTCCCAGATCGCCGGCGTGGCAGCGGCGACTCAGGCGTCGGCGCCGGTGGGCACGGGCCAGTCGCTTCATTACGCGCGAGTGATCGTGCCGTTCACGGCGGAGGGCGCGGCCGCCCAGTACAAGCGCCTCACGACCAACCGGCACAACCCGTACTTCCTCCCGCTGGCGCTGAACCGGCTGAAGCAGGCGCTCCTTTCCTTCGACTGCTCGAACGTGAAGAACGGCAACCCCGGCTTCGAGCAGGCGCCCCCGTGCCTCGTTCAGCCGCCATTGCACTTCCGCGGACGCGCCACCGCCTACCCGCACGTGCACAAGGACAAGTAGCGGCCGTGGCTAGGCGCTCGGCACCTCCGCCAGTGCCGTGATCGACCGGAACTCCTCGTAGCGCCTCGCTATGTCCTCCCGTTCGAGGCGCTCCATGCGCTCGGTGCCGAAGCCCTCGACGTTGAACGACGCGAGCACGGAGCCGTAGGTCATCGCGCGCCTCAGCTCGTCCTCGTCGTCCGGCGCGCCCTCCGGGCGGGACGCCATGTAGCCCATGAAGCCGCCGGCGAACGAGTCGCCCGCGCCGGTGGGATCCACCACGGTCTCGAGCGGGTACGCCGGCAGCGAGAAGAACCGGTCGCCCGTGAACAGCGCGGCGCCGTACTCGCCCTGCTTCGCCACCACGGCGCGCGGCCCCACGCCGAGCAGCTGCCGCGCCGCGCGGACGAGGTTGGGCTGCTCGGTGACCATGCGCACCTCGGCGTCGTTCATGAATACGAGGTCGACCTCGGCGATCGCCTGAAGGAGGGAATCGCGCGCGGTCTCGATCCAGAGGTTCATCGAGTCGAGGCCCACGAGCCGCGCGCGGTCGCACTGAGCGCGCACCGCGCGCTGGAGCTCCGGCTGGATGTTCGCCAGGAAGAGCATGCCTGCCGCCCGCGACTCGTCGGAGAGCTTCGGCTCGAAGCCCCCGAACACGCCCAGTTGGGTGTCCTCCGTGTGCGCGGTGTTCAGGTCGTACTCGTAGCGGCCGCGCCAGTGGAAGGTCTGCCCGCCCGGCACGTGCTCCACGTCGCTCGTGTCGATCGCGCGGGCGTGCAGGACGGCGTACTCGGCCTCGCCGAAGTCGTCGCCGACCGGCCCGACGACCCGCACGTCGCTGAAGAAGCTCGCGGCGAGCGCGAAGTGCACCGCCGACCCTCCGAGCATCCGCTCGCGCTCCCCGAACGGCGTGCGCACGGAGTCGAACGCGATTGAACCGACCACCACGAGGCTCACGGCCGGTGCAGGCTAGTGGAGCGCACCCCGACCCGGGATAACCTGACCCGCCCGATGCGCGCCGTCCAGCTAACGGAGTTCGGTGGGCCCGAGGTCCTGAAGCTGGTGGAGCTCGACGTGCCTGAGCCGGCCGAGGGCGAGGTCCTCATCAGGGTCTCGCGCGCGGGGATCAACTTCGCCGACACCCACCAGCGCGAGAACGCCTACATCGCGAGGCGCGAGCTTCCGTTCGTGCCCGGCGGCGAGGTGGCCGGCACGGTCGAGCGGGGGGCAGGCGAGCTGCGGGAGGGCACGCGCGTCGTGGCGCTGACCGCGGGCACGGGCGGCTACGCGGAGTACGCGACGGCGTCCGCCGAGACGACGTTCCCGCTGCATGACGAGCTCGACGACGGCACCGCGCTGGCCCTGCTGATCCAGGGCCTCACCGCCTGGCACCTGTTCCGGACGTCGGCGCAGCTCAGGGAGGGCGAGAGCGTGGTTGTTCACTCGGCGGCGGGCGGGGTGGGGAGCATCGCGGTCCAGCTCGCGAAGCCGTTCGGCGCCGGGAGGACGATCGCCACGGCCGGCTCGGAGGAGAAGCGGGCGCTCGCGCTCGAGCTCGGCGCCGACGCGGCCCTCGACTACGGCGTGGAGGACCTCACCGGCGCTCTCATCGAGGCGAACGGCGGGCGGCAGGTCGACGTCGTGCTGGAGATGGCCGGCGGCCGCGTCTTCGAGCAGAGCCTCGCCGCGCTGGCGCCGTTCGGCCGTCTGGTTGTCTACGGGATCTCGACTCGGGAGCAGGTGCAGGTCTCGACCGGCTCGCTTCTGCGCAGCAGCCGGGCGGTGGTCGGTTTCTGGCTGATGCACTGCCTCGAGCGGCCCAAGATGCTTCGCGAACCGCTTCGGGACCTGTTCGAGCGGGCGGCCCGGGGCGAGCTCCGCGCGGTCGTCGGCGGCACCTACGGGCTCTCAGAAGTGCGGCGCGCGCACGAGGATCTGGCCGGGCGCCGGACGTCGGGAAAGCTGTTGCTCGACCCGTCGAGCTGAGCCGGCGCCGATAACCTCGCTTCGTGCCCACGTTCGCGGATCTCGGCCTGTCGAAGCCGTTGCTCGATGCGCTGGCGCACCTCGGCTACGAACGGCCGACGCCGATCCAGGAGCAGGCGATACCCGAGCTGCTTGCCGGACGCGATGTGATCGGGCAGGCGCAGACCGGCACGGGCAAGACGGCCGCGTTCGGGCTTCCCCTGCTCGAGTTCGTGGACCCCGAGGACCAGGAGGTGCAGGCGCTCGTCCTCACCCCGACGCGCGAGCTCTGCATCCAGGTCACGCAGGCGCTGCGGGCATACGGCGAGCGACGCGGGGTCGAGATCGTGGCGATCTTCGGCGGCGCGCCGATTCGCGACCAGGCCGCGTACTTGCGCCAGGGCGCGCAGGTGGTGGTCGGCACCGTCGGCCGCGTGATGGACATGATGAGCCGCCACTTCCTGGTGCTCAGCGACGCGCGCTACGTGGTGCTCGACGAGGCCGACGAGATGCTCGACCTCGGCTTCCTCGAGGACGTCGAGACCATCCTCTCGCGCTGTCCGTCAGGGCGCCAGACCGCCCTCTTCTCCGCGACGATCCCGCTGGAGATCAGTCGCCTCGCCGAGCAGCGGATGTTCGACCCGGTGACCATCAAGGTGCGCGCCGAGACGCTCACGATCGACACGGTGGACCAGTTCTACGTCGAGGTGGGGGTCAGGGAGAAGGCGGAGGCGCTGGCGCGGGTGCTGAAGTCGGAGCGCCCCGATCAGGCGATCATCTTCGTCCGGACGAAGATCGGGGCGGATCGCCTGGCGCGCGCACTCGGCGACCGCGGTGTGCGCGTGAAGGCGCTCCACGGCGACATGACCCAGGGCTCCCGCGACGGTGTGATGCTCGCCTTCAAGGGCGGCCGCGAGCGGCTGCTCGTTGCGACGGACATCGCGGCGCGCGGGCTCGACATCTCGGGCGTGAGCCACGTCGTGAACTACGACCTTCCGAACTCGCCGGATCTCTACGTGCACCGGATCGGGAGGACGGGGCGAGTGGGGCGCTCGGGCAGGGCGATCACGCTGGTCACGCCGAAGCAGCGCCGGGACCTCGCAGCGATCGAGCGGCACGCGAACACGGAGATCGTGGAGTGGTCCGCGAACGGAGGCCCGCCGCCGTCCGAGGCCGAGGCCCGGCGCGACGGCGAGCCGGAGCGCGCGCCCCGTGACGAGAAGCGCGAGCGCCGCCAGCCGCGCCGTCCCCGCCACACGAAGCCGCACGCGCGCGAAGACGGGGACCGGGCGAAGCTGATGATCGGCGCGGGCCGCGCAGACGGCCTGGAGCCGGCGGACGTGATCGGCGCGATCGTCGACCACTCGCACCTGGAAGGCGAGGACGTGACCGGAGTGCGGGTGCTGGAGCGGTTCAGCTTCGCGGAGGTGCCGTTCCGGCGGGCCGAGGAGGTCGTGAAGAAGGTCCGCGGAAAGCGCGTGAGAGGTACCGAACTCGAGCTGGAGGTGACGGGAAGATGAGCGAGGCGACAATGCACACGAACCACGGGCCGATCCGCCTGGAGCTGTTCGACGACGACGCGCCGAAGACGGTCGGCAACTTCCGCAAGCTCGCCGGCGACGGCTTCTACGACGGGCTGATCTTCCACCGCGTGATCCGCGACTTCATGATCCAGGGCGGCTGCCCCCAGGGCACGGGGACCGGCGGGCCCGGCTACACGTTCGAGGACGAGATCAACGACCAGAAGGTGGTGCGCGGCGCGCTCGCGATGGCGAACGCGGGGCCGAACACCAACGGCAGCCAGTTCTTCATCGTCACGACCGACGCCGCGCCGTGGCTCGACGGCAAGCACACCGTGTTCGGCCGCGTGGCGGACGGCATGGACGCGGTCGACGCGATCGAGTCGCAGCCGACGGGCGCGGGCGACCGTCCGGTCGAGGACGTCGTGATCGAGCGCGTGGAGCTCGCCGAAGCCGCTTAGCTTTCCCGCCCATAGACCCGTTGCGGATGCGTAGGCGCGATTGTGCCTGCTCGCGCGCCCGGCTCGTGCACTTGCGCAGCCCGCTCCTGCGCTCGCGCATTGCTTCTGCCTCCCGTAGAGCGACGAAGAAGAGGGGGGAAGTTACGTTTCCATCACCCTTGTCGCGCTGCTGTCACGCGGCATTCGTCCCGACGGAGGATGAGGGTCCTTCCGGCGTAGTTCCCCGAGCAGCTGCGCGGAATGGACGCCATCGAGGCAAACCCGCCCCGTGTAACGCTGCCGTAACGGACTGAGCGAGCAGCCATCCGGGCTCCCCCTTCGTCGCCCAATCGGACCGGGCTGCGCCCGGGTTCGGGACGTCAGCGGGCGCGACAGCTACGTCAAACGGCCCGTCCCCCGGCGCACACCCCTTTAGACTCCTTGGCCAGCCGGCCAAAGGGCGCGCAACCACACGAGGAGGACCGGGGAGATGGCGACCGTCGAGCAGAAGTCCGTCGAGGCGACGCAAAACGGAGGTGCCGACGGGCGGACGTTTGCCGTTGACAACCCGGCCACGGGGGAGCACATCATCCGTCTGCCGGACATGGACGCCGGGCGGGTGCGCGAGCTCGTCGCGCGCGCGCGCGAGGCCCAGAAGGCGTGGGCGGAGCAGAGCTTCGACGACCGCGCGGCGGTGATGTACCGCGCCCGGCAGTGGATGGTCGACAACCGCGAGCGAATCGCGAAGACCGTCATGGAGGAGAACGGCAAGACGCGCGAGGACGCGATGCTGGCCGACGTCTTCACGACCGCGGACGCGCTCGGCTTCTGGGCGAAGAAGGCGTCCGTGTACCTGGCCGATGAGCGCGTGCGTTCGCACTCGCCGTTCGTGATCGGCCGCAAGCTCATCGTTCGCTACCGGCCCCGCGGCGTTGTCGGGGTGATCGGGCCGTGGAACTACCCGATCGCCAACTGCTTCGGCGATGCGATCCCCGCGCTCATGGCGGGCAACTCGGTGGTGCTCAAGCCGAGCGAGGTGACGCCGATCTCCTCGCTGCTGATGGAGGAGGGGATGCGCGCCGCCGGCCTGCCCGAGGACGTGATGCTCGTCGCGACGGGCACCGGCGAGACGGGCGCCGCGCTGATCGACGAGGTCGACATGGTCATGTTCACCGGATCGACCCGCACCGGCAAGAAGATCATGGGTCGCGCGTCCGAGACGTTGACTCCCGTCTCGCTCGAGCTCGGTGGCAAGGATCCGATGATCGTGCTGCGCGACGCCGACCTCGAGCGCGCCGCCAACACGGCCGTGTACTGGGGAATGGCCAACGGAGGCCAGATCTGCATGTCCGTCGAGCGCGTATACGTCGAGGAGCCGGTCTACGACGAATTCGTGGCCAAGGTGATCGAGAAGACCCGGGCGCTCCGGCAGGGCAAGCCCGAGGGACCGGGGTCGGTGGAGGTCGGGGCCGTGACGTTCGCTCCCCAGGTCGAGATCATCGAGCGCCATATCCGCGACGCGGTCGACAAGGGCGCACAGGTGCAACTGGGCGGGAAGGTCGCCGACGGCCCAGGTCGCTACTTCCAGCCGACGGTCCTCACGGACGTCGACCACTCGATGCAGATCATGACCGAGGAGACGTTTGGCCCAACGCTGCCGATCATGAAGGTTCGCGACGAGCACGAGGCGCTGCGCTATGCGAACGACTCGCGCTACGGCCTGAACTCGAGCGTGTTCACGCGCGATCTCGAGAAGGGCGAGCGGATCGCACGCCAGCTCACGGCGGGCAGCGCCTGCGTCAACGACGCGGTGATGAATTACGCGGCCACGGAGCTGCCTTTCGGCGGCACCGGGGAGTCCGGGATCGGCTACCGGCACGGAGCCGCGGGCATCCAGAAGTACTGCGAAGTGCAGGCGCTGATGGTCACCCGATTCGCGCCGAAGAAGGACACGTTCATGTTCCCCTACGCTCCGGCGCGCAGCAGGCTGGTGGAACGGCTGTCGGTGCTCCTGTACGGACGGGTGCCGCGGAAGTACCGCGACCGCTAGGCGGCGCGCGCCGCCGCCTTTCCGGCTGCAGTCAGCGTCGGCAACCCCCGTCCCGAGCGTCATATCCCGGACGCTCACGCACCTGAGGCCACCGAATCGATCGAAGCTAGGCGCACTGCCACCCGGGTAAGGATGGCGAGCGGGGCGCTGGGTGATCTACGTCACGTTTCGGAGGCGTCTGAGTCGGCGACACTTACTGAACGGTTAGTCAGTTAGAGTGATGCGAGAGAGGAGCGAGTGCAGATGAAGCGATCAGTTCGCCGTGCCGTTCAGACCCTTCTCATGTCGGGCTTCGTGCTCGCCACCGCTCTGGCGCTGGCCCCGAATGCGCTCGCGGCCGGATCGCCGCCCGCCGGCGGCGCCGCGATCGGCCAGGTGATCGCCGCAACGCTCGGCGCGACCGTCGCGACCTTCGCTCTCCTGTGGGTGATCTCCGCCCACCGCAGCGGGCGGATCGCGTGGTTGGGGCGGCTGGCCGGCCTGGGAGAGCGCCTCACCGGGCTTCCGGGCTGGGCCTCGATCCCCGCGTCGGTCCTCGGGGGGAGCCTGCTGATCGCGGTGTTCGGGATGTACTGGGACATCTCGCTTCACCTCGACAATGGCCGCGACCCCGGACCGCTGGCCAATCCCGCCCACTACTTCATCCTCGTCGGCCTCTTCGGCGTATTCGCGTGCGGCGCTCTGACCCTGGCGCTTGCCGACTCGAAGCCGAGCAACGTCGCGAAACGACTCACCACCGAGTGGTGGGCGCCGCTCGGCGGCATCCTGATCCTGGTCTGCTCGGCGGTCTCGCTGCTGGCGTTCCCGCTCGACGACATCTGGCATCGCCTGTTCGGCCAGGACGTGACCCTCTGGGGTCCGACCCACCTGCTGCTCTTCGGCGGCGCGAGCTTCTCGATCATCGGGCTCTGGGTGCTGCAGGTCGAGGGGGCGAAGGAGCACGGGCACTCACCGCTCGCCACCACGCGGCTCCAGCGTTTCCGCGACCTCAGCCTCGCGGGCAGCCTGCTCGTCGGCATGTCCACCTTCCAGGGGGAGTTCGACTTCGGCGTTCCCCAGTTCCGTCTCGTGTGGCAGCCGGTCCTGATCGCGCTTGCTGCGGGTATCGCGCTGGTCACCGCCCGCGTGCGCCTGGGCCGCGGTGGTGCGTTCGCCGGCGTCGCGTTCTTCCTCGCCCTGCGCGGGTTCCTGGCCCTGATGGTCGGCCCGATCCTCGGGCAGACGACCCCGCACTTCCCGCTCTACATCGCCGAGGCGGCGTGCGTCGAGCTCGTCGGCCTCCGCATTGGCCGGCGCCGGCCGATCGCGCTCGGAGCCGTCTCCGGCCTCCTGATCGGGACGGTCGGATTCGCGGCCGAGTACGGCTGGTCGCACGTCTGGAGCTACAACCCCTGGCCGCCGTCGCTGCTTTCAGAGGCGATCCCGGTTGCGATCGTCGCCGGGCTCGCGGGCGGTGTCCTCGGAGGCTTCGTCGGCAGGTCGCTGACGCCGGCGGCCGCGGGGGAGCGCGCGCCGCGCTGGGCGGTCCCCGCCGCCGCCGCGGCCGTTGTCGGCCTCGTGGCGTGGTGCCTGCCTATGCCCGTCCCCGCGCATCCGCCGAGCGCGACGATCGCCTTGCACAACGTGCCCGGTGCGGGCCCGACGCGCAAGGTCGCGGCCACGATCCGCCTGCATCCGCCGGACGCGGCGAAGAACGCGCGCTGGCTCACCGTCACCGCGTGGCAGGGCCACGGCGCCGTCGTCGACCGGCTGAAGAAGATCGGGCCGGGCGTCTACCGCACCGCGCACGAGATCCCGGTGTCGGGACCGAAGTGGAAGTCGACGCTCCGGCTGCAGAGAGGGCGCGAAGTGCTCGGGCTTCCGATCTACATGCCCGCCGATTCCGCGATCCCGGTGAAGGGGATCCCCGCGCTCGCGCACTTCACCCGCCCGTTCGAGCGGGACCAGAAGCTCCTCCAGCGGGAGCAGAAGCCGGGTGTCTCCCCGATCCTGACCACCGCTGCGTATCTCGTGGTGCTGGCGGTGGGGCTCGCCGTGATCGCGCTGCTGGCCTGGGGCCTGCGGCGGATCTCCGCCGAGATCGGCACGCTGCCACCGCGGCCGCGGCGACGGGAGGCAGCTCGCGTCGCACCGGCCGCGGGTGGACCGCGCGTGGGCGCCGCGTAATACCCTCGTGGGCGTGGCCCGGCACTGGAAGCTGCGAGCCGGCACCCTCCTTGCGGCGGGCGCGTACGGGCTGCACCAGCTGCGCTACCTGCTCGCGTACGGGAGCGACTCCCACCATGAGCTCGCGTCCCAGGGCCACGCCTACCTGACTTTCGTCGCCCCGCTCCTCGCGGTGCTGGTCGTGCTGTCCGTGCTGGAGCTGGTCCTTCGGATCGCGGGCGCCCGAACGGAGGTCGGCCACCCGCGTGCGCCACGCCTCCGCGTGCTGTGGAGTGCAGCCGCCGCCGCGCTGCTGGGCTCTTACTCGGCTCAGGAGCTCGTCGAGGGCGCCGTGAGCCGCGGCCACGCCGCCGGGCTTGCGGGCGTCTTCGCCCACGGTGGATGGGTGGCGATCCCGCTCGCGATCGTCCTGGGTCTCTTCGTCGCGCTGCTGCTCCGCGGCGCCGCGCGCGTGCTCGAGCTTGCCTCCGAGGCCCAGCTCAGAATCGCACCGCCGCAGCCGTTCCTCCCGATCCGCCGGTCGCGACGCGCATGCGCCGAGGCCGGCTCCGTCCTCGCCCGCCACATCGGCGGCCGCGGCCCTCCGCTCCCCTCCGTCTAGCGATTTTCCTGCGCCCCACCGCACGGTGCGGCGCCACTTCGACTTACGGAGGTTCGGGATGAGTCAGCAGGGTCGCAAGATCGCTGCAGGGCTCGCGGTGCTGGTGGCCCTCTCGGGGCTGCTGGTCGCGGGTTGCGGCACTGGAGCCAAGCTCACCAAGGGGCCGGTCCACATCGTCGTGAAGAACGCCAAGCCGGTCGGCGGCGTGAAGGACATCACTGTGAAGAAGGGCAAGCCGGTGGGCTTCTCCGTCACGTCGGACGTGGCCGACGAGATCCACGTCCACGGCTACAACTACCACAAGGATGTGAAGAAGGGCGGGACGATCAGCTTCGACTTCCCCGCGAAGATCGACGGCAACTTCGTCATCGAGCTGGAGAGCCGCAGCGAGCAGATCGCATCGCTGACGGTTGAGCCGTGAAACGCCGGCGGGCGGCCGCGGCCGTCGCGCTCGTGACCGTCGCCGCGGCGGGCATCTGGCCCGCCGCGGCACTCGCCCACGGGCTCGTCGGACGGGCCGACCTGCCGATCCCGCCCTACCTGTTCGGCTGGGCGGCGTCGATCGTGCTCGTCGTGTCGTTCATTGCCCTGGCCGCTCTGTGGAAGCAGCCCCGGCTCGAGGACGCGCGTGAGCGGCGGATCTTCGACATGCCGCGAATGGTCGACCCGCTCTGCGGGCTCATCGGCGTCGCGCTCTTCGGCATCGCGATCTACGCCGGGCTCGACGGGACGAAGGAGTCGAACCAGAACCTGCTCCCGAACCTCGTGTACGTGCACTTCTGGGTCGGGTTTGTGCTGGCGAGCGTGATCCTCGGCGACGTGTTCCGGGTGTTCAACCCGTGGCGTGCGATCGCGCGGGCCGTCGGCTGGGTGTCAGGCAGGCTCGGGATCCGGTCGCCCCTGAGGCGCGAATACCCGGAGAAGCTCGCGTGGCTCGAGCTCGTTTACACGCAGAAGGCCAACCCCCGGATCCTGGTCTGGATCTCGATCGGGTATGCGGTCGTCCAGCTGGCGGCGATGGCCGTCTACGGAGTGGAGCGGTGGACGCAGGACGGCGACGCGTTCTCCGTCTACTTCAACCTCTTCAGCCGGATCTCGGTGTTCGTGAAGCGCGGCCGCACGGTCTACCTGAGGCCGCTCCTATCGGGCGTCACCGACATGCCGCTGAAGCCGGGCTCGGTCGCACTGCTGTGCGCGGCCATTGGATCGACCACGTTCGACGGGGCCTCGAACGGGCCCCTGTGGGCTTCGCTGAACCCGGACCTCCAGAGCTTCTTCAAGACTCTCGGGGCGTCTGCGAACGTGAAGATCGAGCTCGCCGGGACGGTGGGCCTGGCGGCCTGCGTGGCCGCGGTCGGGCTCTTCTACCACCTCGGCGTGCGCGGGATGCGGACGGTGGGCCGAGGGCACACCACGAGGGAGCTGGCCCGGCGCTTCGCGCACACGCTCGTGCCGATCATGTTCGCGTACGCGCTGGCGCACTACTTCTCGCTGCTGATCTATCAGGGCCAGGCGGCCGGGTACCTGGCCTCCAACCCACTCGGCAACGGGAGCAACCTGTTCGGGACGGCGCACTGGGGTATCAACTACGGGGTGATCTCGGGCGCCGGCATCTGGTACGTGCAGGTTGGGGCGCTGATCGCCGGGCACGTGAGCGGGCTGACGCTCGCCCACGACCGCGCGCTCACCGTCTACCAGCGCCTTCGCGACGCGACCCGCTCGCAATACTGGATGCTGGTGGTGATGGTCGGTTTCACGAGCCTCGGGCTCTGGCTCCTGTCGGCGGTGCGCGGCGCCGGATGATGACGCCTCCGATCGCGCACTTCGGGCACTGGTACATCTCGCTGCCGGTGTTCATGGGCCCGGTCGTCGCGCTGTTCGGCTACATCTACCTGCAGGAATGGCGCAACAAGCGCCGCGAGCGAAAGAAGTCGAAGAAGGGGGCCTGACTAGGCCGGCTGCTCCTCCTCCTCGAGCTCGTCCTCCTCGCGCCCCATGCGGCGGTAGCTGACCACCGCGAGGCCGATCGCGAGCAGCACCAGCGGGCCCGCGAAGATGAGGGCAGACGATCCGCCCGAGCCGCCCCCGCTGCCCTTGAAGCTGCCGATCTTGTGGCCGGCGGCGGCAGCTAGGCGCTGGACGGCTTTGACCGCGGTGTTCGCCATCCCGTCCGCACCCTGCTCGACGGTGATCCCCTTCGCCGCCGCGGTCGCCTTCGGACCTACCTGGTAGGTGCCCAGCCCGTTCGGCATCACGACGATCAGCGGCTGCGGCTTGCTGAAGCTGAGCTCCGCCCCTAGGTAGCGCGCGTAGGGCTGGGGCTTGTTGAAGAAGTCGGGGACGCCGCCGAGGTCATCGGGGGTCGCGATGATCGCGATCTTGATCGGGAAGCCGGCCTTTGCCGCCGCGGCGGTCACCCCGCGCAGCTCCTCCTGCTTCGACGTCGATATCCGCGGCTGGTAGGGCACGAACACGTTCTGCACGGGCAGGACGTCGCTGGCCGGGTCGGCATCGCCCAACGCGACGGCCGCGCCGCCGATCGCCACGGCGGCGAAAACCGCGGCGGCGAGCAAAGTGGTCCGCTTCAGCACGGGGCCAGCGTAACGCGGGCGGATGTGCCAGTTACGGGCGCGGGTTCGGTGGGAAGGCGTAGCGGCGGCGGGGCGCTACCACCCGCCCGACCTCGAGAGTGAGGGCGGTGTGCTCGCGAAGCGGAATCGTGCGCGGGTCGCCCTGCCATCGCCTTGTCCCTGCGAAGGCGACGATCGCGGTGCCGCGAGGGGCAGTGAAGCCGAGCAGCCCGCGTCGCGAGAGCGGCTGCGCCCAGATCCGGAACAGGTCCCCGAGCGTGACCGGCTGGTTGCCCGCGACCTCGACGAGCCCGGTCGGTTCGTGAGTGCGCACCGGATACTCGCAGCGCCCGTGCACCACGTACGCGCCGCGGCGGGTCTGCGGCGGCGCTATGCCGATCCCCGACGGCATCAGCACGACGCGGCCGTTCGCGATCACCTCGACGTGCGCAAGGAAGCGCGTTCGGGCGGGCGGGTTCGCGCAGGCGAGCGACCCGATCTGCCTCGCCGCCGCGACCGCGCGACCGTACGCGGGCGGGTGGTAGCGCGGGCCGTGACCGAAGAACAGCGGCTCGGGCAGGTGCGTGCGCGAATGGCCACAACCGCTGCCCATCGCTAGACACCCGAGCGCCGCGAGCGCGACCGCCGCTCGCACCAAACGGCGCGCAGGCCGCACGACACGCTTCATTTAGCGGAGGCCGACGGCCAGCAGGCGCTCCAGCTCGGGCACCGTGCCCTCCGCGCCGCGGTGCAGGATCGCGGTCATCCCCACCGCCTCGGCGCCCTCGCAGTTCTCGCGCAGGTCGTCAACGAACACGCACCGCTCCGGCGCCACGCCGATGCGCTCGGCGCCGAGCCGGAAGATCTCGGGCTCCGGCTTGTGCAGGCCGACCTCGCCCGAGATCACCACTCCGTCGAAGAGCTCCTCGATCAGCGAGTGGTCGTAGGTCGTGCCTCCCCAAGAGTTCGAGATGAGGCCGGTGGGCACGCCCTTGCGGTGGGCGCTGCGGACGGCCTCGATCATCGGCTCGTCGGGGATCACGCCGGCGAAGAGCCGATCGACAAGCCCGTCGACCTCGCGGACGCCGAGGAGCGGCGCGAACCGCTCCGAGAACTCGTCCACCTCGAGCTCGCCCTTCTCGAGCTGGCGAAGGAGCGCCAGCCCCTCCCCACGCTCGCGAAAGAGCGACTTGACGGCGTCGGGCTCGAGCCCCTCGGCCTCGCAGAAGGCCCGGAACGATTCGAACACGTTGGTGGTGAGCACACCGCCGAAGTCGACGAGCAGTCCGCGGCGGTGCCCGTCGCCGCGATCCGGATCCGGGCGCCCAGCGCTCACGCCTGCGGGGCGGGCAGCTTCGTGATCTCGTGCGCCGCCTCGGCCAGCTGGGGCACGCCCTGGTCGAAGAGCTTCAGGTACGGGTCGTCGGTCGTGCCGGCCAGCGAGCGCTTGTAGTTCCCCTCCATGAACACCGCGGCCTTCCAGAGCGCGAGCGCCTGGTACCAGCGGAGATCCGACATCGACCTGCCGGTGCGCTCCTCGTAGCGCGCGATCAGCCCGTCGCGCGTTAGGAACCCCTCCTGGTGCGTCACGGTCAGGCGGTCGAACATCGTCTCCTTGCGGTCCTCGCCCCGCGGTGGCTCCGACCAGGTGGCCGTGAGGTAGCCGAGGTCCGCGAGCGGATCGCCGATCGTCGCCATCTCCCAGTCGAAGATCGCGATCAGGCGCGCTGGGGCCTCGCTCGCGAACATCGTGTTGCCGAGCCGGTAGTCGCCGTGCACGATCGTCGCCGGCGGAGACTCGGGCTTGTTGGCGGCCAGCCAGTCGCCCACCGCCTGAACGAGCGGAAGCTCCCGCGTCTTGTTGATCTCCCACAGCCCGACGAAACGGCGGAGCTGGCGGTCGAGGTAGCCGGTCGGCTTGCCGAATCCCTCGAGGCCGCACTCGAGCCAGTCGATCGCGTGCATCTCGGCCAGCGAGTCGACGAGCTCCTCGGATATCCGCCGCCGCTCATCGGGCGTGTCGAGCGGCTCAGGCGCGGCCGCGGTGATCACCGTCCCCTCGAGGTACTCCATCAAGTAGAAGGGCACGCCTAGCACCGACTCGTCGTCGCACGCGTCGAGGACGCGCGGCGTCCGCACGTCCGCTTCCTGCACCGCCGCGAGGAGCCGCGCCTCGCGCAGCACGTCGTGAGCCGTCGGGGGAAGCGGCGGCCGCGGCGGCCGGCGCAGCACGAAGCGCTCGCCGCCGCGGGTGATCAGGTAGGTGACGTTCGAGTGCCCTTCGCCGATCCGCTCGGCCTCGACCGGCCCGGAGCCGAGCCCGCGGGCGTCGAGGTACGCCGCGAGCGGCTCGCGCACGATGAGCGGCGCGAGCTCCTGCCGGGCGGCCTCGTCGGCCGTGTCGACGATCTCGAGGGCGGTCGTCAAGGCAGCGAAATCCTTACAGGTTGGGTATACACCGCATATGAGGCGCTTTGCTGCTGCAGCGGCGCTCTCGGTAGGGGTGATTGCAGGGGTGGGGGTGACCGCGCTCGGGGCTCCGACCGCGCCCAAGATCACTGGGATGAAGGTCAACCCGTCGAAGGTCTGCCGGACGCGGTCCGACACGTGCTCGCATCCAGGCTCGAACGTCACGTTCAAGCTGTCGCAGAAGTCGAAGGTGACGGCCGACTGCCGGCCGGTCTCGACAAACCTCGGTCCGGTGATCCTGTTCAAGCGCACGTTCAAAGCGGGCAAGCACACCCGTCACTTCTCGGTGGAGGGGCTTGCGAAGGGGAAGTACATCCTCCGGCTGACGGCGACGGACGCGCACCACCACGACCTCTCGCACCCGGCCGAGCGGCACTTCAAAATCGTCGGCTAGCGGCCGGCCGCAGCGCCGGTCAGATCTCGTCGAGATGCCGCACGTTCGCGGCGTCGGTCTCGTCGCGGCTCGGCTCTGCGTCGAGCCAGGCATCGAGGATCTCGCCGAGCACGGCGCCGCTCGTGCCGCGGAGCGACAGTGCGAGGACGTTCGCATCGTTCCACTTGCGGGCGCCCCGCGCGGTCTCCGCGTCGCCGCACAGCGCCGCCCGGATGCCCTCGACCTTGTTCGCGGCGATCGACGCCCCGGTCCCCGTCCAGCAGCAGACGATCCCCTGATCGGCGCGGCCCTCGGCCACGTCGCGCGCCGCCGCCTCGCTCGCCCACGCCCAGTCGTCGCGCTCGCCCTCCGCCAGCGCCCCGTGCAGCAGCGGCTCGTGCCCGCGGCGGCGGAGCTCCTCGACCACCGCATCGGCCACGCCGGTGCGCTCGTCGCTGGCCACGGCGATCCTCATGGAGATCAGCGTAGACCCAGAGGCCAGCTCCTAACCTAGAAGCGGTGCCGGAGCTGCCCGAGGTCGAGATCGCCGCGCGGCGCCTCGACCGCGCGATCAGCGGTGTCGAGGTGGAGTCGGCGCTGGCTCCCGGCATGGTCACGATGCGGACGATCGATCCGCCGCTCGACGTTCTCGCCGGCCGCGAGATCACGGGCGTACGCCGCGTCGGGAAGATGCCGGTGGTCGAGTTCGGAGACCTCGTCCTCCTCGTCCATCTGATGTCGGCCGGACGCCTGCAGCTCTTCCCAGACCGGGCGTCGCTCCGCGACCGGCGGTCGCGGCTCCTGATCCGCCTCCGCGACGGACGTGAGCTGCGCCTGCGCGAGTTCGGCACCCAGCAGCGCGCGTGGGCGAAGCTGCTGCCGGCCGACCAGCTCGAGGCCGACGAGGCCGTGACCGGGCTCGGCCCGGAGGCCTGGCCGCCCCCGCCGCTCGAGGAGCTGGAGGAGATCGTCGACCAGCCGCGCCATCTCCATCCGTTGCTTCGCGACCAGCACGCGATCGCCGGGATCGGCCGCTCGTGGGTCGACGAGATCCTGTGGCGGGCCGAGCTGTCGCCGTTCCGCAGGGGAGACGATCTCGACTCCGAGGAGGTGAGCCGCCTCCACGGGGCGATCGACGAGGTGCTCGGCGGAGCGCTCGCCCACTACGAGGAGGTGGTGGGCGAGCAGCTCCCGGATAAGGCGCCGATGCCGCTCAAGGTGCACCGCCGGGCGGGCGAGCCCTGCCCGCGCTGCGGAACGACCATCGAGGCGGTTCACTTCAAGGACTACGTGATGTGCTACTGCCCCGCCGAGCAGACGGGCGGCCGCGTCCTCAAGGACCGGCGGCTGTCGCGCCTCCTGAAATGAGCCGCACGCTTCTCACCGGGGCCGCGCTGCTCGTGATCGCCTTTGGCGCGGCGGGAGCGGCCCGCGCCGGGGATCCCGTGGCCGACCTCCACCTGAGCGAGAGCGCGAGCCCGTCGAACGTGGCTCTCGACCGGCGGGTCACGCTGACCTACTCGGTGTCCAACGGGGGGCCGAACACGGCGAGCGACGTGGGGCTTAAGGTGCCGCTTGGAGAGGGCTGGCGCCCGGTGTCCGTCTCCCCGAGCACGGGCAGCTGCAACGGCGTCCGCTCGATCTTCTGCTTCCTCGGCGATCTGCCTGTCTTCGGCCATGCGACCGTGCGGGTGGTCGCCCGGCCGGTCTTCAAGGGGACGCTGCATCCGCGTGGTGGGCTGACGAGCCCGGCGACGGATCCCAACCCGGACGACAACTTCACCGCGGCTGAGGTGACGGTCGCGGACCCGTTCACGGGGCTCGCGCCGGAGAACGCCGCGGTCCACGTGCGCGACGGCATCCTCTTCCTCAGGTACGCGTGCCCGACCTCGGTCTACCTGTTCTGCCGGGGCCGAGTTACGCTGATCCGGCCGGCGCCTCCGTCCGCGCAGCCCCCGCCGGCCGGTCCGCCGCCGACGGTGCCACCGGTGCTCGGTGAGTCGCTGCTCTCGCTCCCCTCGGGCGTCGACGGCAAGCTGCGCGTGCGGCTCAACTCGACCGCGATCTCGTTCGTTAACAAGGCCCGCACCCTTCCGGTGCTCGTGATCACGAACCTACGCGATGGCGTCCGGACGAAGGCGACGCGCTACTCGAAGGTCAACCTGATCGCGCCGCCGCCCAAGAAGAAAAAGAAGAAGAAGCACCACCACTGAAGAAGCACCACCACTAGGCGGTTGCTCCGGATCGGGCGGACGCCTACGTACCGAAGCCCTCGCGCGCCTCGCGCACGAGCGTGACCGCCTCCGGGAAGAGCAGCCTGATCGCGTCGCGAACCTCGCCCGCCTGCTGCTCCGCGTTCCCCTGGAGGTTCAGGCGGTTGATGGCGGCGACCGTCATGTCCACGGCGAGCTTGATCGCGTTGTCCGCCCAGGCCACGCGCTGCGCGCCCTGCATCTGCTCGGCGAGCTCGGCCATCCTGCGCCGCAGCTCCTCGGGATCGCCGAACAGGCCGCCGAAAGGATCTTCCTCGGAGGACATACGTCAATGGTAGGGGTCGACTGGCCGGGGCTCGGGTAATCTCGCCCGCCGCCGATGACCCTGCCCCCACCCACCCAATCCTCGACCTGCCTGATCACCGGCGCCTCGTCAGGGATCGGGGCGGAGGTGGCGCGCGTGCTCGCCCAGCGCGGCTACGGCGTGACGCTAACCGCGCGGCGCAAGGAGCGACACCGTGGCGTGCGATCTCTCGTCCATCGCCGCCCGGCACCGGATGATCCAGACGCTCGAGAAGCGCGGTCGCGCCGTCGAGGTGCTCGTCAACAACGCGGGGTTCGGCAGTGCGGGACGCTTCCAGGATCTCGACGCCGACGACGAGCTTCGCATGGTCCGCACGAACGTCGAGGCGGTGATGGACCTGTGCGCCCACTACGTGCCCCAGATGATCCAGCGCCGCCGCGGCGGCATCCTCAACGTCGCCTCGACAGCCGCCTTCCAGCCGATCCCGCGTCAGGCGACGTACGCCGCGACGAAGGCGTTCGTCCTGAACTTCACCGAGGCGCTGCACACCGACCTGCGCGGCACGGGGGTGACCGCCACGGCCCTCTGTCCCGGTCCGACGAAGACCGAGTTCAATCGCGTGGCCGGCATCGACGAGGGGCTCGTGGAGCTGCCCGGGGTCTGGTACTCGGCCGAGGAGATGGCGCGCGCAGGCGTGACGGCGCTCGAGCGCGGCCGCCGCACGACCGTCCCCGGTCCCGCGAACCTCATCGGCGCGATCGCGGGCCGGCTGTCGCCCCGCGCCTTCGTGCTCGAGCTGCTCGACCGCTTCTACCCGGTCGGAAAGTAGGCGCTGCGGTCAGCCGTAGCTCTTGCGCCGGAAGACGTCGGTCGCCAGCGAGTCCACGCGATCGAGGAAGAGGATCCCGTCGAGGTGGTCGATCTCGTGGAGCAGGCAGCGGGCCTCGAACCCCTCGGTCTCGACCCGGCGGGGATCGCCGTCCGGCGCGCTCGCCTCGATCGTGACGTGGGTGGCGCGGCGCACGTTCGCGGTCAGGTCGGGGATCGACAGGCACCCCTCCCGGGCCACGGCCGCGCCCGACGACTCGACCACCCGCGGGTTCACGAGCACGAGCTCGCCGTGACAGGCGGTCGCCTTCGGGTGGTCTGTCACGTCGACCACGATCATGCGCACCAGCTCGCCCAGCTGCGGGGCGGCGATCCCCACGCACCGCGGAAACGAGCGCATGGTGTCGAGTAGGTCGCGGCCGACCCGCTCCGCCAGCTCCCGCTCACCCTCGTCGAGCGCCCTGGCCTCGGTCTTGAGAACTGGATTCGGGTACCGCAGGACCTCGCGGACGGCCATCCGTCAGGCGGCGCCGGCCGGGAGCGACGTGCCCGCGCCCTCCATCACTAGAGAACGTCCTCCTCGAGCGGACGGATCGTGAGGTCGACGCCCTGGTCGTGCGCCACCGCCCGAAGCGCGGACTCGAGCTCGTCCGGGTCGGCGCCGCCGGGAGGCGCGATCTCCATCATCAGCGCATACAGCGGCGGATCGGCGCCCTCGACAAGCTTGGTCGTTAGGTCGGTGATGTCGACGCCGCGCTGCGCGAGCGCCGACGCGGCGGCGTGGACGATGCCGGGGTGGTCCGCGCCGTAGAGCGTGACGATGTGCGTGGGCGAGGGCTCGGCGGCCGGATCCGCCTCCACCAGCGGGCTCAGCCCCAGCACCTCGAGCTCGAGGCGTTCGCGTACGGCGTCGAGGTCGGACCGCAGGCGGTCCAGATCCGCTCCCTCGGGCGGCGCGACGACCAGCACCATCGTGAAGTGGCCGCGCAGGATCGTCATCTGCGAGTCCTCGATGTTCACCGAGTGCGCGAGCAGCGCCTCGGAGACGGCCGCGACGATTCCGGGCCGGTCGCGCCCGACGGCGGTCAGGGCGTAGTGCGCCATGCGGCGCGGACGTTAACCCGTCGAGCGGCGCGGGCGTCCGGCCGGATGCGAGCGCGCCAGGATCCGCGCGCCGCGCGTACACTCGCCGCCGTGCAGATAGGCGAGGTCATGACCCACGGCGCGGTGTCCGCGCCGCCCGAGGCGACGCTCGGCGAGGTGGCGGAGCTGATGCGCGACAGGAGCGTCGGTTCCGTCGTGATCGTCGACCACGACCGGCCCGTTGCGCTGATCACCGACCGCGACGTCGCGCTGGTCATCGGCGCCGACGGCGTCGATCGCGGCGAGCCCGTCGGGCAGTACGCCACCCGTCCACTGGTGACCGGCGAGCCTGGGATGAGCCTCGAGGAGGCAGCCGCGCTGATGGTCCAGCACCGGATCCGGCGCCTGCCCGTCACGAACGGCGACGAGCTCGCCGGGATCGTGACGCTCGACGATCTCGCGGTGAAGACGGGCGACGCCACCCTCGCGCAGCAGATGACCTCGGAGGTGACCCGTGCGGTTGTCCCTGGTTTCTTCTTCCACCACAGAGGGGAGGGCTGAGCTGACGATGCCGCTCACCCCCGAGCAGCGCCGGACCCGCGACCGCGTCGAGAGGCTGATCAGGCTGATGGCGCCGGGCCTCAGCCTCGTGCTGGCGGCCGGCGAGCGCCTGTCGCAGATGGTCGCCCCGGAGGACGACGATTTCTACCCGGTGCGGCCGAGCACGCTGCCACCGGAGCCACCCCCCGTCGAGCCCCCGCCCGCCCGCGACTGAAGGGCCTTCTGTCAGCATAGGTACCGCCGTGGCGCCCGAGGCACAGCTCGCGTGGGAGGCCCGGGCCGGTCGGCCCGCGGGTGCGGCCGCAATCCTGTCGGCCGTCGCGGGCATGGCCGGGCTCGTCTACGGCAACGCGACTCTCGCGAGCGCCGCCGGGGACGACACGGACACCGCGTTCCTGGTCCACCACCACGTCGGCGCGCTGACCGTGACCGCCGTGCTCGAGGCCCTGTCTGTCTTTCTCCTCGCCGGCTCCCTCGTCTACCTATATCGCGCCACGAAATACCGGCGGCCGGAGCTCCAGAACTTCACCCTGCCGGCGCTGTTCGTCGGGTCTGTCGGCTACGCGGCCGTCCTCATCGCGCAGCAGGTCGCCTTCACGAACGCGGAGAACCGGGTGGTGTCGAAGCTGCGGGCGAACCCGCTGTCCCCGCACGCGGCAAACCAGCTCGTCAAGCACGAGCTGACCCACGGAGCCGTCGCCACGACCACCTGGCTCCAGCTCGCCATGGGCCTGGTGCTCGCCATCGGCGTCGTGCTGATCTCCCAGGCGGCGCGGCGTGCGGGCCTCCTCTCGAACTTCCTGGGGATCCTCGGGATCATCGTGGGCGTGCTGCTGTTCGTGCCGCTCTTCGGGCGGCCGCCGGTGATCGCCTACTTCTGGACGATCGCCCTCGGCTTCCTGTTCATCGACCGCTGGCCCCAGGGACGCGGGCCGGCCTGGGAGTCCGGCGAGGCGATCCCGTGGCCAACCGCGGCGCAGCTGCGCGAGCAGCAGCAGGCGGAGAAGGGCGGCGGCGACGGCCGGCGCAGCGACCGCGGGGCGATGCGGCGCGTCGAGGAGAAGGCGCGCGAGCGCGCGGCCCGTGCCCAGGCGGAGTCCGCCGCCCGCGCGGAGCGCGACGGGGACGAGGAGCTGGAGGAGGCGGAGGCGGCGACCGGCGGCGGCACCCCGCACCCGCGCTCGAAGAAGCGCAAGCGCAAGCGGCGGCGCTAAGCGGCGCTCAGGCGCTCAGTAGCGCTTCGGCGACGAGCGCCGGCGCCTCAAGGGGCGGCCAGTGCCCAACGTCGTCGAGCGCCACGAACGGCGCCCGCGGCAGCCGCTCCCGGATCCGTTCGGCCATGTGCGCGCCCGAGACCGGGTCGAGCATCCCCCAGACAAAGGCGAGCCTGACGTCGGTGGCCTCGAGAGCCCCGATCCAGCGCGTCTCGTGCTCGCGGCGGTCCTTCATGTACCGGATGAGCAGGTGGAGGATCCGGTGGCCCCCGTCCCGGCTCAGTGCCCGCCAGATGGCCGCGCTGTCCGCAGCGGCGTCATAGCCCTCGGCGAACGTCGGACGGAGCGCCGCCAACAGCGCCTCCTCGGTGAGCGCGGCGCTGAGCTGCGGGCCCTGCTCCGGGTCGAGGAGCGCTTCCTGGACCGGCTGCGGCCGGTGGACGTCCGGGTAGAGGCCGCCGTTCAGCAGATGGATCGCGACCAGGTCGACGGCGAGCGTCCCCTCGGCGCGCCGCGCGAGCAGCTCCTGCGTGACCGAGACCGCGTAGTCGTGGGCCACGATCGCCGTGGCGGTCACTCCCTCCATCTCCCAGACAGCCTCGACCAGGTCCGCCTGCTCGTGCAGCGAGTAGTCGTGATTCGTCGGCTTCTCGGACGCCCCGAATCCGAGGAAGTCGGGCATCAGCAGCGCGTGCCGCCCGGCGAGCGCGGGCGCGACCTTCGCCCAGTCGTGCGAGGAGCTCGGGAAGCCGTGGAGGAGGGTCACCGTCGGGCCGGACCCGGTCCGGCGGAGGAACACCGCGCGCCGCGCACCGTCGAGCTCGACGTCGACGCGTTGGCCCGACGCCCACCAGTCCTCGACTGACGTCACGCTACCGGCGGCGATGCGCGCAACGTCCCCCGCCGCGTGCTACCGAGGCGTGCAGGGGAAGGTCGCGCGACGAGCGGCCCACGGCGATCGTGAAGCAGCCGGGCGCTACCGCCCAGCGGTTGTGCGAGACGTCCCAGTACGCGAACGCGCGCGAATCCAGCACAAGCCGCACGCGCTTCGAGTGGCCTCGCCGGAGTCTGAGCGCCTTGAACGCCTTGAGCTGGTGCGGAGGCTCGATCACGCCGAAGTGCGGGCTCGGGATCGTCACGTACAGCTCGGCCACCGTACGCCCGGTGCGGCGCCCGACGTTGCGCACCGTGAAGCTCACCGCGTTCCCCTTGACCCGCAGGCGCGAGTAGCGGAAGCGCGTGTAGGAGAGGCCGAAGCCGAACGGATAGGCGGGCGCGATGTGCTTCGCGTCGTACCAGCGGTAGCCGACGAGCACTCCCTCCTTGTAGTACGCGTTCTCGCCGACGCCCGGGTACTTCTCCTGGTCGCCGGCCGTGGGGATGTCCCCCTCCGCGCGGGGGAACGTCGACGACAGCCGCCCGCCGGGGTCGACCTTGCCGAACAGGACGCGCGCGATTGCGGCGCCGCCCTGCTCGCCGGGATACCAGGCCTCGAGCAGCGCGGTCACGGTCAGCGCGCCGACGTGGTGGTGGACCAGGAACGCGGTGTCCGTGTCGTCCCCGGCGGCGCTCGCGAGAGTCGCGTTGCCGTAGACGAGCCCGGCCATGCCCGCGACGGCCGACAGGATTGCGGCCGCACCCGCGGGCCGACCGGCCCGGGCCTCCCACGCGAGCTGTGCCTCGGGCGCCACGGCGTGAGCACCGGCGCGCCCGTCTCGAGCACCACGATCGTGCGCTTGTTGGCCGAGGCGACGGACTGGATCAGCGAGTCCTGGTCGCCGTAGGCGTTTGGACACTCGAGCGTGAGGCAGTCGCGGTCCGCGCCCTCTGTCTCGTAGTCGGCGGCGAACACGATCGCGACCGTCGCCCGCTTCGCGTGCGCCGCCGCCGCGCTCGCGTCGCTGCCGTCGTCGAAGGTCACCTTCACGCGGCGC
>VAXR01000071.1 GCA_005885165.1 Actinomycetota bacterium
CTTCGCGAGGCGCAGGTATGCGACCGATCCCGAGCAGCGCGGATCGTGGCGCGTGACCGGCACACCGAAGCTCGGCGCCTCGCTGATGCGCACGTTCCGGGGGATCACCGAGTCGAAGACGAGCTCGGGGAAGTGCTGGCGCAGCTCGTTCTCCACGTCCTGCGCGAGCCGTGTCCGCCCGTCGTGCATCGTGAGCACCATCCCGGAGACGACCAGGCGCGGGTTCAGCTCCCGCTGGATCAGCGAGAGCGTGTCGAGCAGGCCGGCCAGGCCCTCGAGCGCGAAGTACTCGGTCTGGATGGGGACGAGTACCCGATCGGCGGCGACCAGCGCGTTTACGGTCAGAGGCCCCAGCGAAGGGGGACAGTCGAGGATCGTGAACAGGTAGCGGTCGCGGAACCCGGTCAGAGCTTCGCGCAGGCGCGTCTCCGACTCCGGCTCGCGCGGCAGCTCGACGTTCGCGCCGGCGAGATCCGGCGTGGCCGGCGCGAGCCAGAGGCCGGGGACGTCGGTCGTGACGAGCGTGTCCTCAAGCGGCGCCTGGCCGGCGAGGGCCTCATAGACGCTCGGCCGGCAGTCCTTCGGCACGCCGAGCCCCACGGTCGCGTTGCACTGCGCGTCGAGGTCGACGAGCAGCGTGTCGTAGCCCGCGTCGGCCACGCACGCGGCGAGGTTGACGGCGGTCGTCGTCTTGCCGACGCCGCCCTTCTGGTTTGCGACGGCGTAGATGATCCCCATCGGCGGCGACCGTACCGGCGGGCGCGGTCGGAAGGGTGGTTTTGGTTCGGCTGCCACTTCGGCATCCCGCGCGCGATTCCTTCAGCGGACGTTTCACATGAAACGCCGGCCGACCGTTTCACGTGAAACGTTTCCGCGGAAACGTGTTCGATCGCCGTCGAACCTCAGCCCAGCGGCCGCTTCGCGGCCATGCCGGGCCGCCGTGGCAACCCGGGCGGCGTGGGCCCGGTTTTCGCGTAAACGTGAAGATGCCGGTCGCGGCTGCCGGCGTACGGCTCGACGGGAAGCACGGCTCGAGGCCCCATCGCAGCCCGATCGGCCGCGGCTACCGCCGCGTCCTCCTCGTTACGATCGCGCGAGCCCTTCCAGGCGACCAGCACGCCGCCCGTGCGCAACAGCGGCGACGCGTACTCGATGAGGACTGCGAGCGCACCCACCGCCCGGACGGTCACGGCCTCATAGCGCTCGCGTCCCGCGACCGCGGCGAGTTGCTCGACGCGCTCACGGATCACGCGCGCATTCGACACGCCCGCGGCCGCGATGAGCCGCCGGATGACCTCGGCCTTTCGACCAGCGGACTCGACCAGGTCGACGCGAGCCGCCGGCAGCGCGATCGCCAGCGGCAGCCCCGGAAACCCCGCGCCCGACCCGACGTCCGCGATCGCCGCGGCGGACCGGAGCTCGGGCACCTCCAGTCCCGAGAGGCTGTCGGCGACGTGCACGTCGACCGCCTCGTCGAGGGGCACGGTCGTGTGCGGGTCGGGCTCGGAGGCGAGGGCGTCGAGGAGCGAGGGGAGCTGCCGCGCCGCGCCCTGCGCCAAGCCGTATCGCCGCAGAAGCTCGTCGAGCCTCTCCTCAACCGAGCGTTTCACGTGAAACGCCGCCCCACGGCCGCCCCGAGCGTTTCACGTGAAACGGTCAGCAGCCGACGCGCTACCCGCCGCTCCGCACGGGCGTCACGACCAGGCGCCGGTCGGGCTCGTCGCCCTCGCTGTGCGTCTGGACGTCGGTGCGGTCGCGCAGATACGTGTGGACGATGCGCCGCTCAGCGGCCGACATCGGCTCGAGCTCCACGGGACGGCCGAAGTCGAGCGCGTCTGAGACGGCGCGGTCGGCTGCGCGCTGCAGCGCGGCTTCCCGCCGCTCGCGGTAGCCCGCCGCGTCGACCACGATGAGCTTGCGGGGCGTATCGCCGTGGAAGGCGATGCGGGCGGCGAGGTGCTGGAGCGCATCGATCGTCCCGCCGTGCTTTCCGATCAGGAGCCCAAGATCGTCGCCGTTCACGGTGGCGCGAATCGACTCGTCGTCCTCCTGGATGTCGACGCTCGCGCGCAGCCCCATTGCGCCGGTCACGCGCGTGACGACGGCCCTCACCCGCTCCGCCGGCTCGTCGGGCAGCGTCGCGGGCTTCGCGGCACTGGCGGCGTCCACCTCCGCCTCCACACGCGCCGGCCGCCCCGCGTCCTGGTCGCCCTCGTCGATCACCTGGAACTCGACGTCATCCGCTGATATCCCCGGGAACTCGCGCTCGAGCGCCTTGACGGCGCTCCACTTGGCCTCGCCAAGGCTCGCACCCTCGCCAGTCGCCCTCGCGAGGCGCGCGTGCTCGCCGCTCGACTCCCCCATTGCCGGGATTTTGCCGCACGTGAGCGACCGACTCCGACTTCGACTGGCCGACGGCCGCGGCTACCGCCGCCGCCCGGAGCGCTTCTTCTTCTTGCGAGGTGAGGGAGGAGGCGCCTTCTGCGGCCGCCCGTTCCCCCCGTCGCCGCTTGCCGCCGCCGGCTTGCCCCGTGCTGCCCGACCCTTGCTGGCCGCCGCCCCGTCGCCTCCGCGGGCAGGGGCCTTCCCCCCGCGCGTAGAGGTCGCGGCCGCGGCGCCCGCGGGCAGTGGTTCGGGCGCTGGCAGGAAGCGTTTGACCGCGAGCTGCTGGCCGATCGTCCAGACGTTCGTGGTGATCCAGTAGACGATCAGCCCGGCCGGGAAGCGGATGATCACGAAGACGAAGATGAACGGCAACGCCAGCATGATCCGGCGCTGGTTCGGGTCCTGCGCGTTGACCATCGTCACGAGGCTCGCTCCGAGCTGCGTCCCCACGTAGATCACGATCAGCGTGACGAGCACCGCCGGGTGGTTGGTGACCGACTTCGTGAGGTTCGGGATGAACAAGAAGCCGGCGCCATGGACCTCGTTCTTGAAATGGGGAGACTGCTGGAGCTGGTAGAGCGACACGAAGAACGGCAGCTGCAGGAGCAGCGGGAAGCACGAGGCCAGCGGGTTGACCTGGTGCTCCTGGTAGAAGCGCATGATCTCCTGCTGCTGGCGCTTCTTGTCCTCCTTGTAGCGCTCCTGGATCCGCTTCATCTCCGGCGCCAGCCGCTGGAGCGCCTGCATCGAGCGGACCTGCTTGAAGGTCAACGGCAGGATCGCGAGCCGTATCACGACCGTCAGGCCGACGATCGCCATCCCCCATCCGAACCCCAGCTGGTTGTGGAAGAACTTCAAGACAGCCTCGTTGACGTCAACCAGGGGTTGAATGAACTTCCAGACGGCGATTGGGACGAAGTTCATCGAGCCGGCCTCGTACGGAATAGCCGCTGGTTCTCCACTGGATCGATTCCGCCCGCGGCAAGCGGGTTGCAACGCGCGAGCCGCCATGCGGCGAGGACCGCTCCGCGCCCGATGCCGTACCGTCGCACGGCGTCGACGGCGTACTCGGAGCAGCTCGGGTAGTAGCGGCAGCGCGGCCCGAGCAGGGGGGAGACGAGCAGGCGGTACAGCCTCACGGGGGCGAGGGCTATCTCGCGCAGCATCCTCACGCCGCCCGCCTCCCGGCGAGCCCGGCGGTCTCGATCAGCTCGCGCAGCGCCCTCTCGATCTCGCGCTCCCCGCCCTCGCGGGCGAGCCGGGCTGCCTCCGGGCGGGCCACGATCACGAAGTCGTGCTCGGGGGGCAGCTCGGCCGCGACGTTCCAGAACGCCTCGCGGAGCAGCCGCTTCACGCGGTTTCGCTCGACCGCTCCCCCGACCTTGCGACCGACCGATACGCCGAGCCGCGGGTCGCCCTGCCCGTCCGACCGCGGAAACGCGTAGAGCACGAGGTGGCGCGTGGCGTGCGACCGGCCCTCGCGGTAGACGCGATCGAAGTCGGCGCTGCGAGACAGCCGCTGGCGCCTTCCGCGGCGTCCCACGCCGCCTTCCGAGCCGCCCACGACTAGGCGGTCAGCCGCCTGCGGCCCTTGCTCCGGCGCCGCTTGAGGATGTGCCTGCCCGCGCGCGTGCGCATGCGCGCGCGGAAACCGTGCGTGCGGGCTCGCTTGCGCTTCTTCGGCTGGTAGGTGCGCTTCATGGAGGGCAGGCCGAAGGGGCCGGAAGAACCCCAGAGTATAGGCAGGGGCGGTCCCCGCTCCGGCGGTCGCGCCGCCCCCGTGCGCGCTCTCGACAGGGTGTCAACAGGACGCGAACAGGTCCTCGACACAGACCGGCGCTCGGCCCCCCGCGACCACTTGGGAACGCGTTGTGAAGCTTTTGATCGCGATTTGCGGAAAGCCCTCTCGATGCGCGCGAAAGCGGTGGCGGCGGGCAGTCGGACGGCGCTACACTGGCGCCGCCAGAGGCCGCCGAGGACCGCCCAGGCGCCGCCTCTCCCTCAAAGAGAACCAGCCGACAGCCACCCCAGGAGGGTGTCCCCTTCTCGTGCCCGGAAACCCCGCCGCCGAAGTCTCCGAGGACCTCGCGCGGGAGTGGGATGCGGTGACGCTGAAGCTTCGTCGGGACGTCACGGACTTCACCTTCCACATCTACCTCGAGCCGCTCGCGCCGGCAGGCCGCCTCGGCGGGACGCTGTTCGTCCGGGCTCCGGATCACATCCGGACCTGGGTCGAGGACAGCTACCTGGCCACACTCCGGCGCGCCGCGAGCGATGCGATCGGCGCATCCTCGGTGGAGATCGTCGCCGGCGACTGGACTCCACCCGAGCCGACCGCCACGGCGCACACCGGTGGGTTGAGTGAGCACCTCAACCCGAGCTATACGTTCGGGCAGTTCGTCATCTGCGACGGAAACCGCCTCGCCCACGGGGCCGCCCTCGCCGTGGCGGAGCAGCCCGGCCAGACCTACAACCCGCTCTTCATCCACGGCCGGCCCGGGCTCGGCAAGACCCACCTCCTTCATGCAATCGGCAACTACGTACAGCTCAACGGCGACGGGCTCACGGTCCGCTACGTCACCGCGGAGGAGTTCACGAGCGAGTTCGTCCAGGCGGTGCGAAGCGGCGGCTCGAACGCGTTCCGCACCCGCTTCCGGGACGCCGACGTCCTGCTCGTCGACGACGTCCAGTTCCTGGCCGACAAGCTCAGGACGGAGGAGGAGTTCTTCCATACGTTCAACTCGCTGTACGAGTCGGGCAGCCAGCTGGTGATCACGAGCGATCGGCGCCCGCGTGACATCGAGACGCTCAAGATCCGGCTACGGGAGCGGTTCGAGTGCGGCCTCGTGGCCGAGCTCGAGCCCCCCGACTTCTCCGCGCGGCTCGCAATCCTCGAGCAACGCGCACGCCTCGACGAGCGTGCCCAGATACCGACGGAGACCATGTCTGAGATCGCGGGGCGCGTCACCTCGAGCGTCAGGGCACTCGAGGGAGCGCTCGTGCGCGTAGTCGCCTACGCGTCGCTTCACGGCCGCCAGGCCACGCCCGAGCTCGCTCGCCACGTCCTGCGCCACCTGTGCCCCGGCAAATCGGGCGCACCCGCCACGCTCGGCGACATCCAGGCCGTGTGCGCCGCCGCGCTCGACGTCCCGCCGGAAGCGCTGATGGCGAAGGACCGCCGCCCGAAGGTCGCGCTGGCACGCCAGGTCGCCATGTACCTGGCCCGCGAGCTCACCGACGCCAGCCTTCCGGCGATCGGTCGCTACTTCGGTGGCCGCAAGCACTCCACCGTCCTTCACGCCCACCGCCGCATCGCCGGCGAGGTTGCCGCACACGGCCATACGAGCGAGGTTGTCGAGCGCACACGGGTAGCTCTGACCGAGCCCAGGGGCGACCGCGATCAGTGACAGAATCGACAGCTGGGTGAACAGGGGTTCTGGCTCATCCAGGCCATCTACCTATAGCTACGAACATCCCAACAACACCAACCACTACAACGTCATTCCAGATTCCTGAATGAAGATCGAAGTAGATAAGACCGGCTTTCTCTCCGCGTTTGGCGTGGCCGTGCGCGGCGCCTCCACGCGCAGCGCGGTCCAGACCCTCGCGGGTGTGATGGTCAAGGCGGAGGGCGGACACGTCGAGCTCCAGGCGACAGACCTCGAGCTCGGGGTTCGGATCGAGACCGAGGCGCAGGTCGAGCGGGAGGGGTCGGCCGTCGTGCCGGGCCGGCTGCTGCTCGACGTGGTCCGATCGCTTCCGAGCGAGCGAGCGACGGTCGAGTACCGCTCGTCGCAGGGCGATGTCGCCGTCACATCGGGCTCTGCGAGCTTTCACCTGCGAACACTCCCCTCCGACGAGTTCCCTCGCCTTCCAGATGCCGGCGATGCATCGACCCTGGCGCTGCCCGCTCCGGCGTTCGTGGAGACCGTCAACCGGGTGGCACGCGCGGCGTCGCGGGATGAGACGAGGCCGCACCTCACGGGTGTCCTGGTCTCCGCCTCGGAGCGGGAGCTCCGCATGGTGGCGACCGACTCCTACCGCCTGAGCGTGAAGGAAACGCCGCTCGAGCAGGCGGTCGACGGGTCGCTCGAGGCCAATGTGCCGGCGCGGACGCTGCAGGAGCTGGGCCGCATCGCGGGCTCGGAGTCGGCGGAGCGGATCGAGATCGCGTCGCTTGAGCACCAGGTGATCTTCACGCTCGGCAGCGTGCGGCTCTCCTCGCGCCTCGTCGAGGGCCGCTTCCCGAACTACCAGCAGCTCCTCCCGGAGTCGTTCGAACACGAGCTGCGTGTGAGCACCGGTGAGCTGATCGAGGTCGTGCGCCGCATCAGCCTCCTGGCTCAGAAGAACGCGCCGCTCCGGCTGCGGTTCAGCGACGGCACCCTTGACGTGTCGGCGCAGACGCCCGATATCGGCGAGGCGAGCGAGTCGCTCCCGGTGCCGTTCAAGGGGGAGGCGCTGGAGATCGGGTTCAACCCGGAGTTCCTGCGCGAGGGGCTCGAGAGCGCGGAGGCGGACGAGGTCACGTTGAAGCTGATCAGCCCGCTGAGGCCGGGGCTGATCGAGGCCGCGGACGACGGCGCGGGCTCCTTCCTCTACCTCGTTATGCCGATCCGGCTCAACGTCTAGGAGACCGACCCGCCGTGCACGTCGCGCGCCTGATCCTGCGGGACTTCCGCAACTACGAGCGCGCCGAGGTCGCTCTCGGGGCCGGGCTCAACGTGGTGGTTGGCGCCAACGGCGCCGGCAAGACGAACATGCTCGAGGCCCTCTACTTCGGGCTCACCGCGCAGTCGTGCCGGACCTCGAACGCGCGCGAGATCGTGCGCGTGGGGGCGTCGGTGGCGCGCGTGGAGGTGCACGTCCAGGCCGAGGACGGACTGCACGCCCTGGAGGTGGGCGTCGAGCCCGGCGTCGAGAAGGTGATCCGGGTGGACGGCACGCGCCTGGTGGCCGGGGTCGATCCTCCGCGCCCGCTCGTCAGCGTCTTCCTGCCCGATCGGCTCGACCTGGTGAAGGGCGCTCCGGCCGGCAGACGCGCCCACATCGACCGCGTCGTGGTGGCGCTCTGGCCCGCCCGCGCGGGCACGCGGTCGGCGTACGCCCGCGCCCTGGCGCAGCGAAACGCGCTGATCGGCCGGGTCCGCGCCGGCGCAGCGGGGGCCGATCTGCTCGACACCTGGGACCGCGAGCTCGCCGCCCACGGCGCGGCCCTGATGGCGAACCGCGACGCCGCGGTCGAGCTGGTCGCGGACGCCTTCGCCACGCGCGCCTCCGAGCTCGGCCTGCCCGAGCCCGCCGAGCTCCGCTACGCGCCGCGCTGCGCTGCGGCCGAGGTCGAGGCGATCGAACGCGAGCTGCGCGAGCACAGGGAGAGCGACCTCGACCGGGGGTTCACGACGCACGGGCCCCACCGCGACGACGTCGCGCTGGTGCACGGCGGGCGGCTGCTGCGGACGCTCGGGTCCCAGGGCCAGCAGCGGATCGCGCTCCTGGCGCTGCTCTTTGCCGAGCGCGACGCGCTGGCGGCGCGCGGCGCGGCCCCGCTGATGCTGCTCGACGACGTGATGTCCGAGCTCGACCTCACCCGCCGCGAGCGCCTCTCGGAGCTCGTCGCGGCCGACGGCCAGACCGTGATCACCGCTACCGAGCCGGAGCACGTGCCGGGTGCCGAGCACGGCGCCACGGTCATCGCGGTGACCGCCGGGACGGTTACGGAGTCGAGCGCGCGGGCGGCTGCGTGAGGCGGCTCGCTCCGCGCCCCGCCGCGGCCGCCCTGGCGACGGTGGTCGAGGGGCTCGCGCCGGCCACGACCCTGGCGCGCGTGCAGGGGTGCTGGCGCGAGGCCGTGGGCCCGGTGGTGGCCGACGAGGCGGACCCCGTGTCGGAGCGCGACGGGGTCGTGACGGTGGCCTGCCGCTCGGCGGTCTGGGCCCAGGAGCTCGACCTCCTGGCGGTCGATTTGCTGCCCCGCCTGAACGCCCTGATCGGGGCCTCGCCGGGGGAGGAGCCGGTGCGCGCCCTGCGCGTCGTGGCGGGCGGTCTGGGACGCCATCAGGCGCCTTCCACGGACGGCTGAAAACGTCGTCACACAGACGTTTCCATAACGTCACAAAAGTGCGGCATTTGCGGGGATTTTGTAACGCTCGCAGTGCGGTTGACGGCCGCTCCCGCTGCTATCCTTCTAGGGGCGCGATTGCACTGCCCCGACCCGTCTCGGAGACGTGCGCGGAGTCGGGGTTGTCGCGTGTAAAGAACCAGTCGAAAGGGCCATTTGCCGCCGAAGAAGGCCAAGTCCGCCAAGCCAACTCAGTCGAGGTCAGCTAAGACCAAGCAGCAGTCAAAGCAGTCGTCATACGGCGCAAAGGACATCACCGTTCTCGAGGGTCTCGAGGCGGTGCGCAAGCGTCCAGGGATGTACGTCGGCTCGACCGGTGTGCGCGGCCTCCATCACCTGATCTACGAGGTGATGGACAACTCGGTCGACGAGGCCCTGGCCAGCGAGGCCGACCAGGTCGACATCGTCATCCACCCGGACTCGAGCGTCACGGTCACCGACAACGGCCGCGGCATTCCGGTCGACGTCATGCAGAAGGAGAAGAAGCCGGCGGCCGAGGTCGTCCTCACCGTCCTGCACGCCGGCGGCAAGTTCGGTGACGGCGGCGGCTACAAGGTCTCGGGCGGGCTCCACGGCGTTGGCGTGTCGGTCGTCAACGCTCTGGCCGAGCGGCTTGACCTGACAGTCTGGCGCGACGGTTACGAGTGGACGCAGTTGTACGAGCGCGGCGTCCCGCAGGCCCCGCTGAAGAAGGGCGCGAAGACCGACCGCCGCGGAACGAGCATCACCTTCCTGCCCGACCTCGAGATCTTCGAGACGATCGACTACGACCGCACGATCCTCGAGCAGCGCTTCCGCGAGATGGCGTTCCTCACGAAGGGCCTGCGGATCGGGTTCGTCGACGAGCGCGGCGAGACCTTCGAGACCAGCTTCAAGTACGACGGCGGCATCGTCGACTTCGTCAACTACCTGCACTCGCAGGGAACGAGGAACCCCCTGCACAAGAAGGTCGTCTACCTCGACGACCGCGGCGACGTCGGCGAGGTGGAGGTCGCGATGCAGTGGAACGACTCCTACCAGGAGACGCTTCTCTCGTTCGCCAACAACATCAACACCCACGAGGGCGGCACGCACCTCTCGGGCTTCCGTTCCGCACTCACCCGGACGCTGAACGCCTACGCGCGCAAGATCGGCGAGCTCAAGGAGAAGGACGAGAACCTCCAGGGCGAGGACGTGCGCGAGGGGCTCACGGCGATCATCTCGGTGAAGCTCCAGGACCCGCAGTTCGAGGGCCAGACGAAGACCAAGCTCGGCAATCCGCCGGTCGAGGGCTTCGTGCAGGCGGCGGTCAACCGGTCGCTGTCGGAGTTCCTCGAGGAGAACCCGTCGGAGGGGCGGGTGATCGTGAAGAAGGCCGTCCAGGCCGCGCGCGCCCGCGAGGCCGCGCGCAAGGCGCGAGATCTCACCCGCAAGTCGGCGCTCGAGAACTCGAATCTGCCGGGCAAGCTCGCCGACTGCTCGGTGCGCGATCCGGCGCTCGCCGAGCTGTTCGTCGTCGAGGGCGATTCGGCCGGCGGCTCCGCCAAGCAGGGGCGCGATCGCAACACGCAGGCGGTCCTGCCGCTCCGCGGCAAGATCATCAACGCCGAGAAGAACCGGATCGACAAGGTGCTCTCCAACCAGGAGATCCGCGCGCTGATCACCGCCATCGGCACCGGGATCCGCGAGGAGTTCGACATCGAGAAGGCCCGCTACCACAAGGTGATCGTGGCCTGCGACGCCGACATCGACGGCGCCCACATCCGCACGCTGGTCCTCACCTTCCTCTACCGCGAGATGCAGCCGCTGATCGAAGCGGGCTACGTCTATCTCGCCAAGCCGCCGCTCTACAAGGTCAGGCTGAACGGGCGCGACGTCTACATCGAGAAGGAGGCCGAGCTCGAGGAGCTCCTGCTGCGCGACAAGCTCGAGAGGCTCGACGTGCGCGACCGCGACGGCAAGCAGTTCAAGGTCACCCAGGCGCGCTGGCAGCGCTTCAACATCAAGCTGAAGCAGTACGAGGGCTGGAGCTCCTCGCTCAGGGCCGAGTACGGCCACGACGCCATCACGTTCCTCGAGGAGTCCCAGATCCTCGACTCCGGTGTCACCGGCGCCGACGGCGTCGTGAAGCTGCTCAAGAAGAAGGACCCCGAGCGCGAGCCGTACGAGACCACCCTGCTCGACGAGGACCCGGTGGAGCTGGTGGTGCGCGTGGTCGAGCGGGCGACCGGATCGGCCTCCACCCACCGGCTACGGCGGGACATGTTCGAATCCCAGGAGTACCGGAGCTTTGCGAAGGTCCACTCCGAGCTGCTCGATCTCGCCGGCACGCCGCCGTTCTCGGTCGCGCTCGCCAAGTCCTCGCGCGAGGCGCGCTCGTTCGAGGCGCTGCGGCGAGCGGTGCTCGACGTGGCGGGCGAGGGCGTCAAGGCCGACCGGTTCAAGGGGCTTGGCGAGATGAACGCGGATCAGCTCTTCGATACGACGATGGACCCCGAGAAGCGCACGCTCCAGCGCGTCACGATCGACGACGCCAGCGCCGCGGACCAGATCTTCTCGATGCTGATGGGCGACAAGGTCGAGCCGCGGCGCGAATTCATCGAAGCTCACGCGCGTGAAGTCACCAACCTGGATGTCTGATGGCCAGCGTTGAACAGCTCACCGGCGGGCGGTTCGAGGACCGTGACCTAGAGAAGGAGATGCGCTCGTCGTACCTCGATTACGCGATGAGCGTGATCGTGGGGCGGGCGCTGCCTGACGTCCGCGACGGCCTCAAGCCCGTTCACCGCCGCGTCCTGTACTCGATGCACCGCAGCGGCCTCCAGCCGGGGCGCCCGTACCGGAAGTGCGCCCGCGTTGTCGGCGAGGTCATGGGGTCCTTCCACCCGCACGGAGACTCCGCGATCTACGACACGCTCGTCCGGCTCGCGCAGGACTTCGCCATGCGCCACCCGCTGGTCGACGGCCAGGGCAACTTCGGCTCGCTCGACAACGACCCGCCGGCGGCCATGCGATACACAGAGTCGCGGCTCGCGCGCATCGCGACGGAGATGCTGCGCGACATCGACGCCGACACCGTCGACTTCGGCGCGAACTACGACAACACCGAGCGCGAGCCGCTCGTATTGCCGGCACGGTTCCCGAACCTGCTCGTCAACGGCTCGGCGGGGATCGCGGTCGGCATGGCCACGAACATCCCGCCGCACAACCTGCGCGAGACCGTGGATGCCGTGATGGCGTACATCGACGATCCCGACATCGACACCGTCGGCCTGATGAAGCACATCAAGGGCCCGGACTTCCCGACCGGCGGGATCATCGTCGGCCGGCAGGGCGTGAAGGACGCTTACGAGACGGGCCGCGGGCGGATCGTCGTCCGCGCGCGGGCGCACATCGAGCCGCTGCGGCAGGGCAAGGAGGCCATCGTCATCACCGAGATGCCGTACCAGGTGACCAAGGGCGACGGCCGCAACGAGGGCGCGGGCCTGATCAAGAAGATTGCCGAGGTCGTCAACGACAAGAAGGTCCCCGAGGTCTCCGATCTGCGCGACGAGTCGGACAAGTCCGGCGTCCGGGTCGTCATCGAGCTGAAGCGCGACGCCATCCCGAAGGTGGTGCTCAACAAGCTCTACAAGCACACGCCGATGCAGACCACCTTCGGCGCGAACATGGTCGCGCTGGTCGATGGCGTTCCGCGCACCCTGGGGCTCACCCAGCTCATCCGCAACTACGTCGACCACCAGCGCGACGTGGTCGTGCGTCGCACGAAGTTCGAGCTGCGCCGGGCTGAGTCGCGCGCACACATCCTCGAGGGGCTGCTCGTCGCGCTGTCGGACCTCGACGCCGTGATCGAGCTGATCCGGGGCTCGCGCGACCCCGACACCGCGCGAGACGGCCTCATTTCGAAGTTCGACCTCTCGCGCGAGCAGGCGCAGGCCATCCTCGACCTCCGCCTGCAGCGGCTCACCGCGCTCGAGGCGGGCAAGATCAAGCAGGAGCACGCCGACCTCCTCGAGCGGATCAAGGAGCTGCGCGAGATCCTGGGCGACGAGTCGCGCGTCATGGGCCTCATCCGCGAGGAGCTCACCGAGGTGCGCGACACGTACGGCGACGAGCGCCGCACCGAGATCACCGCCTCGGAGGACGACCTCGACGTCGAGGACCTGATCGCGGACCAGCAGATGGTCGTCGCGATCACTCGCTCGGGCTACATCAAGTCGCTGCCGCTGGCCACCTACCGCTCGCAGAAGCGCGGCGGCATCGGGGTCACGGGGATGGACATGAAGGAGGACGACTACATCGAGCACCTCTTCGTGTGCTCGACGCACGACTACCTCCTGTTCTTCACCAACCGAGGGAAGGTCTACCGGCAGAAGGTCTACGAACTGCCGGAGGCGTCGCGGACGGCCAAGGGGCGCGCGCTCGTGAACATCCTCCCGCTGCGGGACCGCGAGGAGGTGCGAGCCGTGCTCGCCACACGCGACTTCTCCGAGGGCAAGTACGCGGTCTTCGCCACCCGCAAGGGTCAGGTGAAGAAGACCGAGTTCAAGGCCTACAACACGCCGATCAAGGCCGACGGGATCATCGCGATCAACATCCGTGACGACGATGAGCTGGTCGCGGTCCGCCTGACGAGCGGCAAGGACGACATCATCATGGTCTCCCGCTCGGGTCAGGCGGCCCGCTTCAACGAGGACGAGGTGCGGCCTATGGGCCGCGACACCGCCGGCGTGCGCGGCATGAACGTCTCGCGCGGGGACAACCGCGTGCTGGCGATGGACGTGGCGCGCGACGACACGGAGCTCCTGGTCGTCACCGAGAACGGCTACGGGAAGCGGACGGCGATCTCCGACTACCCGGTGAAGGGGCGCGGCACGATGGGCGTCAAGACGATCCAGCTCACCGAGAAGAAGGGCGCGCTAGCGGGCGCGCTGATCGTCCGCGAGCACCACGAGCTCCTCTTCATCTCGCAGAACGGGATGGTCCAGCGCACCTCGGTCAGCGGCATCTCGCGCTACGGGCGCGCCTCGCAGGGCGTGAAGCTGATGAACCTGCGGGAGGATGACGTGGTGAGCGCGGTGGCGCTGGTGATGGAGACGCAGGCGGACACAGGCGCCGTAGTCGAGGAGGCCCTGCCGACGAGCGGGGACGGGAACGGCTCTGAGCCGACCGGCAACGCGGGTGCCTCGTCCGACTCGGCCTCGTCCGACGGGGCTGAATAGAGCCCTCCGACGACGAAGATTTGCAGCCGGGTGCATGTGCTTAGATGCGTGTACCAGGGAAAGGAGGTGGTCCGACTGAGTCACATGTTCTTCGGGACCCTGGAGGTGTCCGGCCGCTAGGTCGGAGCTGGACTGCCTAGGGGAATCCACCCCGGGCACCGTCGGAAGAGCGGAGGCCGGAACTGGTCCCACCGGCCCGCGACAGGCAAGCGCACCGCGGGAGACCGTTCCCGAGGCGCGAGTCGTCGTTCAGGGCCGCCTCCGATCCATCCAGTCGAGTTTGAGGGGCGCCCTCCGGGGCGCCCCTCGTCGCTTGGTGGAGATCGAGCAATCCTGACTTGGCTACACATGCTGTGGCTAACTCAGGACCGCTTCGGGATTTAGGTGGTCAGTGGCCGCCGGGCGATGGCGTCGGCGCGGCCGAGGCTTGACCGCGGCCGTTCCCGCCCGCGGCCGCACTCGCCGCGCCTGCCGGCTCCGGTCCCGCACCGTCGCGGCGCAGCCGGTTGTCGGTCTCCACGACGATCCGGCACGGGCGCTCGCGCAGCAGGTACAGCGCGGTGGGGCCGAGCACGCGCTCGGATGGCGGCGCGTGGACGGTGTCGAGGTAGATCACCTCCGATCCACGCCGGCGCGCCTCATCGACTAGCGCCGCGCCGGGGTTCCTCGTGCGAATCATGCTGGTGCGCACCTTGAGCTTGCGCTCGCGGCCGCGGATCCGGGCGATGTCGAGCACGGCGCGCGCCTGATCCTCCTCGGCCTCCATGCCGGCGTCGAGCGACAGCTGAGGGGGCACGTCGATCACGTACAGCGCGTCCACGGTCGCGTCCTCGCCGGCGAGGCGCGCCGCGGATGACATCGCGCTGCCGCTCACGTCGGTGCCGAAGAGCGGCACGAGGGCGGATCCGTACGCGAGCTCGTGGAATCCCTCGGGCGCCTTGGGCCGCTCGATCCGGCACTGCTCGCGCGGGTCGACGCCGATGTGGCGCCGGTAGAGGAGGTAGCCGCCCAGGCCGATCACCATCCACGGGATGCCGACGAGCCGGGCCTCGGGTTTCAGGATCACCACCGACAGCCAGGCGGCGAAGGTCCCGATCCCCCCGAGCACGGCGGAGAGCGGCAGCCAGCCCCCGCGGAAGCGGATGTTCCACGGCACCCGGTAGGGGCGGTGGCGGTCGGGGTCCTTGTACCGGAGCGCGATCACCGCGATGTGCGCGGTGGTGAACGACAGCATCGCGCCGAACGAGTAGAGGTTGCCGAGGAACGTGGTCTTCCCCGGGATGAGGAGCAAGACCGCGAGGAGCGAGTAGACGATGATCGTGAACCACGGCGTCCGGTAGCGGCGGTGGACCCACGCGAAGACCGCCGGGAGCTGGCGGTGCTCGGCCAGCGACCACGACAGCCGCGAGATCCCGATCAGCCCCGCGTTCGTGGCGATGATCAGGATCGTCGCCGCCAGAACGCCGACGTAGTAGCGAAGTGCGTGCTGCAGGCCGGATCCGAGCGGGAGCGCCGAGACGATCCCGAGCACGGGGTCGGCCTGGTACTTCGTGCCGAGCAGGGTCGTGTAGTGGTGCCCCACGTGGTGGACCGGGAGCGCCACCAGCGAGATGATCGAGATCCCGGCGAAGATCCCGAGCACCGCGAGCAGCACGTAGTTGACCGTCCGCGGGACGTCCTCGTCCGGGTCGCGCGCCTCCTCTGCCATGTTCGAGACCGTCTCGATTCCCGTGTAGGCGACCATCGAGATCGACAGCGCGAAGACCACCTGGTGCCACGTCGGGGCCGTCCCCAGGTGCACCTGGTTCACGAGCACCGACGGGTCGAATATCAGCGCCGCGCCGAGGACGATCAGCGCGATCTGCGTCAGCAGGTCGGTGATCGCGAGGAAGATGTTCAGCGTCGCGGACTCGCGCAGCCCGCGGATGTTCAGCGCGGCGAGCACGACCACGACGACGAAGCCGCCGATGATGTCGCCCGGGTTGTGCCGGAGCGCCGGGAAGAACGCGCCCACATAGTGGGGCACGAAGAACGCGCTGATCGCGATCGTGATGATGTAGTCGAGCGTCAGCGCCCAGCCCGCGAAGAACGAGGCGATCTCGTTGAAGGCATGCCTGGCGAACGAGGACGAGCCGCCCGCCTCGGGGAACATCGAGGCGCCCTCGGCGTAGGTCTTCGCGGTGAGCGCGAAGAGGCCACCCGCAAAGATGAAGACGAGCGGCGTGAGGCCTAGTGCGTAGGCCGCGACGAGGCCTAGCGCGTAGTAGATGGAGGAGCCGACGTTCCCGTACGCCGTGGCGAACAGCCCCGGCACGCCGACGGTCCGGCGGAGCCCGCGCTCTACGACGCGGGCCATTCGACCGCCCCGAAGCTCTGGCGGCCGTCACACGCCGTGCGACCGCGCCTTTCCACGCCTTCGACGCTAGGGCCTAAGGCGTCAAGGGTGGGTCAAGATTTCCCTGCTAGATGTAGAGATTTCGCTAAGACGGCCCGGCTACGGCTCGTCACGCAGGCGATAGCCCACGCCGGGCTCGGTGAGCACGTAGATGGGCCGCGACGGGTCGGGCTCGATCTTCGACCGGATGTGCGCGATGTGGACGCGCAGGTAGTGCGTCTCCTCCGCGTAACCCGGGCCCCAGACCTCCTGGAGCAGGGTCCGGTGGGTCACGAGCCGCCCGCGGTTCTGCGCGAGGACCCGCAGCAGGTCGAACTCGATCGGCGTCAGGTGAAGCTGGCGGCCGCCGGAGGTCACCGTGCGGCGCGCCAGGTCGATCTCGAGCTCGCCCACGACGATGGTCGGCTCGGTCGTCGCCTCGTGGGCCCGCCGCAGCAGCGCCCGCAGGCGCGCGGCGAGCTCGTCGCTGCCGAACGGCTTGGTCATGTAGTCGTCGGCGCCCGCGTTCAGCGCGCGCACCTTCTCCCTCTCGTCGCCGACAGCCGAGAGGACGATGATCGGCAGGGCGCTCCAGCGGCGGATCTCCTCGCACACCTCCACGCCGCTGCCGTCCGGCAGGACAAGGTCGAGAACGAGGATGTCGGGCGGCCGGCTCGCCACCGCGTCGAGCACCTCGGCCTTGTTGGACGCGACGTCGACCTGGAAGCCCTCCCCCCGGAGGATCGCGCGCAGCCCCCGGAGGATCTGCGGCTCGTCGTCGACGACGAGCACCCGGGCGCCGTTCTCGCTCACGGCGCGCTCGCGGGCTGGGGGGCGACAGGGAAGCTCACCGCGAACACGGTGCCCGACCCCGCGACGGGCTGGAGGACGATCCGGCCGCCGTTGGCCTCCACGAAGCCGCGGGAGATCGCGAGTCCGAGCCCCGACCCTGGGCGGTCGCGGCGGCCGCGGAAGAACGGCTCGAAGATGTGCGGACGGTCGGCCGGCGGGATCCCTCTCCCGCTGTCCTCGACCCGGACGGTCACCCGATGCT
>VAXR01000157.1 GCA_005885165.1 Actinomycetota bacterium
CTCTACGGTGCGGAATCCGCCCTATACGGCGCGGAATCGGCCCTACGGCCGGCGGGGCGGCTTGTCCACGTCGCGGTGGATCACCTCGACCATGTACTCGCCGCGCTCCGAGTACTCGCGCGCGAGCCGCTCGCCGATCACAACCGAGCGGTGCCTGCCGCCCGTGCAGCCGATGCCGACCGTGAGGTGTGCCTTGCCCTCGCGCACGTACGCGGGGAGCAGGTAGTCGAGCAGCGGGATCAGGTGGTCGTAGAAGTCGGCGATCCCGTCGGAGCGCTCCACGTAGTCGATCACCTGCTCGTCCAGCCCGGTCAGCTCGCGAAGCTCCGACTCGTAGTGCGGGTTCGGGAGGAAGCGCACGTCGAAGAGGAGGTCGGCGTCGCGCGGCGCGCCGTGCTTGTAGCCGTAGGTGAGGAAGGTGACCGCGAGCTTGCCGCGCACGCCCTGGGGCAGCATCTTGTCGGCCACCACCTTGCGCAGGCGCGAGGCCGAGAGGTCGCTCGTGTCGATCACGACGTCTGCCTGCTCGCGAACCGGTGACAGGAGGTTGCGGGTCTCCTTGAAGCGGCGCAGCAGCACCTCCTCGGAGGCGTCGAGGAACAGCACGCGGTGACGCACGCCGTCGGCGTCGAGCTGGTCGAGCACCCGCTGGATGGCCTCGAAGTACGTGCCGCCGCGCACGTCGCAGACCACCGCCGCCCGCTCGACCTTGCTCCCCTCGTGCGCGAACAGCTGGGACAGCGAGGCGATCATCTCGGGCGGCAGGTTGTCGACGCAGAAGTAGCCGGCGTCCTCGAAGCAGGCCATCGCCTGCGACTTGCCCGCCCCGGAGAACCCGGTGATGATCACGAAGTCGTCGATCCCGCCGGTCGGCTGGGGCTCCCCGTCGCGCTCGCGCGCGCGCCGCTCCCCCCTCATCCGGTCGAGGAAGCCGGTGCGCTCCCGGGTCATCTTCACAGGTCCTTACTACCTGATCTTGTGGACGTACTCGTAAATATCTCGTGCAACCTTCCCTGGAACACCCGAAACGGCCTCCAGTTCCTCTCGCGACGCCTGGAGGAAGCGCTCGGGTGTACCGAAGTGCTGCAATAGCAGGCGCTTTCGCGCGGGGAGCTCGTCGAGGACGGAGCGCGTCATCGCCCGGTCGCGCCGCCCGCGGTGGAACTCGATCGCGAAGCGGTGCGCCTCGTCGCGCACGCGCTGCAGCAGCTGGAGCGCGGGTGAGTCGTGCGGCAGGACGAGCGGGTCGCGGCGGCCGGGGAGGAAGACCTCCTCGATCCGCTTGGCCAGGCTGACCACCGTCACCCCCATGTCGCGGAACGGCCCGAGCGCCTCGAGGCCGGACGAGAGCTGCCCCTTGCCGCCGTCGATCACGATCAGCCCGGGCGCGGCGGCGAAGCTCGCGTCGTAGTCGCGCTCGTGCGGCGAGCGCTCGCGCTGGGCCACGTACTGGGCCATCCGCCGCGACAGGACCTCCCCCATCGCCGCGAAGTCGTCCTGCTGCGTGTCGCGGATGCCGAAGCGCCGGTAGTCCGACTTCTTCGGGGCGGCGCCCTCGAACACCACCATCGACGCCACTGTGTGCGTCTCGCCGAGGTTCGAGATGTCGAAGCACTCGATCCGCATGGGGATGGTCTCCATGCCGAGGACCGCCTGCAGGAGCTCGAGCGCCTCGATCCGCTGCACGCGGCGCCGCTCCGAGCGCAGCCGGTCCTGGTCGAGCGCCAGCCGCGCGTTGCGCTCGGCGAGCTCGAAGATGCGGCGCTTGTCGCCGCGCTCGGCGTGGCGGATCTCGACCGGCGCACCGCGCCGGTCGCCGAGGGCCTCCGCGATCGCCTCGCCGTTGAGGGCGGCGACGTCGCGCTCGACGATCACGTGCGGCGGGATCGCCGGCGACGTCGCGTAGTACTGGAGCACGAACTCCTCGGCGACCTCGCGCTCGTCGCGGCCCGCCTGGTTGTCGAGGTAGAAGCTCTGCCTGTCGGCCAGGACGCCGTCGCGCACCTGGAACACCTGGGCGTTGGCGTCGGTCCCCTCCGCGGCCACCGCGATTGCATCGAGCGTGCCGACGGACGAGTTCGAGATCCGCTGGCGCTCGAGCAGCGAGCGGACGGCCTTCAGCCGGTTGCGGTACATCGCCGCCTGCTCGAACTCCTGCGCGTCGGCGGCGCGGTGCATCTCCTCCTCGAGGTCGCGCTCGATCTGCCGGTAGCGGCCGGAGAGGAAGGCCACGATCTTGTCGATGCTCTCCCGGTAGCCGGCGGCATCGATGTAGCCGACGCACGGCGCCTGGCAGCGCTTGATGAAGTAGTCGAGGCACGGGCTGCCCGAGGCCCGGCCCGGCTCGGCCCCGTCGCAGGTCCGGTACTGGAAGACCTTCCCGAGCAGGTCGAGCGTCTCGCGCACCCGCTTTGCGTTCGAGAACGGGCCAAAGTACGCGCGGCCGCGGCGGTGCTTCTCGCGCGTGAAGTACACGCGCGGGAACTCCTCGTCCAGGGAGATCGCGATGTACGGGTACGACTTGTCGTCGCGGAGGCGGACGTTGTAGCGAGGCCGGTACTGGCGGATGAAGTTCTGCTCCGCGAGGAGCGCCTCCGCCTCGGTCTGCGTAGCGATGAAGTCGATGTGCTCGACCTCGTCGAGCAGGCCGTGGGCGCCCTTCGTCGAGGGGCTCGAGAAGTGCGAAGCTACTCGCTTCTTGACCGACTTCGCCTTGCCCACGTAGAGCACGCGACGGCGCGAGTCGCGGAAGAGGTAGACGCCGGGCGCATCGGGGAGCGCGCGCCGCTGAGCCGCGATCCGCTCGCTGCGATCGCTCTCTGGAAGGTCCGTCGCCGCCTGTGTCATGCGTCTTCATTCGAGGATACGGCCGGGCGGGATACGCTCCACGGCCATGGCGGAGGGAGCCGCATTCGTCACCGGAGGCTCCGGCTTCATCGGCGGCCGGCTGATCCGCAGGCTGGTCGCGGACGGGGTCGACGTGCGCGCGCTGGCGCGCTCCGAGCGCTCCGCGGCGGCCGTCGAGGAGGCGGGCGCCACGGCCGTCTCCGGCGATCTCGACGACCGCGACACCATGCGCGCGGGCGCCGAGGGGTGCGAGCTGGCGTTCCACGCGGCCGCGCACCTGGGCGTCTGGGGGAAGCGCGAGGACTTCGAGCGCGGCAACGTGATCGGGACCGAGAACGTCCTCGGCGCCTGCCGCGACGCCGCCGTGCGCCGCTTCGTCCACGTCGGCACCGAGGCCGCGCTGCTCGCCGGCGAGCCGCTCGTGAACGTCGATGAGACCGCGCCCTTGCGGCCGGACTCCAAGGCCCTGTACGCGTCGACCAAGGCGCGCGCGGAGCAGGCGGTGCGATCGGCTGCCGGAGACGGCTTCGAGACCGTGGTGGTCCGGCCGCGGTTCGTGTGGGGGACCGGCGACACCACGCTGCTCCCCGGCCTGGTCGAGGCGGTCAAGCGCGGGCGCTTCTCATGGATCGACGGCGGCCGTCACCGCACCTCGACCACGCACGTGGAGAACGCGGTGGAGGGGCTCGTGCTCGGCGCCGAGCGGGGCCGCTCGGGCGAGGCCTACTTCGTGACCGACGGCGAGCCGGTCGTCTTCCGCGACATCGTCACCCGGCTGCTCGAGACGCAGGCGGTCACGCCCCCGGACAAGAACGCGCCGCGGGCGGTGGTGGCGGCGCTGGCCGCGGCCGGCGAGACGGCCTGGCGGGTGCTCCCGCTGCCGGGCGAGCCGCCCGTGACCCGGTTCGCCTACTGGGTCGCCGCACTCGAGACGACGATCGACATCTCGAAGGCGCGCTCGGAGCTCGGCTACGCGCCGGTGAAGTCGATCGACGACGGGATGGAGGAGTTACGCAGGGAGGAAGCGGCGGCACCGCCATGATCGCGCGGGTCGCGACCGTAACGTCGCGACCACCTGGCCTTCGCAGGACGCTCAACAGCGCGCGTGCGTTTGCGCGAACGCCGCCCGCCGCCGCAGCGATGCGGGTGTTCGCTGTCTCCCGCACCGCCGTGTTCCTAATCGCGTTCTACGCGGCCCTGCCGCTGTATCAGCGCGGCACGGGCGTGCCCCGGCTGATCGTTCCCGACGCGTCTCTGGACCGTCTGGTGGCACCGTTCGGCCGCCTCAACCTGGTGTTCGCGCCGCTCGCGAAGTGGGATGCGCTCTGGTACCTGAAGATCGCGCACGACGGCTACTCGTACCCGCGCACCAGGGGCTTCTTCCCGCTCTATCCGATGGTCGTCAAGGCCGTGGCGGGGTTCAGCAGCTCGCCGCGCGCACTGCTGGTCGCCAGCTACGTGGTCGCGCTCGCGGCATTCGCCGGGGCCCTCTACTTCCTGTACCGGCTGGTCGATCTGGAGCTCGGCGCGGCGGCCGCCAGGAACACGCTGTGGCTGATCGCGTTCTTCCCCGCGGCGTTCGTCTTCGGCGCGCCGTACCCGGAGAGCCTGTTCCTCCTGCTCTCGGTTGGCGCCTTCTACGCGGCCCGCACCGATCGCTGGGCCGTCGCGGGACTGCTGACGCTGCTCGCTTCGGCCACCCGCGCCGCGGGCGTGCTCCTCCTGATTCCGCTCGCGCTGATCTACCTCTACGGCCCGCGCCGGCGCACCGACCCGCAGGCGCCGCGCAAGCGCCGCCACCAGCGTTACCCGATTCGGCGGGACGCACTGTGGCTAGGGCTGGCGCCGCTTGGATTCGTGGCCTTCATCGCCTACCTCGGGATCGCGCACGGCGACGTCGCGCTCGCCGGGCACCACGTCCGGCTCACCGAAGGCGGCTTCTTCCACATCGTCGACCGGGCGTTCTCCGCCGTCCCGAGCCTGCTCGGCCAGCCGCACGGGACCGATCTCCGCCCTGCGCAGGCGATCGGGTCGTTCGGATTCCTGCTGCTCGCGATCGCAGCCACGGTCGGGGCGCTCCGCCGCCTTCCGGCGGCCTACGGCGTGTACTCCGCCGCGGTGCTCGTGCTCGCGCTCTCGCGCGGCGCCGTCGTCGCCCTCCCGCGTTACCTGGCCGTGGTCTTCCCGCGGCGAGCGGGGGATCACCTCGGCGGTCCTGGCCGTCTCCGCGACGCTGCTCGGGGTCTTCACCTACCAGTTCGCAACGTGGAACTTCGTCGGATGACATGCGGATAGCGGTCGTCTCAGACGTCCACGGCAGCCTCACGCCGCTCGAGGAAGTCGTCGGCGACATCGAGCGGCAGGCGCCGGACCTCGTGATCTGCGGCGGGGACCTCGTGTTGATGGGTCCGCAGCCCGCCGAGGTGATCGACCTCGTGCGCGAGCTGGGCTGGCCAGGGGTCGTCGGCAACACGGACGAGATGCTCTGGCGTCCGGAGCTCCGAGCCGTGCGGCTGGAGCAGGCTCCGCGGCTCCGGGCGCTCACGGAGGTGATGTTCGACCGCTACCCGCCGTTCACCAGCGAGCGCCTGGGCGAGGAGCGGCTCGACTGGCTACGGGCGCTCCCCGAGGAGCACCGGGTGGACGAGCTGTGCGTCCTGCACGCGAGCCCCGGAGACCTGTGGCGCGCGCCCATGCCCGACGCCGACGACGACAAGCTCGAGCGCACCTACGGCGGCCTCGGCGCGCGCGTCGTCGTGTACGGGCACATCCACAGGCCGTACGTGCGCGAGGTCGGGGACGCCCTCGTGGTCGCGAACAGCGGCAGCGTCGGCGTCCCCTGGGACGGCGACCCGCGCGCCTCCTATCTCCTGATCGAGGACGGGCGGCCGCGGATCGTGCGCGTCGAGTACGACATTGAGCGCGAGGTGGCCCTCCTCGAGTCGTCCGGCCATCCCGACGTGCCGCGCCTGGCTGAGATGCGGCGGCGCGGCCGCCCGTTGCCGGTCGAGGAGTGGTCCCGCTAGCCGCTGGCGCTGCCCGGCGCTGCGACGCCGCCACCGGGTCACCGAATGTTGCTGGTACTCTGCATACCGCCGGTATGGCGGAGCGTCGATTCACCAGGGGAGACGGGATGAAGCAGCTCGAGCTGTCTCCCGGCCAGGCGTGCTCGTCGACGGGACGCTCTGGCGCAACGTCACGCCGCCGCTCGAGGGTCGGTTCCGGTGCATCGTCCCGGACTGGCCGCTCGGCTCGCACACGCTGCCGATGAAGCCCGAGGCGGACATCACGCCGCGCGGCGTGTCACGCCTGATCGGGGAGCTCCTCGAGGCGCTCGACCTGAGCGGCGCGACCTTGGTCGCGAACGACACCGGCGGCGCGCTCACCCAGATGCTCGCCGTGGAGCGGCCGGAGCGGATCGCGCGGATCGTCCTCACCCCCTGCGACTGCTTCGACAACTTCTTCCCGCCGCTGTTCAAGCCGCTGCAATACGCGGCGCGCGTCCCGGGCGCCCTGAACGGCCTGATCCAACCGCTCCGGATCCGGCCGCTGCGGCGCCTGCCGATTGCGTTCGGCCGCCTCACCAAGCGGCCCGTGCCGGCCGAGGTGGGCGACGGCTGGCTCCGCCCGTTCCTCTCAAGCCGCGAGATCCGGCGCGACACCGCGCGGTTCCTCCGCGCGATCGATGCCAAGGACACGCTCGAGGCCGCCGAGCGGCTCTCGTCGTTCGACAGGCCCGTGCTCCTCGCGTGGGCGAGCGAGGATCGTGTGTTCCCGCTCGAGCACGCGCGGCGGCTCGCGGAGATTCTCCCCGACGCCCGCATCGCGGAGATTCCGGACAGCTACTCGTTCGTACCCGAAGACCAGCCGGAACGACTCGCGGAGTTGATCCTGGAGTTCGCGGGGACGCCCAAATCAGCGGAACGCACAAGCTCGGCCGGCTGACGCCCGGCCCGCGAAATTCGCCGAACACCCTGGCGAAATCGTCGGACCTGAGTTAGGTTCGATGTAGCTCGAAGGATTGCCCGAGGATGGGCAAGGGGCGTCCAGGATTCGCCGCCGGGAGTGACCATTGGCCGGAGCTGCCAGGGGAGCAGCCAAGACATCGACTCGACGTAACGCGGCTCGATCGGCGCGCCGCGCTTTGGCGGCCGCTCTAGTCGCGATCGTCGCTGTGGTCGGTGGTGGAGCGGGCGGCTACGCGATCGCGCGATCAAACGGCGCGAACCTCAGGGGGGCCACGCGCGCGGGCGCACTCGAAGGGCGCCACGACGGCCACGCTCAAGGCTTCGCCGAGGGCTACCGAGCCGGGGTCAGGCGGGGCCGCCTCGACGCGTACCCCAGGACCTATTCGCCGGAGTACCGGAGCAGCTATCGCCGGATTCTGAGCGAGGGGGCGTCCGGACCGTGAGCCGCTCGCGGACCGTGAGCCGCTCGCGGAAGAGCCACTCGCGGGCATCGCTGGCTCTCACCGTGATCGCGCTCGTGGCCAGCTCCATGTCGGTCGGGTGGGCGATCGGCACCGCGAGTGCGCCGACTTCGATAGACGCAGCCCAGGCGAGGAAGGTCGCTCGTCACAGCGCAGCCCATACGGCCGAGGTCGCGGCCCGCGCCGCGGGCGAACGCCGCGGGTACCACGTTGGCACCGCGCGCGGTAACGCGCTGGCGCGCCACGACGCGCACCGCGACGCGCTCCGGGACGCCTCGGAAGCTCTTGCGCTGCGCCGGCAGCAGGCACGTTGGAGGGCTCTGCAGGCGAAGCGCAAGGAGAAGGCTCAGAAGGCTCGGGCGCCGTCCGCTCCGAACCCGAACTAGGCCACCAGCCGTACCCGCAGGCCGCCCGCGCTGAGCTCCCCGGCGCCGCCCAGGAGGCCCAAGATTCGCGCCACGTAGGCCTGCGTCTCGTGGATCGCGGGCACGCAGCCACAGCGAGCCACCGGCGCAGGGCCGGCGTTGTAGGCGGCGAGCGCGAGCGGCACCGACGCGAACCGCACGAGCAGGTCGTGCATCAGATGGCCCTGAGCGTCGATCGACGCCACGGGGTCGAACGGGTTCCGCAGCCCGTACGTGCTCGCCGTCCCCGGCATGAACTGCGCTATGCCCCGCGCGCCCGCACCCGACACCGCGAACGGGTTGAAGTTCGACTCCGCGTAGAGCTGGGCTGCCAGCAGCGCCGCGGAGATGTTCCAGCGTTGCGCGGCCTGCGCAAGCGGCGCCGCGTACTGCGGCGGGACGAACGACTGGAGCGTGCTCGAGCCGTCGCGCGAGCGCGGCGGACCGCCGAAGCCGACTGAGCGCGAGCCGGGGTTCCTGCCGTACCCGAAGTGCCACGGCTCCCACGGGTAACGGTGAATGAACCCGAAGCGCTCACAGTTGGCAATGAGCCATCCGTACGCCGACGGCGGACCGAGGTCGAGCTCCGTTCCGAGGCGGTGTAGGGACCGGCCCGGCGGCGCTACCCACTTCGGATCGGGATGGCGGGCGAACAGCGCGGCCTGCTCGGCGTTGCTCCGGAAGGCGCTGACGACGATCAGATGTATCCCCGCGGCGGCCGCCGCGCGCTCCATGCGATCGAACGCGAGCGCAGTGTCGGGCCGCATCGGCTTTCCCTGGCGGTAGGCGAACGGCCCCTTGTACTCGCCGTCGCCGCCGACGGCGGCGAAGGTCTGACCGGCGGTCGCGACGAGCTCGGCGTCGGCGCGCGCCCGGACCCGCACCGCGACGCGCCGTTCGGCGCCCGGAGCCACCGGAACGCTGGCCGCGCCGCGAACCGCCACCCGCACCCGCGTAGGGCCGAAGCTCGAGGCGTCGGGGAACGTGACGTCGGCCGGCTGGATCGTCTGGTCATTCGCGCGCCCTGCTTCTACGGCCGCGTCACGAGCCATCTGGAGGTAGCGGCTAAGCGAGAGGTGCCGCGGATTCGGCGCGCCGCCGTCGAGGTACGCCGGCTCGAACAGGCGGGGATAGAGGTCGACCATGCGGCGGGCGGCGGAGACCGCGGCGACGTCCGCCACGCGCTGCGCGCGGCCGCGGGCGCCAAACGCCTCGCCAAACGACGCGAGCACGGCGCCCAGCGCGAGCAGGACGGCCATCGCACCAAGCAGGAGGATCGCCGCCTGACCGCGCTCGGCCCTCGCGCTCATCCTGGCGCCCTGGCGCGGCACCGCGCAGCGAGCTCCGCGAGCGGCCGCGCGAGCGCCGCGCGGGCGCCCTGGCAGGCGAGCGCCAGCTGCGCCGCAAACCGCGCTTCCGCAACCTCGATTGAGCCGGCCGGCCAGTCCATGCCGCCCTGCTCCTCCACGCGGTTCACCACGACGTCGACGCTGCGCCCGGCCCGTGCCAGCGAGCCCGCGACGGCCGCGGCGATCGACGGCTCGGCGTCGGCGGCGGCCACCAGCACCACGTGGTCGGCGAGGCCGAGTCCCTCCGCGGGCGGCGACGAGGCCGCCACGTCGAGCACCAGCGGACACGGCCGCTCCGCCGCGGCCCGGGCGAGCGGCTCTCCGACGGGAATGAGGCAGAGCCGTCCCGCGGGCCGGACGCCGTCGCACCCGAGCCCCGTGAGCTCCCTGGCGAGCCGCGCCGCGCCGGGCGCCCCGAGCTTGAGACCGGCTCCCCGGACCGATCCGGCAACCGCGGCGCCGCCGCGAGGATCCGTCGCGGCGAGCACCGCCGCAAGCCCGCGGGCGATCATGGACGTGCCGCACCCCGCCACAAGGCCGCGCACGGCCACGACGGGCCGCGGCGGAGGCGGGGGCGCCGCCTCGATGCGATCCGACCCGACCGGGTGGAACAGCCACGCCTCCGTCCGGGCGAGCACGGCCGCGAGGAGACCGCCCGCGCGCAGCTCGCTCCGGACGGTCATCGCGCCCCCACCGCGGCCGCTGCTTCGACCTCCAGCTTCCGTGCCACCGCGGGAATCGGCGACGGCGGCCGCAACACGACACGAACCCGGCCGCCTTCGACCCGGACGCGCAGGTGAGCGCGCGACCAGCCGGGAAGTGCGCGCTCGGCCGCCCGCGCGGCGTCGCCGCCGCCCGCGAGCGCCAGCGCTCCCGCCTCGGCAGCGTCGCCTGCAAGCACCTCCGAGTAGCCGACCGCGAGCAGCTGGAAGACGACGAGCGCCACCACCAGCACGGCGGGGAGCACGGCCAACAGGTCGACGCTGGCCTGTCCACCTGCGCCCGCGAGCCGGCACCTCACGACCCGCTCCCCGGCAGCCCCGCCGACGCGACGACCGGCAGCGAGGTGCGCCACTGCCGCAAGAGGAAAGGCATCCGGACCTCCACCCGGACGGCGCCGGAGCCGGCCCGCGAGACGCGCAGGCCGCGCTCCAGGGCCGCCGGCAGCGCGCTTCGGGCCGCCGCGGCCGCGTCGCGCCCCACCGCGGTCGCCCGCGCCGCGGCCCGCGCCGCGTTGGCGCACAGCCAGAGCGTCTGGCCGGCAAGGGCCACCTGCCACGCCACCAGGGCGATCAGGAGCACGAGCGGCAACGTGGCGACGAGCTCGACGGAGGCCTGGCCGGACTGACGGGTGAGCGAGATCGGCCGAAGCGCCACGCGGCCACCGTGCCGGGCGCCGTGTGACGGCTCAAGACGCCGCGGTTACAAGTCCGCCACGGGTGTGTGAAATCGCCGCGGCGGCCCCAGATGAGCAGTCATCTAGGGTCCCCAGCGTGATGCGGACGCTCGCATGGGCGCTGGCGATCATTGCCCCGGCGCTGGCGCTATTTGCGTACGCGGCCAGCGCGGATTCGCGAAGCGCCCGTCCGGGCGTCGTCGTGTCGAGCTCCCCGGCGCTGATCCCGTCGTTTCACCCCGGGGAATCCGACTACGTGAGCCGCTGCGGGCGCTCAGGGCTGCGGGTTCGCCTGCGCGGCGCCCGCGGGACGACGGTGCGCCTCGACGGCCGCCGCGTGGAACGCGAGTCGACTCATCACGTGGGATTGCGTGCGGACGAGGCCGTGACGATCGCTGGCGCGGCCGGGGGGCGCGTGGTTAGGTATTACGTGCGGTGCCTTCCTCGTGACTTTCCGCGCTGGACCGTGCGCAGGACGCGCAGTCCCCAGGCC
>VAXR01000151.1 GCA_005885165.1 Actinomycetota bacterium
AGCGGCTGATCCGGTTCAACACCGTCAACCCGCCCGGGCAGGAGGAGGAGGCTCAGCTCTACCTTTCCGACCTGCTCGTCGCGGCGGGCTTCGAGTGCGAGCTCCTCGCCGCCGTCGCCGGCCGGCCGAACCTCGTGGCGCGGCTTCGCGGCCGCTCAGACGGCCCCGGCCTCTGCTACCTCGGGCACGTCGACACGGTCCTCGCCGACGCCGGCGACTGGAGCGTCGACCCGTGGTCGGGCGAGCTCCGCGACGGGTTCGTGTTCGGGCGCGGCGCGATCGACATGAAGGGCCAGGTGGCGGCCGAGATCGCGGCCGTCACCGCGCTCGCCGCCGAGGGCTGGCGGCCCGAGTCGGGCGAGCTGCTGGTGATCGTGACCGCCGACGAGGAGGCCGGCGCGGAGCACGGCGCGAAGTGGCTGTGCGAGCAGCACCCGGACAAGGTGCGCTGCGACCTCGTGGTGAACGAGGGTGGCGGCGACTCGTTCGCCACCAACGGAAGCCGCTTCTACGCGGTCGAGGTCGCCGAGAAGGGCGTCTTCCGCTTCGCGCTGCGGACGGCCGGACGCGCGGGGCACGCGTCGATCCCGAAGATCGCCGACAACGCGCTCGCCCGCCTCGCGCCGATCGTGCAGACGCTGGCCGAGCGGCGTCCCGCGTTCGACCCGTCCCCCGAGCCCGAGGCGCTCATCGAGGCGTTGGGGTACGACCCGAGCGACCCCGAGCGGGCGCTCGCCGAGATCGAGAGCCGCGACCCCCGTGTGGCGCTCCTGCTCGAGCCGACGCTCGGCGTGACGTTCGCGCCAACCATGATCCACGCGTCCGAGAAGATCAACGTGATCCCCGCGCGCGCGGAGCTCAAGGTGGATTGCCGCGTGCCGCCCGGGCTCGGTGAGGACCACGCGCGACAGCGGATCGCGGAGCTAGTCGGCCAGGACGGATACGAGCTCGAGTTCACGGAGCACGTGATCGGAAACCGGTCCCCCAGCGAGGGCCCGCTGATGGACCACATCCGCGATTTCGTGGCGCGCGAGGAGCCGGACGCCACCGTGGTCCCCGTGATGCTCCCCGGCTTCACCGATTCGCGCTGGTTCCGCGAGGCGTTCCCGTCCTGCACGGCCTACGGGTTCATGCCGCGGCGGGAGATCGGCATGTTCGAGGCGGCGGCGCTGATGCACGCCGTGGACGAGCGCGCGTCGGTGTCCGACCTCGTGCTCGGCGCGCGCTTCTTCGCCGAGCTGGCGCCTAAGGTGCTCGGATGACCGATCAGACGCCGACCAAGCTCCGCCTCGGCGGCATGGCCCTTCGCAACGGGCTGCTGGTGCACGGCCCGACGCACTGGGCCGCAGCGATCCGGACGCGCGACGGCCGGATCGAGGTGGCGTCCGGCCGCAAGCCCGACCTCGGCGCCGACGCCACGCGCTTCCTCCCCGGCCTTCGAGGCGTGACACGGCTGGCCGAGGCCCTCGCCGTCGTCCCGATGGTGAAGCGCGCGCTGCCGGAGGCGCAGCTACCGATGCAGGACGCTCGCACGATCGCAGCGATGGCGGGCGCCGCGGCGGCGGGCCAGGCGATCCGGATGGCCGGCCCGCGCACGGTCGCGCGCGAGCTCGGGGTGGGGGCGGTGAGCATGCTCCCGGCGCTCTTCGCGCTCAGGGGCGGTGACCTCGCCTCGTACCACGGCGTCGAGCACAAGGCGATCGCCGGCTACGAGCAGGACGAGGACGCCGCGGCCACGCGCAAGGAGCACGAGCGCTGCGGCTCCAACCTCGTCGCGCCGATGCTGGCCAGCGCGGCCGTCGGGAACGTGGCGATTCGCCGGACGGGGCTCCGCGGGCCGGTGGCCGAGGGGGCCGTGGCGCTCGGCAGCGTGGCGATCGCGGTGGAGGTCTTCTCCTGGTCCGAGCGCCACCCGGAGTGGCGGCTGGCGCGCCTGTTGCGGCGGCCCGGGCACGAGATCCAGCGGACGGTCGGAACGCGCGAGCCGACCCCAGAGCAGCTCGAGGTCGGCCGCGCCGCGCTGGACGAGATCCTGCGCGTCGAGACCGCCGACCGCGCCTAGCTTCGGCCCCGGAACCGCGGGGGTAATGCATCGGCCGCTCGCGGCCGATTAGGACCCTGGATGACCCGGGTCTTCTCGTCCCCCCTTGCCCTCGGGCGCCGCCCGCTGGCGGTGGCGCTGATCGTGGCCGTCGCGGCGCTGGCCGCACCGTGGTCCGCGACCGCCGCCAAGTGCGCTCCGGGCACCACGGACTGCACAGTTGTGAGCACCGGTCATTCGAAGGCCGGCAAGGGCTCGGCCGCGAAGAACGACAGCCCGACCACGACCGGCGCGTCGCAGCCCACCAAGCCGCTCAAGCCGATCAAGCCGCCGAAGGTGGTCACACCGAGCACGAGCATCTGGGACGACATCTCCACGTTCGCGCTCACCTGGGGACCGCTGCTCTTCATGGGCATGATCACCGTCGCGATCTTCATGACGCTGCGGTTCATGCCGCGCACGAAGCCGCAGGAGATCAAGCCCGACACGTCGCAGTCGATCCGGTGGCATGACGTGGCCGGCGCCGACGAGGCGAAGGCCGAGCTCCGCGAGGTCGTGGACTTCCTGCGCGACCCGAAGCGCTTCAAGAAGCTCGGGGCAAAGGTGCCGAAGGGGATCCTCCTGCACGGCCCGCCCGGCACCGGCAAGACGCTGCTCGCCAAGGCCGCCGCGAACGAGGCCAAGGCGCAGTTCTTCGCGCAGTCCGCGGCGTCGTTCGTCGAGATGTTCGCCGGCCTAGGCGCGGCTCGGATCAGGCGCCTCTTCCGCGTTGCGCGCAAGGCCGCCCCGGCGATCATCTTCATCGACGAGCTCGACGCCGTCGGCGGCAAGCGCGGCAGCGACTTCTCGGGCGAGAAGGACCAGACGCTCAACCAGCTGCTCGTGGAGATGGACGGTTTCGGGACCGCCGAGGACGTGGTCGTGATGGCTGCCTCGAACCTGCTCGAGAAGCTCGACCCGGCGCTGCTTCGGCCGGGCCGCTTCGACCGCCAGATCCTCGTCTCCCCGCCCGACCTGAAGGGCCGCCAGGAGATCCTGCGCGTGCACACGGCCGACAAGCCGATCCGCGGCGTGGACTTCGAGGTCGTCGCGCGGCAGACAAGCGGCCTCACCGGCGCCGAGCTCGCGAACATCTGCAACGAGGCCGCGATCCACGCCGGCCGCCAGCAGCGCGACCACGTCGTCCAGGAGGACTTCGAGTGGGCCCTCGAGCGCGTGGTGGCGGGGATGCAGACGCGCAAGGTCATCAACGATCACGAGAAGCAGGTGATCGCCTACCACGAGGCCGGCCACGCGCTGTGCGCCGAGCTCCTCGACTCGCAGGAGAAGACGCACCGCATCTCGATCATCCCGCGCGGCAAGGCACTCGGCTACACGCTCCACCTCCCGCAGGAGGACCGCTACCTGAAGACCAAGGAGGAGATGACCGACTGGAGGGTCGTCGGCCTCGGCGGTCGCGTGGCGGAGTCGATCGTCTTCGGCGAGATCACCACGGGCGCCGCCAACGACCTCGAGAAGGTCTACCAGGTGAGCCGCAGCATGGTGACCGACTACGGCATGGGCACCTCGATCAGCTCGCGCCGGCTTCCGGTCGACGACTACTCCGTCTCCGAGGCCAGCCGCCGGATCGTGGACGAGGAGCAGCAGGAGCTGACGGACGAGGCGTGGCGGCGGGCCAAGAAGCTGATCTCGGCCAACCGCCCGCTCCTCAAAGCGTTCGCGGAGCGGCTCTTGACGAACGAGGTCCTCGAGCGCGAGGACATCGAGCAGCTCGTGGCCGACCATCGCGCCGGCAAGCTCGAGCCGGTCGAGACCAGCGTCAACGGAACGTCTCCCTCGCAAGAGCCGGAGCCCGGCGTGGCGCAGCTTGCCGCGAGCGAGCGGCTCGATCCGGACGCTCCCAGCCGGCCCTAGGCGCCTCCAGCCCGGCAGTAGACTCGGCGCCCGTGCTGTTCGGGCGCATCGACCACATCGGCGTGGCCGTCGAGGACCTCGACGGCGCGGTGAAGCTCTACGGAGAGCGCTTCGACATGCGCGAGCAGCACCGGGAGACCGTCGAGTCGCAGGGCGTGGAGGCGGTGCTCCTCGAGATCGGGGAGGGCCACGTCGAGCTGCTGCGACCGCTGTCGGAGGACACGCCAGTGGGCAAGTTCATCGCCAAGCGCGGCGCCGGCCTCCACCACGTGGCGTACCAGACCGACGACATCGACCGCACGCTCGGCGCCGTGCGCGAGGCGGGGCTCGAGCTGATCGACCAGGAGCCGCGGATCGGCATCCGCGGCAGCCGAGTGGCGTTCCTGCACCCGCGCTCGACCGGCGGCGTGCTCACCGAGCTCGTGGAGCCGGTGCACTGATGGCCGAGAAGGCGGCAGAGCGGCCGCGGCGGGTCGACGTCGGCTTCGCCGGCGGGCAGACGCTCACTATGCGCCTCACCGAAGACGCGTTCAGCGGCCTGCGCGATGCCCTGGCGAGCGACCGCAGCAACCGCTGGCACGAGGTGGAGAGCGAGGAGGACGTCGTCACGATCGACCTCTCCCAGGTCATCTACGTGCGCCGCGACCAGGGCGAGCAGCGCGTGGGGTTCCACGGCGCGTAGCGACGTTCGTCGCGCTCGACACCGGGCTGTTGCGTGCGATGCGTACGCGCGGGCACGCGCGGCCGGTTGAGCGCGCCGTCGCCGCGTTCTCGAAGCTCGGAGAGGGCGGCGCGGGGAGTTCCTCGAGGCCGGGAGGACCGTCGCCGTCTCCTTCGTCGTCAATCAGGCGGTGAAGCTGCTCGTACGAAGGCGGAGACCCGAGCTGCACGGACTCCCGCCGGTCGTCCACACCCTCTCCAATCGCACGTACCCGTCGGCGCACGCCACAACCTCGGCCGCCGGGGCGCGGGCGCTTTCGTCG
>VAXR01000152.1 GCA_005885165.1 Actinomycetota bacterium
GAGGCCTTGACCGAGCGGCGGATCGACCTGCCGGCGTTGTTCACGAGGACGTCAACGCCCCCGTACTCCTCGATGATCTCGTTCGCGACGCGCTCGATGTCGTCGATGTCGGAGAGGTCCGCCGGATGCACGTGCGGCTTGCCGCCGGCGGCCTCCATCTCGCCGGCGACCTCCTCCAGCTTCTCGCGCGTGCGCGAGACGAGGATCACCTCGCCGCCGGCCTCGGCGAGCTTCAGCGCGAGCTCGCGCCCGATCCCGCTTGACGCTCCCGTCACCAGGATCCGCTTCCCCTCGATCGACTTCGTCAGGCTGCGCTCGCGGAAGAGATCCGGGTCGAGGTTGCGCTCCCAGTAGTCCCAGAGCTTCGACGAGTAGCTCGACAGCGGCGGGACCGCGATCCCTGTGCCGCGCAGGGCCCGCTGGGCGTCGCGCGCGTCGAAATCGGCATCGAAGTCTCTGTTCTCGAGGGCAGCGGGCGGAATGTGCAGGTCGCGGAGCACGGTCTCCCGGATCTGCTGCACCGTTGGAATCGCCTTCAGCCCCGCCGCCACCGGCTTGGGGATCACGTTCGTCAGGTGCGCGTCGACCCGCATCGCGAACCGCGGCGCGTGCGCGGCCTTGGCGAACTCGTTCAGCACCTGGCCCGTCGAGAGCGGCTCCGGATCGACCAGGTGGAAGGTGTCCCCGTGGACCTCGTCGTCCGGGAGATGCGCGATGTGGTCGATAGCGCGGGCCACGAAGTCCACCGGCACGAGGTTCACCTTCTTGCCCTCGGGCCCGGCGAGCGGGAACCACTCGGGGAGCGCGTGGCGGAGGCGCTGGATCAGCTTGAAGAAGTAGTACGGCCCGTCGACCTTGTCCATCTCGCCGGTCACCGAGTGCCCGACGACGATCCCCGGCCGGTAGATGCGGAGCGGCGCCTTCACCTCCTCACGCACGAGCTTCTCCGACTCGAACTTCGTGGAGTGGTAGGCGTGCGGGAGCTTCTGGCCCTCGTCGAACATGTCCTCGCGGAAGAGTCCTTTGAACTTCCCGGCGACGGCGATCGAGCTGGTGTGGTGGAAGCGCCCGACGTCGATCGAGTTCGCGAACTCGACCACGTGGCGAGTGCCTTCGACGTTCGCGCGGCGCATACTTTCGTCGTCCGCGTCCATGTCGTAGATCGCGGCGAGATGGAAGAAGTGATCGATCTTCTGGTCGAAGCCGTCGACGCCGAGGCCCTTCTTGGAAAGGTCTCCGGCGACGGGTACGAGACGGTCGCCGGCGCCAAGCCGCTCCGCGAGCTCGTCCAGGCGGCCGCGCGAGCCCTCCCGCACGAGCGCGTAGATCGTGCCGTCGCGCTCGAGCAGCTGCTCCACGAGGTGGCGTCCGATGCACCCGGTTGCGCCAGTCACGAAGTAGTTCACGCCTCCTGCCTCTCCCTCTGTATCCGCCTCCGGGCGCGAGTGTATCCCGCAGCCGAGCTCGCCGGACACGGGCTCGAACGAGCCTCCTTTCCCGCCCTTGTGCGGAATCGCGGCCTACGGGTAGCGTGAGTGGGATGAACGAGAACGGCCTGGTCTCCACGAGGGAAGCCGCCGAGATGGTCGGGGTGACCCCGGCGACGCTTCGGCGCTGGGCGAAGACCGGCGTGATCCCGGAGCACTCCGGCGCCGAGACCAAGTGGGCGCCCGCGGCCGTGGCCCACGCGCGCATCGTCGCGCGGCTGCGCGAGCGCGGCCATCCCCTCGAGGAGATCCGGCGCGCGGGCGCCGAGGGCCGTCTCGCGTACGGGTTCGTGGAGGAGCTGTTCTCGCCCGACGGCATGCCGCAGGTGTCCTTCGAGGACGCGGCGAAGCAGGTCGGCCTTGAGCCCGCTCTCGTCGAGCGAATCTGGTCCACGGTCGGATTCGCGCCCCGCCGGCCGGAGAGCCTCACCGAGGACGACGTCCAGGCGCTCCACTACATCGCCGCGGTGCTGGATGCCGGGTTCCCGCTCGTCGCGTTCATCCAGCTGATCAGGGTGTACGGCCAGGCGATCTCGCAGATCGCCGACGCCGAGACGAGGCTCTTCCACCTGTACGTCCACGAGCCGCTGATCCGCCAGGGGGTCCCGGGCCTCCAGATGGCCGAGGAGATGGAGCACCTGGCGAGCGACCTGCTGCCGCTCTCGTCCCCGCTGATGGACTACCTCCACCAGCGCTTCCTGCGCGAGTTCGTCGAGCGCGACGTGGTCGGGCACATGGAAGGGGAGCTCGAGGAGGCGATCGACCTCGGCCGCGTACGCGTGGCGGTCGCCTTTGCAGACCTCGCGGGCTACACGCGCTTCACCGAGGAGGCGGGCGAGGAGGAGGCGCTCGACGTGGTGGAGGCGTTCATCGACGCCGTGACCGACACGCTGCCGGAGGACGCACGGATCATCAAGACGATCGGCGACGAGGTGATGATCGTTGGGCAGGACCCCGCCGCACTCGTGGACTGGGCGGTGGGCTTCCAGCGCCTGTGGGGGGAGCGCCCGACGCCCCGGATCGGCATCCACTACGGCCTCAGCCTCTATCGCGACGGCGACTACTTCGGCCGCGACGTGAACCTCGCGGCCCGAGTGGTGGCGCGGGCACGCGGCGGTGAGGTGCTCGTCACCGATTCCGTGACCCACTCGATCCCCGACGACGACGATCACCTGGCGTTCGAGAACATCGGACAGGTGAAGCTCAAGGGCTTCGACGAGCCCCGCACCCTCTGCCGGGCCGCGCCGGCGGAGTGAGCCGGTGACCGGGTCCGGGGTCGCGGACCGTGTGCTCGGCGCCGCGCGCGAGAGCGGACTGATCGGCGCCGGGGAGCCGCTGCTGGTCCTGCTCTCGGGCGGTCCCGACTCCGTCTGCCTGCTCGACGTCGCCCTCCGGCTCGACGCGAAGGTGTCCGTCCTGCACGTCGACCACGGGCTGCGCCCCGACAGCGCCGCGGACGCCGAGCTCTGTCGGGAGCTCTGCACGGCCGCCGGGGTGCCGCTGACGGTCGAGCGGCTCGAGCTGCGGTCGCCCGGCGGCTCGGGCAACGTCCAGGCGGAGGCGCGCGATCGTCGCTACGCGCTGGCCGAGCAGCACGCTCCGGGCGACTACGCGACCGGCCACACCGCGACCGATCAGGCGGAGACGGTCCTCTACCGGCTCGCCGTCTCGCCCGGGCGCCGCGCGGTGCTAGGGATGCAGCCGCGGCGCGGGCGCCTGGTCCGGCCCCTTCTCGCCGTGACCCGCGAGGAGACGCGCGCCTACTGCGGCGAGCGCGGCTTGGAGTTCGGCGACGATCCGAGCAACGAGGACATTCGTTTCGCGCGCGCGCGCGTAAGGCACGAGGTCCTGCCGCCTCTGCTGGAGCTGAATCCGGCGGCGGAGCGGACGATCGCCGAGACCGCCCTGCTCCTCCGCGACGAGGCGGAGATCCTCGACCGAGCCGCCGCCGAGGCCCTGCGCCAGGTCGGCGGCCCGCCGCTGTCGCTGGCGGCGCTGCGCGAGCTGCCGCCGTCGCTGGCACGGCTCGTGCTGCGGCGCGTGGGCGAGGACGCCGCGGCCGGCCGCCCCGTCGCGATCCCCCGGCGCGACGTCGACCGGATCCTCGGCTCGGGCAGCCAGGGAACCTCGGAGGTGGAGCTGGCGGGCGGGCTGCGCGCGATCGTGGAGTACGGCTGGCTGCGCTTCGATGCGGGCGACGAGGAGGAACCGCCCGAGCCGGTGGCACTCGCGATCCCCGGTCGCGCCGTGTTCGGTCCGTGGCGGCTCGAGGCCCAGCCCGGCACGGATGGCGACGAGCTGCTCGACGCCGAGGCGCTCGGCTCCGAGGTCCTCGTTCGCCCCTGGCGGCCGGGCGACCGGATGCGGCCGGCGGGGCTCGGAGGATCGAAGACGCTCCAGGACCTGTTCGTGGACCGCAAGGTGCCTCGCACCGAACGCGCCTCGTGGCCCGTGATCGAGGCCTCGGGCGAGATCGCGTGCGTGCCGGCGGTGGCCGTAGGCGAGCGATTCCGCCCCAGGGAGCAGGGCGTGATCGGCCTGTCCGCGACGCGTTCAGCCTAGGCCACGGCGACGCCTTAGACTCGCCCCGTGCCCGACGGGGCCGCCACCGCCACGCCCGACCCCCGCATCGGCGAGGTCCTCGTCACGGAGGAGCAGCTCGCGACGCGGGTCCGCGAGCTCGGCGAGGAGATATCGCGCGACTATGCGGGCCGCGACGTGCTGCTCGTGGGCGTCCTCAAGGGCGCCGTCTTCTTCCTGTCGGACCTGATGCGGCACCTCGAGATGGCCTGCGAGGTGGACTTCATGGCCGTCGCGTCGTACGGCTCGTCGACGGACTGCTCCGGCGTGGTGCGCATCCTCAAGGACCTCGACGTCTCGATCGAGGGGCGCGACGTCCTGATCGTGGAGGACATCGTGGATTCCGGGCTCACATTGTCATATCTGTTGCGAACCATGCGCGCCCGCCAGCCGGCGTCGCTCGAGGTCTGCGCCCTGCTCACGAAGCCGGAGCGGCTAAAGGTCGACCTCCCGATCCGCTACACCGGGTTCGAGATCCCAAACCGATTTGTCATCGGCTACGGTCTCGATTACGCTCAGAAGTACCGCCAACTGCCGTTCGTCGCGGTGCTCGCGGACTGATCGCAGAGCGGTGTTCGCCCGTATTAAAGGGCGAGGAAAAGTACGCCGAAGGACTAAATACCCCTGCTAGGCTCTGGCAGCGCCCTGGATGGGCAGCAGCGGCCATGAGCCGCGGAATGTGAGGCCTCGTGAGCCGTTTCTTCAAGAGTGCAGCCTTCCCGATTCTCATCGTGGTCGTGCTCGCATTCTTCGCTCAGAAGCTGATCAGCCCGGGCGACCACACGAAGGCCCCCAACTACGGCCAGTTCATCCAGCAGGTCGACTCCGGGCAGGTCCAGTCGGCGACCCTGAACACGAAGGACAACACGATCGACTTCTCGTCGACCGTCGCCGGCAAGCAGCACAAGTTCACGACGGCCTATCCGGACAACACCGAGCAGAGCCTCACCAACACCCTCCTGGCGCACCACGTGTCGGTGGACGTGAAGGGCAAGGGCGGCGGCGGCTGGCTGTCCGTCCTCACCTACGTCCTGCCGTTCGTGATCTTCCTGGTCTTCTGGCTGTTCATCATCAACCAGATGCAGGGCGGCGGCTCGAAGGTCATGTCCTTCGGGAAGTCGCGCGCCAAGCGGATGTCGGTGGACTCGCCGAAGATCACCTTCCGCGACGTGGCGGGGGTCGACGAGGCTGTGGAGGAGCTCCACGAGATCAAGGAGTTCCTCGAGAACCCCAAGAAGTTCCAGGCGCTGGGAGCGCGCATCCCGAAGGGCGTGCTGCTGTACGGCCCGCCGGGCACCGGTAAGACCCTGCTCGCGCGCGCCGTCGCCGGCGAGGCCGGCGTGCCGTTCTTCTCGATCTCGGGGTCCGACTTCGTCGAGATGTTCGTCGGAGTTGGCGCCTCGCGGGTGCGTGACCTGTTCGAGCAGGCCAAGCAGAACTCCCCCTGCATCATCTTCATGGACGAGATCGACGCCGTCGGGCGCCACCGCGGCGCGGGTCTTGGAGGCGGCCACGACGAGCGCGAGCAGACGCTCAACCAGCTGCTCGTCGAGATGGACGGCTTCGAGATGAAGGACAACATCATCCTGATCGCGGCAACCAACCGGCCCGACATCCTCGATCCGGCGCTGCTGCGCCCGGGCCGTTTCGACCGCCAGATCGTGGTCGACCGCCCCGACCGCAAGGGCCGGGGGCGCATCCTCGAGGTCCACACCCGCGGCAAGCCTCTTTCCCGCGAGATCAACCTCGACAACCTCGCAGCGCAGACCCCGGGCTTCACCGGCGCGGACCTGTCGAACCTGGTGAACGAGGCCGCCCTCCTCGCCGCCCGCCAGGGCAAGCGGGAGATCGATCACACGCACCTCGAGGAGGGGATCATGCGCGTGATCGCGGGCCCGGAGAAGAAGACCCGCGTGATGAGCGAGAAGGAGCGCAAGGTCACGGCCTTCCACGAGATGGGCCACGCGATCGTCGCGCACTACCTGGAGAACACCGACCCGGTGCACAAGATCTCGGTGATCTCGCGCGGGCAGGCGCTCGGCTACACGATCTCGCTGCCGACCGAGGACAAGTTCCTGACCACCCGCGCGGAGCTCTCCGACACGATGGCGATGACGCTGGGCGGCCGCGCCGCCGAGGAGATCGTCTTCGGCGAGGTCACGACCGGCGCCGCCAACGACCTCGAGAAGGTCACCCAGACCGCCAAGCAGATGGTCATGCGCTTCGGCATGTCCGAGAAGCTCGGCCCGCGCGTCTTCGGGCACGACCAGGCGCAGCCCTTCCTCGGCCGCGAGTTCAGCGCCGAGCCCGACTACTCGGACGACGTGGCGCGCGAGATCGACATCGAGATCCGCCGGATCGTGGAGGAGGCGCACCAGGTGGCGCGTGACCTCCTGGACGACCACCGCAAGGAGCTCGACCACACCGCCGAGATCCTGCTCCGGCGGGAGACGATCGAGCGCGAGGAGTTCATCCAGCTGCTCGACGGCAAGTCCGCGGAAGAGGTCTTCGGGCCGGACGAGCCGGTGGTCCCGCAGCCCGCCCCGCCGCCCGGGCCCGAGGCGCCGCAGCGCCGTCCCGGGATGCCGCGGCCGCTTCCCCGTCCGGGTCTCGCCGGCGGCACGGCCGAGATGCGAGCTGACGACTCGCCGCGCGGTCCGAAGCTCTCCTGACCGACCCCCTCATCATGGGCGTCCTCAACGTGACGCCCGATTCGTTCTCGGATGGCGGCCTCTGGCTGGACGTCGACGATGCGGTGGCGCACGCGCGCGAGATGGCGGCGGAGGGCGCGGCGATCGTCGACGTCGGCGGCGAATCGACCCGGCCCGGCGCCGAGTCGGTCCCCGAGGCCGAGGAGCTCGAGCGGGTGGTGCCGGTCGTCGAGCGGGTGGCTACCGACGGCGGCCCCCGGGTATCGATCGACACGCGCAAGGCGGCCGTGGCTGAGGCGGCCATCCAGGCCGGCGCGCGGATCGTGAACGACGTGTCGGCGTTCCGCGCCTCTCCTGAGATCGCCGGGATCGTGGCCGGTGCCGGCGCGGAGTGCTGCCTCATGCACATGCTCGGGGACGACCCCCGGACGATGCAGCACGACCCGCGCTACGACGACGTCGTGGCGGAGGTAAAGGCGTTCCTGGAGGAGCGCCTGGCATTCGCCGTGCGGGAGGGTGTTCCCGAGGAGCACGTCTGGCTGGATCCGGGAATCGGCTTCGGGAAGACCGTCGAGCACAACCTGGAGTTGATCCGCCGCCTCGACGAGATCGTGGCGATCGGGCGGCCGCTGGTGATCGGGACCTCGCGCAAGACCTTTCTCGGGCGCATCACGGGCAGATCCGAGCCGGAGCGCGCCGTGGCGACTTGTGCCGCGAATGTGATGGCGTACGAGCGCGGAGCGCGAATCTTCCGGGTCCACGACGTCGCGGCCAACGTCGATGCGCTGCAGGTTGCCGCTGCTACGGTCGGCTCTC
>VAXR01000153.1 GCA_005885165.1 Actinomycetota bacterium
GTGGATCAGGGGGCAGTCCGGAAGCGACGCGCCCGGGCGATGGTGGTCGGTGACGAGCACGTCCAAGCCCAGCTCGCGCGCCCGCGCGACCTCTGCCACCGAGCCGATCGCGCAGTCGGCCGTGAGGATCAGCCCGGCGCCGCCCGCCGCAAGCCTCTCGACGGTCTGCGTCGACAGCCCGTACCCGTCATCGCGGCTAGGGATGTGCCAGCTCGGGTCGGCGCCGAGTGTCCGCAGTACGCGAACGAGGATCGCCGTCGAGCAGACGCCGTCCACGTCGTAGTCGCCGTGCACGACGATCCGGCTCTCGCGGCGCAGGTGCCCGAGTACGAGCTCGCAGGCGACGTCCATCCCCCCGAAGGCGAGCGGGTCGTGGCGCTCGTCCGCGGCCAGGTGCCGGCGCGCCACCTCCGGCGTGTCGAACCCGCGCCGGACGAGGATCGTGGCGAGGTCGTGCGAGACCTCGAGCTCGGCGCTCAGCCGCTCAGTCGCGGCCGTCGAGTAAGGGGTGCAGCTCCATCTCGCGGGCTCGAGCGCCATCCGGCCAGTGTCCGGCGGAACCCGGACGGAACCCGGCCTGGACCTCCTCGTGCAGCTCCAGGATCTGCGCACCCGTGGCCGCGGGATCGAACAGCTCGCGCACGCGGCTGGCCGCCGCCCGGCCGGCATGCTCGAGCCAGCCGCCGTCGGCGAGCAGCGTCGCCGCACGCTCGGCGAACTCGCCGGCGTCATCGATTGGTAGTCGAGCCATGCCCGTCGCCCGGTCGAACCACGATCCAACCCCCGTCCGGTCGCTCGTGATCACCGGCACGCCGCACGACAGCGCCTCGAGCGCAGCCAGGTGGAAGCTCTCGAAGCGCGACGGCAGGAGGGCGCAATCGGCGGCGTTCAGGTGGGCGACCAGCGCATCACGGTCCATCTCCGGGAGGAACTGGACGCCGTCCGCGCCAAGCGAGGCGCACAGCTCCTCGAGCTCCCAGCGGTGACCGAAGTCGTCGCGACCGATGACGGTGAGGCGTACATCGGTCCCGCGCCGTCGGGCCGCAGCCACCGCCATGAGCGCGCGGTCGACGCCCTTGCGCGGCTCGATCCTGCCGACGAACAGCGCGCGGACGGGCGCGCCATCGCGCCGGCTCCCGCGGCGCGCCGGGAAGTCTTCCGGATCGAACACGTACGGGATCTTGCGCGCCGGCGGCATCCGCTCCCCGAGATGTCGCCGTGTCTCGGCGAGGATCAGGTCGCTGGTTCCGATCAGGACATCGGCCGAGCCGAGAGCGGCGAGCTCCAGCCCGGCCCAGCCGCGCTCGTTCCCGTAGAGCTCCGCGCCCTCGCCCTCCCAGGCGATCCCCAGCAGCGTGTGCAGCCAGATGACGAGCGGGGTCTCGGGGCGGCGGTAGAGGTGGAGCGCTTCGCCGTGGTAGTCGGGCGCCTCGACCGCGTCGAAGCCAAACGCCGAGTCGAGCTCCCAGTACTTCTCCGAGACGGCACGGCTCCACATCCCGATGCGCACGTACGACATGTCCTCCGGCGCGTCCGCCAGGCGCGGCTCCGCGATCCGATGGACCTCCACCCCGGCGTCCCGGTAGCTCCGCTCCGCCCCGTCGGGCGCCAGCGTGATCACGTGGACCTCCACGCCCGCCGCTGCCAGCGCACGAGCCTCGGTCTCGACCGCGCGCGCAATGCCGCCCCACGCCGTATCCGGCGGGTACTCGCGGCTCAACAGGCACAGGCGGCGGATCACGGCGCGACCTCTGCGACCGGCACGTGCGCGTAGCTCCGCAAGCGGATGCCCTCCTCCTCGATCGCCGTCCGCACACGCGGATTGGTGAGCGTCCGCACCTCCTCCTCGCGCTCGTCCAGGTACACCGCGTCGTAGCCGGGCGAGCGGTAGCCGGGATGGCACGAGATCTCGGTCCAGCCGTCCGGCACTTCCTCGCGCAGCATGCGCTCCAGGAACGGCGCGGACACGTACTCGAGGTTGGTGACCCTCCACTCCCACTGCGCGTAGAAGCCGCCGACGAAGCCCACCCGGCCATCCCCGCGGAGCGGGACTCCGAGCGGCTCCACCAGCTCCTCGAAGAGCTCGATCACACCGGGCTCGCGGTGCGCGTGGCGATGGGAGTCCACGTGCGTCGGCGAGCGCCCCATCAGCTCGTGGAACCGCGCGAGCTGGCGGCCAAACTCGTCGCGCACCGCGCGCTCGTCCCCCAGGTCGAACTCGCGCTCGTCCTCGCCCCACACGTCCCAGTGCAGCCCGATCGCGAGCGAGGGATGCTCGCCGGCGAGCTCCACCGCCTCTTGCACGTCGCGGCCTGTGACCATCAGGCTGGTGCTCGTCACCACTCCGCGCGCATGCGACTCGACAATGCCGCGGTTGACGCCGGCGGACGCGCCGAAGTCATCGGCGTTGACGATGAGGTTCCTCACGCGGCGCCGACCTCCGCAAGTAGGCGTCCGGCCACCTTGTGCGCGTCGAGGTACTCCTCGGCGATCTCGCGGGCGGCCCGGCAATGGCTCGCATAGTCGGAGTTGACTGCATCGATCGCGGCCAGAGCGTCATCGCCCGTCGAGAACGCAAAAAGCCCCTCGCCCGTGGGGAAGACCGCGCCGAAACCGGTGTCCTGCGCGACCACGGGCTTCCCACTGGCCAGGTAGCAGGCGTCGCGCTCGCTGAACCAGCCGCTTCTGAGCCGCACGTTCTGGTCCTTGGCCACCGTGAACTCGCCGCGCGATCGCCGGATGAAATCGGCGTAGGCGCCGAACGGGTCGAGTGACATCTCGAACGGCGACACGAGGTCCCAGCCGTGATCCCGCAGTAACCGCACGTCCTCGGTCGACTCGGGCTTCATCGCGAGCCGGAAGGGCTGGCTGGTGCGGCGGGGAAGGTCGATGAAGCGTTCCCACTGGTGGTGCTTGCTCCAGGTGTAGACCTCTCCCCCCCACTCCACGTCCTCGCCCTCGTGGCGGTAGTTGCCGATCGTCGTGAAGTGGCGGGCGCCCGGGTCGTAGGCCGCCGTCCAGAACCCGAGGTCCACCGGCTGCCGCGTCTTCACGTAGCGGTGGCCGTTCAAGGGCACGCCGCAGTCGGCTGCCCCGTAGTTCTCGCCGTAGGTCGCGATCACGTGGTGGTTGGCGAAGGCCTCGCGCGTGTGCTCGTCGCCGTTCGCCAGGCGGAGCTCCGCCGTGACCGGATCGGTCTGCACGTAAACGCGGAACGGCGCCCGGAGCTGCTCCTCACGAAGGTCCGTCGCTCCGACGACGTTCAGGAGTACGTCGGAGGACCCGTAGAGCTCGCCGAGCTTCGACTCGCTCACCCCGTAGCACGCGTCCGGGTGCCCGGCGAGCCGGAAAGCCCAGCGGTCCGCCAGCCCAATCCGCTCCATGCAGCGGGCCAGATGCGAGGACGCGTACGAGCAGTCGTCGGTCACCGTGTTCTGGACCGGGTCGTACGGCCACACCGAGTCGTCCTCCACGTACCAGACGTCGTGCCCGAGCTCGGCCAGCCCGCGGAGCCAGCTCAGGTAGAGCCAGGTCTGCCCGCCGAAGGGCAGCCGGCCCATCATGCCGAGCACGACGACGCGCAGTCCGCTCACGCGCGCCCCACCGCCTCGTAGACGCCGAGAAGGGAGTTCGCCACGCGGCCCCAGTCGAGCGCAAGCGCCCGCCGGCGCGCCGCGCGCGCCATCTCCGCGCGGCGTTCGTCATCGCCGCAAAGCCCGAGAACTGCGTCGGCCATCGCCTCGCCGTCGCCCGGGGGAACAAGGGCCGCTGACTCGTCGGTCGCGTAGTCGCGCACGCCGCCCACGTCGCTCGCCACCAGCGGGAGGCCGCACGCCATCGCCTCGAGCAGGCAGTTGTTCGCAGTGCAGTCGGTCAGCGGCAGGAGGAAAAGGTCGGCCGAGCGGTACTCGCGGAGCAGCAACTCGTCGCCCACCCGTCCCGGGATCTCGACGTTCGGGAGGCCGGCGATCGACGCGACTCGGTCCCGGTCCGCGCACACGCGGAAGCGGATCGCCGGCTCCCGCTCGCCCACCGTTCGCACCACGGTTTCGAGCAGCTCCATGTCGCGCAGCCACGAGCCGGCGAATAGGCAGACGGGATGGCCGCGGAGCTCGGGTCGGGGCCCGCCGTTCGCGGGCGCGAAGTAGGTCGTGTCGACGCCGTGGGGAACGGTGAACACGCGGTCCTCGCCCACCCGCTTGGCGAGGAACTCGGCCTGCTCGCGTGTGAGCGCCACGACCCCGTCCAGCCGCCCCAGCTTGCGCGCGCTCGGAAGCAGGTTCCGCAGCTTTGCGGGGGGCTGGTGATAGGTGCACACCACGCGTGCCCCGCGGTGGCGAACGTGCGAGGGAAGCGATCCGAGGTGGCGGTAGGTGTCCTCCCCGTACAGGAGGTGGACCGTCTCGGGGCCCGCGATGAGCCGGCGCGCGGCTCCCGCCTCGATTGTCAGCGACCAGATGTCGTACCACTCGCTCGCGATCCTCCGCTCCGCCCACTGCCATGCCCGCCATGGCACGTGGCGCGGCATCTGCG
>VAXR01000161.1 GCA_005885165.1 Actinomycetota bacterium
GACGGACGCCCGCCGCGGCGCCGAGTTCACCAAGCTCGCGCGCGCGGTCCAGGTGGCCGCCCGCGACGGCGGCGGTGACCCCGCAGGCAACGCGTCCCTCGCGAACGCCATCCAGAAGGCGAAGGACGCCGGGATGCCGAAGCAGAACATCGAGCGCGCGACCGCGAAGGGGACGGGCGCCGACACCGATACGGCGGCGATCGAGTCAGTTGTCTACGAGGGCTACGGGCCGGGCGGCGTGGCGATCCTGGTGGAGGCGCTCACGGACAACCGCAACCGGACGGGTAGCGAGATCCGGCACATCTTCTCCCGCAGCGGCGGCAACCTGGGCGAGCCCGGCTCGGTGGCCTGGCAGTTCGAGAAGAAGGGGGTCGTGGTCGTGGACGCCGAGCGGGCGTCGGAGGACGACCTGATGATGGCGATCGACGCTGGCGCCGAGGACGTGGCGGAGGACGAGAACGTCTACGAGGTCGTGACCGGCCCGAGCGACCTGCAGAGCGTGCGCGAGGCGCTCGAGAAGGCCGGCATACCGATCGACTCCGCCGAGCTCACGATGCGGCCCACGAGCAGGGTGGACGTTGAGGAGGGCCAGGTCGGCTCGCTCATGCGGCTCATCGAGGCGCTCGAGGAGCACGACGACGTGAACGCCGTCCACGCGAACTTCAACGTGGACGGCGCGGTGCTCGAGCGGGTGGCGGCGGCCTAGGCGCCGCATAGGGAGGCGTCCGCGCCCCCACGGAGAATCACCTCCGTGGTGGTCGTCATCGGCATAGACCCGGGCGCCGCGAACACCGGCTACGGCGTGGTCCTCGCGCGCGCCGGAAAGCTCGCCGCCCTCGACGGCGGGGTGATCGAGACCGCCGGCAGCGAGCCGCTCGAGCGGCGGCTCGCCCGCATCCACGCGCGCGTGTGCGACCTGATCGCGGAGCACGAGCCCGAGGCGATGGCGGTGGAGGACCTCTTCTTCGGCCAGAACGCCCGCACCGCGTTCTCGGTCGGCCAGGCGCGCGGGGCCGTCCTCCTCTCCGCCGGCATGGCGGGCATCCCCTGCTTCTCGTACACCCCGCAGGCCGTTAAGCAGGCCGTCTGCGGATCGGGCCGCGCCGAGAAGGACCAGGTTCAGCGGATGGTCGGCGCGCTGCTCTCCCTTCCCGAGCCGCCGAAGCCGGACCACGCGGCCGACGCGCTCGCGGTTGCCATCTGCCACGCGAACGGGGTCGCGGCCACGGCCGCCATCGGGGGCGCGCCGTGATCGCGTCGGTCCGCGGAGAGGTCACCGTGCGCCGGGCCGACCATGTGGTGATCGAATGCTGCGGCGTCGGCTACCGGCTCGCGGTGTCGGCGCACACGCTGCGCACGGTCCCGAAGGCGGGCGAGGAGGCCCTCCTGCACACGCACCTCGTGGTACGCGACGACGGGATGCAGCTCTACGGCTTCGCCTCGGAGGAGGAGCGCGAGTTGTTCCTCATGCTGGTCGGCGTCCAGAGCGTGGGGCCGAAGGTGGCGCTGGCGGTGCTCTCGGGCGGCAGTCCGCGCGACCTCACGAGCGCGATCGCGGCGGGCGACTCCGCCCGCTTCCAGGCCGCGCCCGGCATCGGCAAGCGCACAGCCGAGCGGATCATCGTGGAGCTGCGCGAGAAGGTCGCGGGGGAGGCCGTCGGCGACGCGATCCTCATCACCCGCTCCGACGACCCGCGCACGCTGGCGCGCGAGGGCCTCCTCGGCCTCGGGTTCGCCCCGGCCGAGGCGGACCAGCTCCTCGACTCCGCCGCCGGCGAGACGCCCGAGGACCTGATCGCGGCGGCGCTGAGGGCGGCGCGGTGACGAGGGCCGGAGGCATTCGGACGCCCGGCGTCGAGCGCCTCCAGGCGGCCTCGCCCCGCGACGCGGACGAGGAGCTCGATCGCTCGCTACGACCGCGCCACCTAACGGACTTCGTCGGGCAGCGGCAGGTCGCCGAACAGCTCGCGGTATTCATCGAGGCGGCGCGCGGCCGCGGGGAGCCGCTCGACCACGTGCTGCTCGCGGGCCCGCCCGGCCTCGGCAAGACATCGCTCGCGCAGATCGTGGCCGCCGAGCTCGAGGTCCCGTTCACGCCGACGGCCGGCCCGGCGCTGGAGCGCAAGGGCGACGTCGCCGCCTTCCTCACCGCGCTCGAGCCCGGCTCGGTGTTCTTCGTCGACGAGATCCACCGGCTGCCGCGGGCGCTCGAGGAGACCTTCTACCCGGCGATGGAGGACCGGCGCCTGCCGATCACCGTGGGCCAGGGGGCCGGCGCCCGCGTCGTCACGCTCGACCTCCCGCCGTTCACGATGGTCGGAGCCACCACGAGGACGGGGCTCCTGACCACGCCTCTGCGCGAGCGCTTCGGCGTGACCTTCCGGCTCGAGCTCTACCCGCCCGAGGACCTCGCGCGGATCGTCCTGCGCTCGGCGCGCATCCTCGACGTGGAGGTAGATCATCATGGTGCGGCGACCATCGCCGCGCGCTCGCGCGGCACGCCGCGCGTCGCCAACCGCCTGCTCAAGCGCGTGCGCGACTTCGCCGAGGTACGCGGAGCCGGCGCGATCGACCAGGCGGTGGCGGTCGCCGCCCTCGACATGCTGGAGGTCGACGAGGCCGGCCTCGACCGCCTCGACCGCGGCATCCTGCGGGCGATCTGCGAGAAGTTCGAGGGCGGGCCGGTCGGCCTCTCGACGCTCGCGGTAGCGGTGGCGGAGGAGCCGGAGGCGCGTGGCCACGGCCGCCGCCTGGGAGCACCTCGGCCTCGAGCTACCCGAGCGCGCCGGCAGCCTGTTCTGACGGCGCTCCGGGGCCGGCCTGACGCCCGATCCGGCCGGCCCCGATTCGCGAGTGCTTTCAGGTGCGCGCTATGTCATGACACCGGGCACGATGGGTCCTCGAACGTCGTCGTTGGCGCCCACCGCCCGTGCTTCTCGTTGCCCTCGCCGGCGTGTGGGTCGCAAGTCCAGAGCGTGTGCTTGCCGCACTCGGCGTTCTGCGGCTTGCAGCCCTTCCCGTGGCACTTGCCGGTGCTGTCGGTCACCCGCGGCGCTGGTGCTCCGGCCGTCGGGCAGGTGTCCTGCGCGCCCGCCTTCTCCCAGTGGAACCCCTTGCCCTTCTTGTCCGCCTGACACTCCCAGTTAAACGTGAGCGTGCAGTCGCCCTGACACGGGTTGAGACTGCCGACGCACGTTCCGTTCTCGGTCGTCGTTGTGGCCGGACTCTGCACCCTCTGGTTGCAGTCTGTCGTGGGCTTCTTCGGCGGCCCCTTCGTCTTGCATCGGCAGGACGGGCAGTCGACCCTCGGCTCCTTCGGATTCGGGCCATCGCAGTCGCACGGCGCGGGTGGTGATGATGCCGCGAGCACGGGCGCTAGCCGAGACAACGGTGCGAGCAGCGCGCCGCCGAGCAGCGCTCCGCTCGTCACGAAGAAGCGCCGGCGATTCTGCGCCCGCGCGCGGTCTCCCTCCGGGTCGCCTGCGAGCGTGCCCGCCCGCCAGTGCCGCGCGGCACGGACGTAGAACGCGCCGATGTGCGCGAGGAACAGAGTCGTGAGCGCACCTGCGACGACGAGCGCCGCCGCTTGCACCAACGGCTCCAGGCTCACGGCGCGCGCGACACCGTAGGCAGCCCACGCGGCGATCGCCAGCCCGAGCGATGCGCGCATGCAGCGCGGACAGGCACCAAGCTTGCCGGCTAACAACCAGCGCAAGCGCTCATACCAGCCTGACGGTTCGAATTTCATGTCACCACCGATCCTTTCGGTTGTTGTTCGCGCAGCGGAGGACGCCGATACCGGCGCGCGACGACCGCTGTCGCTGTTTCGCTACTACGGGCGGCTCCCGCCAGCGCGGCGCACACGAGTACGACCGCCGGCACGTGCCAGAGGAAGTCGAAGCCGCCGTGCACCGCGGCCGCGACCAGCGCAGCAGCGATTCCCGCCCACAGGCCTGGTGACGCCACCCAGCGCCGCGCGCGCCACACCTGCAGCGCGAGCGCGGCAAGCAAGCCGACGAGCAGCGCCAGCCCGATCGCGCCGAGCTCCGCCAGGACCTGGAGATACTCGTCGTGCGCGTATCGCGCGACGAACGTGCGACTGCCGGGCCCGGCCCACGCGAGCGTGGCGTGGCGCGGTCCAACGCCCGCCAGCGGATGTTGCTCGGCGATCCGCAGGGCCACGGTGCCGGCGTGGCTCCGCTCCGATTCGCTGACGGTGAGCCGATCCGCCCTGATCCGTGACAGCCCTCCGCCAGCCGCCACGCCGGCGCCAAGCGCGAGCATGGCCGCAACGACGGCTGCCACCGCGACTCGCCGGGTGGCCAGGCTGGGAGGGCGGGCGAGGACAGTCGCGGCGGCCAAGCCGGCGACGAGCGCCAACGCAGCGATCGCCGGCGTGGGGTGGGGGTGCACGATTGACGGAAGCAGTCCCGCCCAGGCGATCGCGGCCCCGAGCGCCGGTGGGCCTGCGGCGCGCGCGAAGCGGCGCGGTCCGATAAGGCCGGCGAGCACGGCCGCGCCGACCACAAACGCCAGCGCGCCCGCCCGGCTGAGCGTTGCCGCGGCGCCCGCGAGTATCACGCAAGCCGCTGCAGCTCGAACCCGCGAGCGTGGCTCGTCCGCCAGGCGCCCGAGCGCCAGTAGCCCGACCGGCACGAGCAGCCCGGCGGCGGCGTTCATGTACGTCAGCGTGGTCGCCGCACGCCAGACGGGACCGTACCCGAGCGCCCAAGGCGAGTAGTGCCAGGCGACGCCGATCAGGCCGGTGAGTGCGGCGATCGCCGCGAGCGCGGTCAAGGCGTCGAGCAAGACGTCGCGCTCGGTCCTGGTCGTCCGCCCGCAGACGACGATCACGGCGGCCACGCCCGCGAGCATCAGCACGTAACCGCTCGCATCCGATGGCTCGCCGCCGAGCGTGGCCCGGAGCAGCGCCCACACGGCAAGGGCGCCGCAGGCGAGGACCGGCGGGTAGCGCAGTTCGGACCACGGCGGCCCCCGGGTGCGCAGGGTGGCGAGCATGGCGAGCGCGAGGCCGACGGCGAGGAGTGCCTGCGCGGCGGGGTAGTAGCCCCCCTGGCCGAAGATGGCGACCGCGAAGACGCCAATCAGCAGCAGGACGGGAGCCGGCAGCGCCCCCGCGCCTCGTTCGCGAGTCATCGTCATCGTCAGCCCCTCGTCCCTCCGGTTCGAGTCCTTACACCAGCGATTCTCGACCGGTCAGGGGCCAAAGTCAAGGCCCGGAATTGCCTGGAAGATGGACCAGGCGACAGCGTCCTCTCCAGCCCGGCTGCGCACAGACGGTGAACGCCTAACCTAATGGCCTCGATGCCTCACTTCATCTGCCCGAACTGCGGAGACCGGAGCATCTCGAGCGAGCGCACCGATTTTCGGAACGAGGCACTGGGCTGCTCCAAGTGTGGCTACGGCTTCCTCTTCGAGCTGCTCGACGACTACTACCCGTCGCCGAACGCCGCGTTCGTCGTGTGCGACCAGGAGTCGCGCGTGATCAGCTGCGGCCGCGGCGTGCGCGAGCTGACCGGCCTCGGGGACACCGACACGATCGGGAGACCGGTCCGCGACGTCCTCGGGCTCGAGTTCCAGAACGGCGACGACCACATCGGGACGGCGCTGGAGTGGGGGGTACGGGTGCTCGCGAAGCAGGTGGTGGTGCACGCGGAGGGCGACCGCCCGGAGCCGGCAACGGCCGACATATTCCCGGCGTATGACGAGGACGGGGGCCTCCTGCTCGTCCTGACCCCCGAGACGTGACCGACCGCCGCCGCAACCGGACGGTCCTCGCGATCGTCGCCGCGCTCCTCGTGCTCGCGGCGCTGGTGATCGTCCCGGGGTCGCCGCTCTCGAAGAGCACCCGCCTCGGGCTCGACCTGCGCGGCGGCACCGAGCTCGTCTACCAGGCGCGACCGACGCCGAAGGTCCCCAAGGTCACGCCGCAGGCGCTCGACGACGCGATCAACACGATCCAGAAGCGCACCAACACGCTGGGCGTCTCCGAGCCCGAGATCCAGCGCGCGGGCGCGAACGAGATCGACATCGGCCTGCCGGGCGTGCAGTCGACGCGCGCCGAGCAGGAGGTCGGCACCACCGCCCAGCTTCAGTTCTACGACTGGGAGCCGAACGTCTACGTCAACCTGAACGGCAAGTTCCAGACGCTGTTCTCGCTCGAGCAGTCGAACCCGCAGATCATGCGCCAGGCGAACGCGATCGCACTGCCGCGGCTGCCGCTCCTGCAGGCGGTGACGCTCGCCGCGAAGCTCAAGCCGCGGGCGGACGCGAACGACATCCCGCCGGGCGGTCCGTCGAAAGCGGTCGTCCAGCGCTTCCACGGCAACCAGCACCTGATCCAGCAGTTCTACGACCGCCAGAACGACACCGCCGGCGACAAGTACTACCTGTTCGGGCCGGCGAGCAAGGGCGGGCAGCGGCAGCTCATCTCGCCCGGCGAGGCCGCGCTCGGCACCAAGAGCTTCTCCCAGGCCAACGACGCGAGCGCCTACTACGGGAGCTGCCGCGAGATCTACCAGGACTTCCAGCAGACCCCGGCGGCGAAGCGGCAGAAGCCGGGGACCGGGAAGGTGGCGCATCCCGCCAAGGGCACGGTGTGCCCGTCCACGCTGAAGGCGCTCGACGGCCACGGGCCGCCCCAGGGGAGCCTCGTGATCAAGGTCCCGCGCGGGATCGTGATCATCAAGGAGCAGGCGCCGCCGAAGCCCCCGAAGAACTTCGTGGCGGGCTACTACGTGCTCGAGGACGACTCCGAGCTGTCGGGCTCCGACATCAGGGACCCGAAGCAGGAGTTCGACCCGCGCACCTCCGAGCCGATCGTCACGTTCAACTTCACGGACAAGGGACGGAAGGCGTTCGCGCGGGCCACCAAGCGTGAAGCCAATCGCGGGCAGAACCTGATCGCCCCCGGCGTCCCCGCGCAGAACAAGTTCCAGAACTTCGGGATCTCGCTCGACAACCAGGTCGTGTCGCTGGCCAACGTCAGCTACGTCGAGAACCCGGACGGCATCTCGGGCGACACGGGGGCCGAGATCAACGGGATCGGCTCGATCACGCAGACGCAGGACCTGGCGAACAACCTGCGGATCGGGGCCCTGCCGGTCTCGCTCAAGCTGATCTCGAAGACGCAGGTCTCGGCGACGCTCGGGAAGCAGGCGCTGCGCCAGGGCCTGCTGGCCGGGGCGGCCGGCCTGATCCTCACGCTCGGGTTCCTGCTCTTCTTCTACCGCTTCCTGGGCCTCGTGGCCGGCATGGCCCTACTCGCGTACGCGGCGCTCCTGTTCGCGGTCGTCAAGCTGATCCCGATCACGCTCACGCTGCCCGGGATCGCGGGCTTGATACTGACCCTGGGCGTCGCGGCCGACGCGAACATCGTCATCTTCGAGCGAATAAAGGAGGAGGCGCGCGAGGGGCGCTCGATCCCGGCCGCGATCGCCGGCGGCTACTCGAAGGGCATCAGGACGATCGTCGACGCGAACGTGGTGACGATCGGCGTCGCCTTCATCCTGTTCATGCTCGCCACCGCGGGCGTGAAGGGCTTCGCGTTCACGCTGGGCGTCGGTACGCTCGTCTCGCTGTTCACAGCC
>VAXR01000162.1 GCA_005885165.1 Actinomycetota bacterium
AACGGCCAGGCCGGTCAGGAGCGTCTCGAAGCACTCCTCCACAGACAGCTTGTTGTCGCTCGCGTAGCCCCTGAGCCCGCGCTCCTCGATCTCCAGGCTCTGATCGATCACGTCGTCCACGAGGTCGGGGTGCTGGTCGCTGAAGAACGCCCCCATCGAGTAGAGGCTCGTGTCCATCAGCGAGTCGAGGAAGTCCTCGCGCGAGCGGCTCGGCGTGGCCATCGCCGCGGAGGTTAAGCGTTCAGGGCCGTAACGTTTCGCTGGTGGCAAGCCGTGACGAGCTGATCGCCTTCCTCGACGATCTCCTCGACGCTCCGGGGTGGGAAGACTACGGTCCGAACGGGCTCCAGGTGTGGGGCCGCGACGACGTGGAGCTCGTGGCCACCGGCGTCTCTGCGCACCGCGAGCTGTTCGAGCGCGCCGCGGCGGCCGGGGCCGGCCTCGTGCTCTGCCACCACGGCCTGTTCTGGGGCGGCGGTCCCATGACGGTCGGGCCGCAGCTGCGCCGGAGGCTCGAGGCGCTGTTCGCGGCCGACGCGTCGCTCGCCGCCTATCACTTGCCGCTCGACGCGCACCCGGAGGTGGGCAACAACGCCCTGATCTGCGAGGCGCTCGGGCTTCGCCGCGGCAAGGCCTTCGCGGAGGTGCGCGGCCGGCCGATCGGGTTCGTCGGCGAGGCCGCCGAGCCGCTCGACCTCGCCGAGCTCGTGAACCGCTGCCGCGGCGCCTTCGGGCGCGATCCGCTCGTCCTCGAGGGCGACGGCCGGCCCATCTCCGCGGTGGGCGTGGTCTCGGGCGGCGGCGGCTCGAACCTGGCGGACGCCGCGCGGCTCGGCCTCGACGCGCTCGTGACCGGCGAGCCCGAGGAGCCGGCGATGGCCGACGCGCGCGAGACGGGGGTCGTCCTGATCGCCGGCGGTCATTACGCCACGGAGACCTTCGGCGTGCGCAAGCTCGGCGAACTGCTTGCCGAACACTTTGGTGTGGGGCACGAGTTCATCGCGATCCCCAATCCGGTCTAGCGGGGTGGAGTAGTCTCTTCAGAAGCGTGCCCCGCCGGAATGGCCCCCCGAGCGGCGGAAATCCGTCCTCAAACCGTGCAATTTGCGGGCTGCGCGTTGCGATGTCCGATCTAAGAGGTAAGAATCACCCAGCCATCTTCAGCGACGGAGGGAGACAAACTCCATGGCGATCCACCTGACGCCCACCGAGTTGGCACGCGAGGCCGGTATGCACAGGCGCGAGGTCATCGTGAAGTGCATGCAGCTCGAGGTGCCCATCTACCAGGGCCGGATCGACAAGACGCTGTTCCTCTCCGCACTCAAGGAGCACGAGAAGGCAACGCCCACCACGCGGCCGCAGCTCGCCGGCGCCTGAGCGCCACGGCCGCGATCCCGGTCGGCGCGTCGGGATGTCGCGCCTAGAATCCCCTGCCGGACCTAGACCCTTCGGGGAGAGGAGCGCATGGAAGTAGGCACCGTCTCGGCCCTCGAAGCCGGGACGAACAGCCCGACTATGGCCGCGCAGCTGCCGGCCGCCGCCGCCAAGCACGCGGGCAAGCCGGCTCTGCGCCAGAAGACCGGCGACGCGTGGCGGGATGTCTCCTACGAGGAGTTGGGTGGTGCCGTCCGGGAGCTCTCACTCGGGCTGATCGACCTGGGTATCGCGCCTGGAGATCGGGTGGCGATCCTCAGCAACACCCGACCCGAGTGGACGCTCGCCTGCTACGGGATCCTGACCGCCGGCGCCACCGAGGTCTCGATCTACCAGACGAACTCCCCAGAGGAGTGCCACTACGTGCTCTCGCACTCGGAGTCGCGGGCGGTCTTCGCCGAGGACGGCGAGCAGCTCGCCAAGATCCGCGAGATCGAGTCCGACCTGCCGGGCCTCGAGTTCGTCATCGTGATGGATCCCGAGGGGGTCGACCTCGGCGACGCGCTCACGCTCGACGGCCTCCGCGAGCGCGGCCGCGAGCGCGACGGCCGCGAGTACGGCGAGCGCGTCGAGGCGGTCCGCCCGGAGGATCCCTGCGTCTTCATCTACACCTCCGGCACGACTGGGCCGCCGAAGTGCTGCGTGCTCACCCACGGCAACTACGTCGCGATCCGCCAGTCGGTCCTCGAGGAGGGCGAGCTCGAGGGCGACGAGGTGGTCTACCTGTTCCTGCCGCTCGCGCACTCGTTCGCGCTGCTGATCCAGTTCCTCACGATCGACCTCGGCAGCGTGATCGCCTACTGGCAGAAGGATCCGCAGAAGCTCGCGCTCGACCTCATGGAGGTGCACCCGACGTACTTCCCGTCAGTGCCGCGGATCTTCGAGAAGCTCTACACGCTGGCGATGGCGAACGCCGACGATCCGGACGCGGTCCGCGAGGCCGTCGAGGTCGGGGTACGGGTGCGGCAGGCCGAGGAGCGCGGCGAGGAGGTTCCGGCCGAGCTGCGCGAGGCGTTCGACAAGGCAGAGGAGTCGCTCTACAGGAACGTCAGAGGGCTGTTCGGCGGGCGCATCCGGCAGTGCGTAACCGGCGCTGCACCGATCGCGCCCGAGATCCTCGAGTTCTTCTACGCCTGCGGCATCCCGGTCTTCGAGGGATACGGCATGACCGAGACCTCGACCGCGGCGGTCGTCAACACGCGTGAGAGCTACCGCTTCGGATCGGTCGGCAAGGCTCTCAAGGGCGTTGAGGTGAAGATCGCCGAGGACGGCGAGGTCCTCCTTCGCGGCGACAACATCTTCACCGGCTACTACAAGAACCCCGATGCGACGAGCGAGGCCCTCGTCGACGGCTGGCTCCACACCGGCGACCTCGGGCGCATGGACGAGGACGGCTTCCTCTACATCACCGGGCGCAAGAAGGACATCATCATCACCGCCGGCGGCAAGAACATCACGCCGGCCAACCTCGAGAACGACATCAAGCAGTCCCGCTGGGTCTCGCAGTGCGTGGTGGTCGGGGACCGCCGTCCGTACCTCGTCGCACTCGTCACGCTCGATCCCGAGGAGCTCCCCGCGTTCGCCCAGGAGCACGGGCTCGACCCGGCCGACGTCCCGACGTCGGACGCGATGCGCACTGAGATCCAGAAGGCGGTCGACGCGACCAACGCGAAGGTCGGTCGCGTCGAGCAGATCAAGCGGTTCACGATCCTGCCCGAGGACCTGAGCCAGGCGACGGGCGAGCTCACGCCGACGCTCAAGGTCAAGCGCAACGTCGTGGCCGAGAAGTTCGCGCCCGAGATCGAGGCGCTGTACGCCGCGGCCCAGTAGTTACTCGCAGTAATATCGGGATTCCGGCACCCGAGGCGCGGCGCGGGCCGCGAGCGGTCGCCATACTGAGGTCCGGGCCAGCACGGCCTCGGCGTGCCCCGCTAATTCATGGCCAGCAACGATCCGACAGACACCGGCGGACTGTTCATCGGCCGCCGGCCGGGAACCGCACCGCTCCGCTACCGCGACCAGCCGGTTCGAGCCGGCCGGGTGCGCCAGGAGGCCGACAAGACCTTCGCGCTGTTCCTGCTCCTGATCGAGACGCTCCTGTGCGTCTCCGTGTGGGGGCCGCAGCCGATGGGCTGGCTGTGGGTCGGCTCGCACGTCAAGTACTGGACCGACTCGATCACCGCCGGCATCGTGGTCGCCTTCCTCGGGATGCTGCTCACGCTGTTCGTGACGCTGATGATCGCCAAGCGCGTGGACCACGCCTGGAAGCTCGTCCGGCGCGCCGGCGGCTACCGGCAGGAGCGCGGGGCCCTCGAGCGGATCTTCCTCGTGAGCCTCGTGATCGTCGGCACCGGGTTCCTCTTCTGGTTCTTCATCATCGTCGGTCCAGGACCGCTGCTGGCCCCGAAGAGCTAGTAGCGCGGGCACTCCCGGCGCTGCGCGTCACGCGGCTCTGCTAACCCCTTCTCTCGACATGGGGCTCCTCGACTACTACCGGCAGTTCGAAGACATCGATCAGGAGGAGATCAACCGCGAGCTGCGGGCCCGGCGCGCCCGCGAGCGCGCGCTGGCGCTGGCCGAGGTGCCGGTGGTCGACCTCTCGAGCACGGAGTGGCCGGACTTCCCGCACTCGGAGATCATGAACGCCGCGATCTACGCGGCGCGCGGGAGCGTGAACAGCTATCCGGACCGCCACGCGAGCGCCGTGCGCAGGCTGCTCGGCGAGCGGCACGGCGTGGAGCCCGAGCAGATCGTGGTCGGCAACGGCGCGGCCGAGCTCTTGCAGACAGCCTCGCTCGTCCTGCTCGGACCGGGCGACGAGCTCGTCACGCCCTGGCCCTCCTACCCGCTGTACCCGTTGATGGCGCAACGCGCGGGCGGGCGGCCGGTCCCGGTCGATCTCGAGGGCGGCCGCGTGGACGTGGACGCGCTGCTCGGCGCTGTCGGCGATCGCACCCGCGTTGTGGTCCTCTGCAACCCGAACGATCCGACGGGCACGTACCTGGCGTCGGATGCGGTCGGGGCGCTCGCGAGCTCGCTCCCCGAAAGCGTCCATCTCCTGGTAGACGAGGCCTACATCGAGTTCCAGGACGTCGAGCCGCGCGATTCAGTGCTCCGGCTCGTCGACGCCTTCCCGCGGCTGCTCGTGTTCCGTACCTTCTCGAAGATCTACGGCCTCTCCGGGCTGAGGGCCGGCTACGCGATCGGCTCGTCGGCGGCAACGTCGCTCCTCGCCTCGATCGCGCCGGCGCTCGGGATGAACGTGCTGACCCAGGCCGGCATCTCTTACGCACTCGAGATGGGCGAGATCGAGATCGCCCGCCGCCGCGAGATGGTGGTCGGCCAGCGCCAGCGCATCATGCGCGAGCTCCACGAGCTGCCGGTCGACGCACCCGAGTCGGAGGCCAACTTCATCTGGCTTCACGCTGCGGGGCTGACCGGCGCGCAACTCGCGGCGGGCCTGGAGGAGGCGCGTGTGCTGGTCGCTCCGGGCGGCCCGCTAGGCGCCGACGACCACGTGCGCGCCTCGATCCGCGGTGCGGCCGCCACCGATCGGCTGCTGCGCGGCCTGCGCGAGGCTACCGGCGCGGCAGCCTGA
>VAXR01000163.1 GCA_005885165.1 Actinomycetota bacterium
CTGACTCGGCCACGGCTGTGCGACCGGCGTCCCCCGAACGGGGGATGATAGGTCAACGGTTGGCGCTTCGCCACTCCTAGGCGGGTGGCTCTGTCGGATAGCGGACACCGCGCCGCAGCACGAGCCCGCTGCCGAGCAGGGCGAGGCCGGCGATCACGAGGCTGATCACCTGGAGGCCGGTGTGCGGCAGCGGGTTGCTCGAGC
>VAXR01000164.1:0-4250 GCA_005885165.1 Actinomycetota bacterium
CGTCGCGGCTGATCGCGCGCACGGTTCCGCCGTCGAGGCGCGGGCCGCGCCGGATGACTCCCGACGACCGCTCAGGGCGCGGCCGGGTCAGCCCAGTGACCTTGATGCGCCGCACGCTCGAGTCGCCGCGATCGTCGAGGACCTTCACGCCGACGCGCACCGTCCCGGCCTTGGCGATCACGCGGCGGACGTGCGCGCGGCTGCCGGTGCTCGTCTCGAACGAGCCGTTGCCGTCGAGGTCCCAGCGGTAGGCGACGATGCGCGCCCCACGGGCCCTCGAGCGCGACGCGTCGAGGAGGACGGCGGAGCCGGCTGGGACGGCCGCGGGTATCGCCCGCAGCCGCGCTCGAAGCCGGCGGTGACGCGTGCCGACCGCGCGGTCGGCGACCTTCGAGGCGGGAGCGGATGTCGCCCCGGGCGCCGGCGATTGCTGCGATGCCGACGAGCCGGCGATGGCAACGAGCGGCGCGGCGATCAGGCCGGCTCCTGCGGCCAAGGCGATACGGGCAGCGAGCGCGCGCGCCCTCATCACGGCGCGATCGTATCGCTGGCCCGCTCGGCCGGGGCGCATGAAAGGGAGTACGGGCGGAATCTTGCCGCGGTTCGGCCGGACCTGCCCTCTCAGGTCAGGACGAGCCGCCGCGAGCGAGCCGGCCGATGTAGCCGTGCACCTCGTCGAAGGCCCAGGCCAGGATCAGCGCCTTGGTGCGGACCGTCGCCACCATGTCGCGAGGAAGCGCGTCGGGGGAGGCGTCCGCCATCGCCGCGAGGTCCACGAACCCATCGAGCTTGGCGGCACGTGCGTTTTCGTCGAGCCCATCCCAGTTCGGCTCGATCTCGCGCGCGTAGAAGTCGTCCGGGTCCGTATCGCGCGCGATCAGGAAGCGCACGTCGTCCGTGGGGGCGACGACCTCGCCCTCGAGCAGGTCGCGCACGATGCCGCGGAGGTCCGGCTCCGCGCCCGGAGGAGCGGCATCCGCCCGCTCCGCGTGGAGCGCGCCGAGCGTCGTTCGCATCGCGCGGGCGTCGGCGTGCAGCGACGCGACTGCGGTGTCGTCTCCCCCCTCGCGCTCACCCCTAAGGCGATCGAGCAACCCCATAGCACGGGAACGCTACCGAGGCGTATGCTCGCGCTGGCACCCCAACGCACGATCTGGGAGAGGAGAGGGAACATGAAGCGGATAGCGATATGCGCCCCGCTGGCCGTGGCCGCACTCGTGGCGCTGCCGGCCACCGCCCTTGGGTTCAAGTTCGGCGCGAAGCTGAACCGTGAGCCCGACAACTCGGCGCCGCCGCACAGCTGCACGGACGACGGGGGCGCCGGCGTGTCGAGCCCGTGCACCCGCGTGCTGGTCAGCTCCGAGACGGGCCTGGCGGGCGGCAACCTCACGGCGCCGAGCAAGGGCGTCATCACGAAGTTCAGGGTCCGGGCAGGAGCGGCCGGAACGATCCGGTTCAAGCTCGCGAAGCTGAAGAACCTGAACCTTGGGAGCAAGTCGGCCGACGGCAAGGCTCTGGCGAAGAGCAAGAAGTTCCAGGTTCAGGGGAACGGGTTCAACTCGACGAACGCGATCGAGACCTTCAACGTGAACATGAAGGTGAAGAAGGGCGAGTACATCGCGATCGACTCGTCGTCGACGGCGGCACTGCGCTGCACTCAGGGCAGCACGCGTCAGCTTCTCTGGTCGCCAGTGCTGAAGATCGGAGATCCGTTCCGCCAGAACAACGGGGACGGGAACTGCACCTTGATGGTGCAGGCCATCGGACACAAGTAGGCGGCCGCCTCGCCGACTCGGCCAGAAACCAGGTACGCACGGGACGGCGATGTCCACATCGCCTACCAGGCGTTCGGCGAGGGTGACCTCGATGTAGTCCTGGTCAACGGGTTCATCTCCCACGTGGAGCTGGTCTGGGAGTACGAGCCCCTCGCGCGCATGCTCGAGGGGCTCGGCTCCTTCGCGCGCGTGATCAACTTCGACCGGCGCGGGTCGGGGCTGTCCGATCCGGTTCCGGAGGCCCCGACCCTCGAGCAGCGCATGGAGGACGTCCGCGCGGTGATGGATGCCGCCGGCTCGGAGCGCGCGGCCCTGATCGGGATCTCGGAGGGGGCCTCGATGAGCATCCTGATGGCCGCGACGCATCCGGAGCGGGTGCAGGCGCTCGTTTGCTGCGGCGCGATGGCCCGGTCCACACCCGACGACGACTATCCGCTGGGCACGCCTAAGGAGGCGCTCGTCGAGGCCGGTGCGGAGCTCGTCGCGCCGCACTGGGGCACGGGAGCGATGATCGAGGTGGCGGCGCCGAGCCACGCCGACGATCCCGCTGCTCGCGCCATGTTCGCCCGGCTGGAGCGGTCCAGCGCGAGCCCGGGGATGCTCGGGCAGCTCGCGCTGATGTTCTTCGACATCGACGTCCGCGACGTCGTGCCGACGGTTCAGGTGCCCGCGCTGATCTTGCACCGGGCCCACGACCGCCTGGTCAACATCCGCCACGGGCGCTGGCTCGCGGACCACATGCCGAATGCGCGCTTCGTCGAGCTGCCCGGCGACGACCACGCGATCTGGTACGAGGAGCCCGAGCTGATCCTGGGCGAGGTGCAGGAGTTCCTCACCGGGACGCGCGACGCCCCCGAGCCCGAGCGGGTCCTCGCCACGGTGCTGTTCACCGACATCGTCGACTCGACGCGCACGGCGTCGGAGCTGGGCGACCAGCGTTGGCGGGAGGTGCTCGAGTCGCACGACCGAGCAGTTGGCGATGCGCTCGGCCAGTTCGGCGGCCGGCGGATCAAGTCCACGGGTGACGGCTTCCTCGCCACGTTCGACGGCCCGGCACGTGCGATCCGCTGCGCCCGTGCGATCGTCGACTCCGCGCCCGATCAGGGGATCCGGGTGCGGGCGGGAGTCCACACCGGCGAGTGCGAGGTCATGGGCCAGGACATCGGCGGCATCGGCGTGCACATCGCCGCGCGGGTCAGCGCCCTCGCCGGTCCCGACGAGGTGCTCGTCTCGAGGACCGTCAAGGACCTGGTCGCCGGCTCCGGGCTCGAGTTCACCGACCGCGGCGAGCACGAGTTGAAGGGGGTGCCCGACAGCTGGCGCCTGTTCGCGGCCGCCGCCTGACGTTGGGCCGACGGTCGCTGGCGATCGGAGCCGCCGCGCTTGCCCTGTGCGGGTGCGGGTCGTCAGGGCGCGCGACGGGGGCGAGCGGCCACGCGTACGCCGCGGGCCGGGCGATCTTCATCCACGCCGGGTGCGGCGGCTGTCACACGCTGGAGGCGGCGGGGACGCACGGCGTCCTCGGGCCGGACTTCGACCGGAGCGAAAAGCTGACAGAGGCACAGATCCGGGGCCAGCTCGATCTCGGGGTCGGCGGGATGCCGTCGTTTCGCGGGCGCCTCAGCCCGAAGCAGGAAGATGCGGTGGCGGCGTTTCTGTCAGCGGCGATGCGCCGCCGTCACTAAGGGCAACACGCGTCACCGCACGCCCGGCCTTTCCAAGTCTCCCGGCCTTCGCGTACAGCTACGGCGGCGATCGCGAGCGCAATCAGCGGATCCAGCCACCACACGCCGGCGAGGGTGTTGGCAAGTAGACCGACGAGCACTCCGCTCGCGAGATAGGCGCAGATCAAGTTCTGGCGTCCCTCACCCGCAGTCGCGCCCGAGTTGAGCTTCCGCCCCAGGCGCACCTTGGCGCGACCGAGCCAGGGGCAGACGAGGAGCGTGCCTGCGGAGAGCCCGATCCCTAGCCAGGTCGTCTCGGCGTGGTGCTCCACCGCGAGTGCGTGGACCGCCTCGACCGCGACGTACGGCGCGAGCAGGAAGAAGCTGAGCGCGATGATCCGCTGCGCTCTTTGCTCCGCTCGATCGGACGAGATGCGTGCGGCTGCGAATCGCCAGACGACGACGATGCTCGCCAGAGCCTCGATGCCGGAGTCGAGGCCGTTGCCGATGAGCGCGATCGACCCTGCGAGCACGCCGGCAATCACCGTGGCCACGCCTTCGAACGCAAGCCACGCAAGCGAGGTCCAGGCCAGCAGCCTCGCACGCCGCGCAAGAGCAACCCGCGCCGGATCGTGAAGCGTGAGATCGATCGTCGCCACGACCCAAGGATGCCGCACTCAGGCGCGGCAACGGGTAACACGAAAGCGGGTTGGCAGAATTGGCAGGTCGTACGAAGGGAGGCAGGCCGCCGTGATGGGTGGATCGGCCATGGTCGTCGTGGCCATCGGGGCGATGATGCTGTTGATGTGCG
>VAXR01000164.1:4291-4750 GCA_005885165.1 Actinomycetota bacterium
TGAACGATGCCGACGTCGATGTCGCTCGAGGAGCTTGCCGAGCTCGTCCACATCGAGCCGGCCAAGCTGCGCGAATGGGCGGAGGCTGGACTGCTCGACCCTCGCGGCGAGCGCCGGTTCGACGACCTCGACCTGCTCCGCCTAATGACGATCAAGGAATACGAGGCGCTGGGCAAGAGCATGGACGAGCTCGCCGCCGCCATCTCGGCCGGCGAGGTCGAGCCGTTCCTCGGCGAGTACATCTATCCGCGCGGTGCCCAACTGACGCTCGCAGAGGCGGCGGAGCGCTCCGGAGTCGATCCGGAGCTGCTGCGCGACCTCCGCACCGCGCTCGGCTGGATCCGGCCGGGGTTCCTCGAGGCGGACCTGCGGGTCCTCGAGGCCTTCAACGCGATCGCCGCAGCGGGCATGCCGCGCGAGGCGCTTCTCGAGGGCGCGCGCGCCTTCGGCGACACGCTG
>VAXR01000083.1 GCA_005885165.1 Actinomycetota bacterium
AGTAGATCGTCGAGCCGCCGAAGCGCGTCGGCCGGCCGTGCCAGTCGCCGATCCGGCCGTCAACGCGGCGCGGGGGGTCGAAGGCGTGGCGGCGCGCGACCGCGGTTCCGTGCCCGGCGGGGACCTCGGTGGAGAAGACCGGGATGCTCACGTCGCCGCGCGCGGGCTCGGCCAGGACTACGAGCGCCGCGCAGGTGAGCGCGCAGCAGAGCAGCGCCGAGCGCAGGAGGCCATGGCCGCCTCCGTTCCTCCAAGCTCCCTGCCCGCGGTGCACGGCGCGGCGAGTATCTCATCTGCCGTCGCGCCGCGAGCCGGGCGCGTATCGTCGCCCCCATGGCCCCTCCTGTCGGCGATCTCGGCAAGAGCTTCCACTCGTTCTTCCACTCGGTGGACCAGTTCTTCTCGAGCCTGGCGGCGGTCGGCTGGGAGTCGCTGCTCCTCGCGCTCCTGTTCTTCAGCGGCTACTTGGTGCTTCGCTCGCGGGCGCTCTTCAACGCGCTGCGCGCCGCCTACCCGGATGAGCGGTTCGAATGGCGGCGGGTCTGGGGCGCCTACGTCGCGGCGGTTGGATTCAAGAACATCGTCCCCGCCGGCGGCGCGAACATCATCCAGATCTTCCTCACGAAGTCGTCGATCGAGCGGTCGACGTTCCCGACGGTCACCGCGGCGATCACGGTGGGCGCGATCTTCGACGCCGTCGTCAGCGTGCTCACGATGATCTTCGCGTTCACGCAGGGCGTGTTCCCGAAGCCGCCGGACTTCGCGAAGCTGAACGCGTTCGACCTCGAGTACTTCGCCTCCCACCCGCAGTTCACGCTCTTCCTGCTCACGGCGATCGGCGTGCTCGCCGTACTCGCCTTCGCGCTCCTCTCCATACGCGTGAAGGCGTTCTGGGTGCGGGTGCGGCAGGGGTTCACGATCCTCCGCGATCGGCGCCGCTACATGCGCGAGATAGCGAGCTGGCAGGCGGCGAGCTGGCTGTGCCGGCTCACCGCCTTCTACTTCATGCTCGACGCCTTCCACATTGGAGGCTCCGTGCGCAACGCCCTGCTGGTCCAGGGCGCGCAGGTGGTTTCCACGATCGTCCCCCTCACCCCGGGAGGGGCCGGCGTGCAGCAGGCGCTGCTCGTCACCGTGTTCCACAACGCGGCGTCGGGCAGCACCGTGGCCGCCTACTCGGTCGGGCAGCAGATCGCGCTCGCGGCCTTTGCGCTTGGCCTCGGCTTCATCGCCCTGGTCGGGATCTTCCGGATCCGCAGCTTCAAGGAGGTCATGCGGCGCGGGCGCGAGCAGCAGGCGGCGGAGGCCGCGGCGCGCTGAGGCGCACCTGATCCTCGCGCGACGCGGTACCGTCCGACGAGATCGAACGCGGGGGAGCGTTGGCGAAGGGATCACGACGGAGGGTCCGCGCACGGAGCGCAGGAACGGCGCTGCTCGCTTCCTGCGCACTCGCCGTGTGCTCGGCGCCGCAGGCGGCACGGGCGGCGTTCGGCTGCCCGGCCGTGCCGCTCATCGACTCGACTGACACGGTCTGGACCGTCGACGGCTCTACCGGGGCCGTTCGCGCCCAGCAGTACGACAGCAGCGAGGGCTGGGGCGCGCTCACGGTGGCCGGCGTGACCCTGAGCGAGAACACGACTCAGGATCCGGCGCACTGCGGCCACCGGGTCGCCCCCGGCGACGTGCACTTCGGCGAGGTCCCGATCGGCGTGCTGATGGTGAGCAGGCAGGTGCACGTGCCGACCGCCGGTCAGCCGTTCGCCCGCTTCCTCGACGTCATTCGCAACCCGACGTCGAACCTCGCCCACGCTCAGCTCGTCTACAGCGGCCAGCTCAGCTACGGCGGCTCGACGCTGGTCGTCGCCACCCCCGATGGCGACAACACCGCGGAGGCCGGCGAGCCCTGGACGGTCACCGACTTCGACCAGGCGGCGAACGGGCCGACTGGCTTCTCGACGCTGCACGTCTGGGACGGCGAGAACGTCCCGAAGGCCGACGGCAACGACGGGATCTTCTCCAACAACGCCCTGACGACCAACTGGACCGACGGGGCCGCCACGGCGCGCGTGAAGTATCAGCAGGCAGACGTGGCGATCCCCCCGCACGGGACGGTGATCTACATGCACGTCGAGGCCGCCGAGTTCACGGGGCAGACGACTCCGCAGGCCTTCGCGCACTCGCTCGCGAGCGGCCCGGCCCGTCTGTTCGGGAACATGAGCAGCGCCGAGCTCGTCGAGGTGCGGAACTGGAACACGAGCGACGTGGACGGCGATGGGCGGGCGACGGCCACCGACAACTGCCCGACGACGCCCAATCCGAAGCAGGCCGACGTCGACCACGACGGCATCGGCAACGCCTGCGACGCCGATATCGACGGCGACGGCCTCACAAACGGCGACGAGACGAGCCATGGGACGAATCCGCTCAAGGCCGACACGGACGGGGACGGCAGGCGCGACGGCGTCGACGTCTGCCCGCGAACCGCCGGGAAGGCCCCGAACGGCTGTCCGGATACGAAGCCGCCCCCGCTCAAGCTCGGCAAGCGTCCCAAGAAGACGGTGGCGCTCGCGAAGTTCCTCCACGGCCTGAAGGCGACGGCGATCGTGGGCGAGGTCGCACGGCTCGACTTCGAGCTGCGAGCGAAGGCGCACGGGGCGAGCCTCGCGCCCGCGGCCTACAACCTGACGCTCGCGCACCGCACGCTTGGGTTCGGCAAGGGCAAGCGATCCGTCGTTCTCAAGCCCTCACGCTCGCTCGTGGGCTCGGCTCAGGACTTCAGGGTGCAGCTCCGGGTGATCGCCACCGACCACTCGGGCAACCGGAGGATCCGGAACCGGGTGGTCCATGTCCACTGACGCCGTGACCCGACCGACCTTCGATCTCCAGTCCCACTCCGTCCACTCGGACGGGCATCTGCCCGCGGCCGAGGTCGTCGCGCATGCGGCGGCCGCGGGGGTCGAGTTGATGGCACTCTCCGACCACGACACGATCGACGGCGTCGAGGAGGCGATCCGCGCGGGAGCGGAGCGCGGCGTCAGGGTGGTGCCGACGACCGAGATCTCGGCGGTGGACGGCGTCCACGAGGACCTACACGTTCTGGGCTACGGCGTGGACCACCGCGACGCGGTCCTCTGCGAGCGGCTGCGCGACGCGCGCGAGGACCGAGTGCTGCGGGCGCAGCGGATGGGCGATCGCCTGCGCGAGCTCGGCTTCGAGGTCGATCCCGCACCGCTCGAGGCGCGGCGCGCGGCCGGCAAGCCGATCGGGCGGCCGCACTTGGCGGCGGCGGTGCTGGCGCATCCCGCCAACGCCGCGCGCCTCGAGGCCGAGGAGCACGGCAGCGTGTCGAGCTTCATCCCCGCGTACCTCATCCCCGGCGCGCCCGCTTTCGTGGCGCGAACGCACCCCACCGTCACCGAGGCGATCGGCTGGATCCACGAGGCGGGAGGCCTCGCGGTGTGGGCGCACCCGTTCTGGGACATCGACGACGCCGCCGAGGTGCTCGACTCGATCGACCGCTTCCGGGAGGCGGGCCTCGACGGGGTCGAGGCCTTCTATCCCACCCACGACGCCGAGCAGGCCGGGCTACTCGTGGAGCGCTGCGGCGAGCGTCGGCTCCTAACTACCGGCTCCTCCGATTTCCACGGGCCGGATCACCGGCTCTTCAGCAGCTTCCTCGCGTTCGACCTGCACGGCCTCGAGCCGAACCTGGGGCCGATCGCGGCGGGCGCGCTGTCCGTGGGCGAGTAGCCCGCAGCGCGCCGCCGCTTCAAGCGGACGCGACGCTACGTCGCCATCGCCTCCAGCCCGGTGCCGGAAGCCGGATCAGCCGCCGCTGATGTAGTGCGGCAGGCGCTGCCCGGGCGGCGGCGGGTCGTCGGCCATCATCTGCGGGACGGTCACGAACTTGAAGCCGCGCTTGCGCAGCTGCTTGATGATGATCGGCACGGCCGCGGCGGTCTGGCTGCGGACGCCGCCGCCGTCGTGGAGAAGGATGATCCCGCCGCGCTTCGCGCCGTCCATCACGCGCCGGACGATCGTCCCGACGCCTGGCTGCCGGTAGTCCTGGCTATCGACCGACCAGAGCACCATCAGCATGCGCCGCTTCTTGAGCAGCGCCATGGTGGTGTCGTTGAACGAGCCGTACGGCGGGCGGAACAGGCGCGGCTGGGGAACGCCGAGCTTGTGTAGCCACTGCGCCTGGGAATCGATCTGGTCGCGCTGCGCAGCCTTCGGCAGGCTGCCGAGGTGGGCGTGCCGCTCGGTGTGGTCGCCGATCACGTCGCCGGCGCGCGCGGCATCGCGTGTGCCCGCGTGGAAGTAGGTCTCGAGGAACCCGACCTCGAAGAAGGTCGCCGGCACGTGGGCCTTCTTCAGGCTGTTGACGATCTGGGGCGTGTACGGGCCCGGGCCGTCGTCGAAGGTGAGGGCGATCTCCTTGCGCCGCCCGCCGCCGCTCGTGACGAACGGCGTGTACTTCAGAACGTGGTCGATGCCGACGTTCTGGGCGGCGGCCTGGCGCCGCAGGTCCTCCTGGACCGTCGCCTCGAGGCTGACGATCGGCGGCGGCTGGAGCGACGCCCCGGTTGTGTGGTGCGACGAGCCTCCCCCACCGGCGTCGATGGCGAGCGAGATCACCAGCACGCCCACCGCGAAGACGCTGAGAGCGACGATCCGCCGTCGCTGGATCTGACGCCGCCGGTGGGGCGACATCGGCCGGCGAGGGCGGCTCTCGGGTGGTACGAAGGGCGTTGTGCTGGGCGTGCTCATCGGTCGTCGTGTCTTCGCAACTCGGCGGCGGCGGCTCTGCGCGCGCGTGTGCCCCTCCCCCAGCGGCGCCTATATAAGCAGGCGGGCCCGGTGGTCGGCAACCCCTCTTTGCGCCTTGTCACGTTGGCAGCGGCAGGGCACAGCGCTACGATCCGGGGCAGCTATGGATGCCCCTCGCACAGACGTCCTCCGGGCCTCGCCGCGGATGTTCGAGTCGAACTTCCTGGACCGGCTTTCCCGCGTGCATCCGGCCGTCCCGGTGATCATCTTCCTGCCGGCGATCTCGGTGCTCTTCGCGCTCTCGATCGGCCGAGTTGGCGCATTGGCGATCGCCGGACTGCTGGTGGCCGGATACATGTTCTGGAGCCTTTCCGAGTACTGGATCCATCGCGCGATCTTCCACTTCGAGCCCGAGGAAAGCCGGTTCGGCGCCCGCCTGCACTGGATCATCCACGGGGTCCACCACGATCACCCGAACGATCCGCTGCGGCTGGTCATGCCGCCGTCGGTGAGCGTCCCGCTGTCCTCGCTGTTCGTCCTGGGCTTCTACGCCGTGCTCGGGTCGCCGCTCTTCCTGCCGTTCTCGGCGGGGTTCCTGGGCGGCTACCTGATCTACGACATGACCCACTACCACCTGCATCACCACAAGCCGAAGACGTGGGTGGGCCGGCGCCTGCGCGAGCTGCACATGCGCCACCACTTCCAGGACGACACGACCGGCTTCGGCATCAGCGCGCCGTACTGGGACAAGGTCTTCCGCACGTTCTCGCGGACGGCGCCGCGCGGCTCTTAGCGCGGGGCCGTACGCCCCGACCAGACCGGAGGGTCATGCCTTCGGCCCGATGAAGTCGTCCATGCGGGCTACGTCGGCCTTGCGGGAGACGTAAAGGGTCTTCGGCTTCGCGAACGTCCAGCGCAGCCCGAGCATGTCGCACGCCTCGCAGAAAATCGTGCGAATGCCCGGCGAGAGATTGCAGAAGGTGTATCGCGGCTGGCGCCACCCGCCGCTGCCGGTGTTGATGAAGCGGCACCCGTCGGAGTGGATCAGGCCGCGGAGCAGAAGCTCCGGGTATTTCGCCGCGAGCTCGTGCTGCCAGTCTGCGAGGAAGATCGGCCTGTGGCGCTTCTTGCCAGGGCCGTGCTGCGGGAAGAGGCATGGCCATGACTTCGAATAGGAGGAGACCTCAACGCAGTTCTTGGGGCAGACGCGGGTACCGACCGCGTTGTCCGGCATGACCGCCTTCATCGCCGCAGCGACCTCGGCGATGATTCGCGGATAGCGCACGTCGAGTACGACGCGCAGGCGAAACACCCCGCGGGGATGCGCTGAGATGCATCCGTCGCCCAGGTAGACGCCAAGCAGGTAGAGGTACTCGGGCGGGAGTGCTTTTCGGTCGTGCCAGGAGCCGCATCGCGCACATCCGTCTCCGGGGTTTCCGTTTGCCGCGACTCGCGATTCGCGTCGTGGCAGCCGCCCAGCGAGCCAATCCCGAACCGTTCCGCGCGGAATCCCGGTCCTTCTGGCGATCTCACTCGGGTTCAGCCCGGAATGCCCGAGCTCGAGGCAACTGGCAACCTCGACGTGCGTCCTTGTCACGAACGTATGTTCCCATGTCGCCCGGACGGAACCGGGCTAAACTCACGCCGCGTTTGCGGCTGTGGCGAAATTGGTATACGCGATAGCTTCAGGAGCTATTGGGGGCAACCCCGTGGAGGTTCGAGTCCTCTCAGCCGCACCTCATGGCGCCGCTTCGTAAGCGGCGTCGTTTGCCTCAGGCCGCCGGGAACTCCAGCACCCGCTCTGCGATCTCCTCGCCGCGGTCCTCCTGCAGGAAGTGCGCCGCGCCCTCGATCTTCACCTGCTCGCCGGCGCCCGGGATGAGGTCGCTGAAGACCTCACCCGACCTCGGATAGGGGAATACCGGGTCGGAGTCCGAGAACGCCACGAGGGCCGGCTTCTCCCACCGCGACAGCTCGTCCAGCACGGCCTTCATCTCGGCGGCGCCGACCGCCTCCTCCGTCGTCGGCACGAGCAGCGGGAACTGGGCGGCGCCCGCCTTTGAGTGCGCATCCGGAAACGGCGCCTCGTAGGCGGCCGTGATCTCGTCGGGGAGCTCAGTGGTCGTCGCGCCCTGGATCACGAACCCGACGGGCAGATCGGGATTCCGCACCGCAAAGTCCCGCCACGCGAGAAACCCCTTGCTCACGCGCCCGGTGAACAGACCGGTGTTGAGGATCACGAGCCGCGCAACCCGATCCGGGTTCTCCACCGCCCAGCGCAGCCCGATCGGCCCTCCCCAGTCCTGGACCACAACGGTCGCGTCGCGCACGTCGAGGCCCTCCAGCAGCTCGGTCATCAGCTCGACGTGCCCGTCGTACGAGTACCACTCGCGCTCGATCGGCTTGTCGGACCGCCCGAAGCCGGCGTAGTCCGGGCAGATGACCCGGTGGCCGCCCTCGACCAGCGGCGGCACCATCTTCCGGTAGAGGTAGGACCAGCTCGGCTCGCCGTGGAAGCAGACGACCGGGCTCCCCGACCCCTCGTCGACGTAGTGCAGCCGCAGCCCGCCGACCTCGGCGTAGTGCGGCTCAAACGGGTAGCCGGGGAGGTCGGCGAACCGATCGTCGGGTGTGCGAAAGGCGTCCACGGGCAAGTCCGAGCGAATTATGCTCGCACGGTGATCTTCCGGCAGATCGTCCACGACGACCTCGGCTGCGCGTCGTACCTCGTGGGCGACGAGCACGCCAGCGTCGCGGCCGTGGTCGACCCCCGCTTCGAGATCGCGCGGTACCTGGAGCTCGCGCGCTATACGGGGGTCGACATCGAGCACGTACTCGAGACCCACAACCATGCCGACCACGTATCCGGCCACGGCCGGCTCGCCGCGGCGACCGGCGCGACGATCCACATCCACCGCGATGCCGGCGCGCAGTACGACCACGAACCGTTCGACGACGACTGGGAGCTCGAGCTCGGCGACGTCCGCCTGCGCGCCGTGCACACGCCCGGCCACAGGCCCGAGCACACCGCCTTCGCCGTCATCGACACCGCGCGCGGCGCGGAGCCCTGGGCGGTCCTCACGGGCGACACGCTGTTCGTCGGCGACGTCGCACGGCCGGACCTCGCGGTGGACAAGGAAGAGGGCGCGCACGGGATGTTCCACAGCCTCCATGACAGCCTGCTCGCGCTCCCGCCCGAGACCGAGGTCTGGCCCGGCCACCTCGGCGGCTCCCTCTGCGGCGGCCACGACATCCACAACCTGCCCGACGACATGGACCCGGAGCGGCGTGTGGCCGCGATCTGCATGTCGGGCCAGCGCAGCGCGGTCGCCGCAAGCCAGCTGCAGCGGCTCGGCGCGAAGCGCGTGCTGCACGTGGTCGACGGCGGCGTCGGGACCTGGGAGCGGCTCGGCTACCCCGTCGAGCGCGACTGACTCAGCTCTCGGCGGCGCCCACGGCCTGGCGCTGAAGCGTCCCCTCCTCGAGCCACTTGCGCAGCACCTTCTTGTCGAACTTCCCGACGCTCGTCTTCGGCACCTCGTCGATGAACGCGATCTCGTCGGGCAGCCACCACTTGGCGACGCGCGATCGAAGGTGCTCGCGAAGCTCTTCGGCCGACACGTCGCAGCCCTCGGCGCGCACCACGCACGCGAGCGGACGCTCCTGCCAGCGCTCGTCCGGCTTCGCGATCACCGCGGCCTCGAGCACGTCCGGATGCGCCATCAGCGCCCCCTCGAGCTCGACCGACGAGATCCACTCGCCGCCCGACTTGATCACGTCCTTGGCGCGGTCGGTGATCCGGATGTAGCCGTGGTCGTCGATCGCGGCGATGTCCCCGGTCCGCAGCCAGCCGCGATCGAACTTCTCGCGGCCGCTCGGGTCGTTGTAGTAGTCGGAGGCGATCCACGGCCCCCGCACCTCGAGCTCGCCCGTCGACTCGCCGTCCCAGGCGACCTCGTTCCCGTCGTCGTCGACAATCCGGGCCTCGACTAGCGGAAGGATCCGGCCCGCCTTGGAGCGGTAGGTCCAGTACTCCTCACCGTCGGCTCCCCGCGGCGCGCGGGCCACCGACCCGACCGGGCTCGTCTCGGTCATTCCCCACGCCTGCAGGACCGTCACGCCATGGCGCTCGTCCCACGCCTTCATCAGCTCGAGCGGAACCGCCGAACCGCCGCAGGGCACCACGCGCAGGCTCGAGAGGTCCGGCTTCTGCTCGTCGGCGTATCGCAGCAGGTCGGCCCAGATCGTCGGGACCGCTGCCGCCACCGTCACGCGCTCCTCTTCGATCAGCCTGGCGAGCGGCTCGGGCTGGAGGAAGCGGCCGGGCATCACGAGGTCGGCGCCGACGAAGGTCGACGCGTGCGGCAGACCCCAGGCGTTCGCGTGGAACATCGGCACGACCGGCATCACGCGATCCGAGTGCGAGATCGCGATCGAGTCGGCGAGGCACGAAGCGAGCGCGTGAAGGACGTTGGACCGGTGCGAGTAGAGGACGCCCTTCGGGTTCCCGGTCGTGCCGCTCGTGTAGCAGAGGCCGGCCGCCGCGCGGTCGTCGAGCTCGGGGTAGTCGTAGCCGGCCGGCTGGTCGGCTATCAGCTCCTCGTAGCGGATCGCGCCCCGAAGCGAGCCCGCGTCGCCATCCCCCATCACCACCCAGTGCTCGACCGTCTCGAAGGTCGGCGCGACCTTCTCGATCACGGGGACGAGCGAGTCGTCGACCAGCATGACCTTGTCCTCCGCGTGGTTGGCGATGTAGGTGAGCTGGTCCTCGAAGAGGCGGATGTTGAGGGTGTGGAGCACCGCGCCCATGCACGGCACGCCGAGGTAGACCTCGAGGTGGCGCTGGGAGTTCCACGCGAACGTCGCGACGCGGTCGCCGGGCCCGACGCCGAGCGACTCGAGCGCGCGGCACAGCCTGTCGATCCGCTCGCAGACCTCCGCGTAGACGGCCCGCTCCTTGCCCGCGTCGGTCAGCGTCACGACCTCGCTGTCGCCGTAGAGGCGCCGCATCCGGTCCAGGATGTGCTGGAGCGTGAGCGGGTGGTCGTGCTGTACGAGCCCTTCGAGCATCGCGGTCTCTCCTCTCTCGAATCGACGGGCGCCCGGAAATGCTGCCAGCATTCGGCCGGCAGTGAGCCTCTGGGGCCGCATATTCGCCGCCGGCTACGACACGTTCGTCGGCCGGATGGAGCGCAGGTTCATGGGCGCCGTCCGCAAGGAGCTCCTGGCGAACGCCTCCGGCCGCGTGGTCGAGATCGGCTCCGGGACCGGCGTGAACCTCCAGCACTACCCGCGCACGATCGAGGAACTCGTCTGCACCGAGCCGGAGGAGCCGATGGCCAAGCGGCTGCGGCGCAAGGCCGAGGGCACCGACCTCCCGGTGACGATCGTGAACGCGGGAGCCGAGGACCTTCCGTTCGAGGACGACTCGTTCGACACCGCGGTCGCCACGCTCGTGCTGTGCACGGTGCGCGACCCCGCCGCCGCGCTGCGCGAGCTATCCCGCGTGCTGAAACCGGGCGGTCGCCTCATCTTCATCGAGCACGTGCGCGCGACCGAGCCGGGGCTCGCGAAGTGGCAGGACCGCCTGCACCCGCTGTGGGTCCGCTTCGGCCACGGCTGCCACTGCAACCGTCCGACGCTCGACACGATCGAGGCGTCGTCGTTCGAGGTCCAGAGCTACCGGCGCGGCGAGGTGCCGTTCTCGCCGCCGATAGTCCGGCCGCTGATCACGGGCGTGGCGACGGCGCGCGCGGCGCCCTAGACGGCTTCGCGGAAGAGCACCTCGTCCGCTGCGAGAGCGTCGCGTAGCCGCTGCTTCAGCCGTCCGTGGAGACGGCACACGCGGCTCTCCGACACGCCCAGCACGTCGCCGATCTCGCGCAGCGTCAGGTTCTTCACGTAGAGCAGGACGGCCAGCTCGCGCTCGCGCTCGCTGAGGCGGGCGAACGCGCGGCGGAACTTGTCCTTCGCCTCGGCGGAGGCGGTGGCCTGCTCGGGATCCAGGGCGTCCTCGAGCGAGGGAAGCGTCTCGATCCGCTCGACGGTGCTGTCCTCCTCGTCGAGGACCAGCGAGTTCAGCGATGTGAGCTCGGACGCCTGGAGGTCCTGCCGCAGGCGGTCGAGGTGGTCGCGGTCGATCGCCATCGCGTCGGCGAGCTCGTCGTCATTCGGCCGGCGGCCGTGAATGGTGACGAACTGCTCGGAGGCCTTCGCGATGTCGCGCTCCCACCGGCGCAGCGGGCGCGGAGCCCAGTCCTGGCGCCTCAGCTCGTCGAGGACCGCGCCGTGAACGCGTGTCCACGCGTACTGCTCGAAGGTGGCGCCGCGCTCGGGGTCGAACCGGTCGACCGCCGCGATGAGCGCCTCGAGCCCGCACGAGAGGAGATCGTCGACCTCGCACCAGGCCGGGAGCTCGCGCAGCTTGCGGTAGACGATGTGCTTGACGATGCCGGCGTACCCGATCACCAGGCGATCGCGAAGGCGGGGATCGGCAGTGCGTCGGTATTCGGTGTGTAGTGCGAGCGCGGCGGCGTCGGGGGTCCGGCGCCTGCTGGCCCGTCGCGGCTCGGTCACGGGCTTGATCCCTCCTTGAACCGGCTTCTAGGGCCCTATCGGTGCGTTTGCCACCGGCCTCAAACCTGCCCCGTAGGAATGGACGCGCGACGGAGTCCAGCCGCTACCCGCTTTGCAGTAGAGCGATCTTTAGCGGACCCCTGCGCGTCTCGCGCGTTCTTTACGCTCCCTTCTGTGGCCGAAAACGGGGCCAGCGCCAACGTCGTGATCGTGGAGGACCACGTGGCCCTCCGCCGCGGGCTCGAGCTGCTCCTGCGGGGGAGCGACTGCCGGGTGATCGGCACAGCCGACGACGCCGCATCGGCCGAGCCCTTGATCGAGCGCCGCCGCCCCGACGTCGCGATCGTCGACATCAACCTGCCCGACGGCAGCGGGATCGACCTGTGCCGGCGCCTGCTCCAGAAGCACCCCGACCTGGGCGTGCTCCTCTACACGGGCGTGGACGACCGGGACGTGCTCAGCAGCGCGCTCGACTGCGGGGCGCGCGGCTTCGCGATGAAGGCGGGCGCGCCCGAGGAGCTGCTCACAGCGATCCGCTCGGTGGCCCACGGCGAGACCTACGTCGACAAGCGGTTGCGCCCGCTGCTGCTCGACCGCTTCACCACGGAGCGCATCGGCGTCCTGTCCCCGCGCGAGCGCGAGGTGCTCGATCTCCTCGCCAAGGGACTGACCGGCGAGGAGGCCGCCACGCAGCTGTCGCTGTCGCCCGAGACGATCCGTACGCACGTCCGCAACGCGATGGACAAGCTCGAGGCGCACACGCGCGTGCACGCCGTGGCGATCGCGCTACGGCAGGGCGAGATCTAGCGGCAGGACCCCAGCAAATAGTGCGAACGTCCCTTTCACCCACCGATAGCTGGGTGAAACGCACGCTCGCGGTGCCGACCTGCGTGCGCCGGGCGTTGGCCGGCCGTATAGCGCACAGGAATGCACTCTTACCTCGAGCGGAGCGGTCCAATCGAACGGTGCGTTACGAGAGTCCAACCACAGCCGGGCCTCCGCCTTCATTGCCCATCGGACCCGGCTAGTGCACGGGCACGCACGAACTGAACGCAGCGACATCGGTCTGACCCGGCCGCGTGAGCCGAGCACGGACGCGCGGAATGCGACGGCGCTCAGCCGAAACCGAGACGGCGCAGCAGCCGGCGAACGGATCCGCCGCCGGCTTCCCCCGCCGCGGGCCGCTGCGCCTTAAGCCACTCGTCGCGCGTCGGCAGCCGCCCTGCCCGGCGCGCCGACATCACGCACCGGGTGTGGGCGTGGCGGCGGCGGGTCGAGTCGCCCTCGGGGAAGAGCAGCATGTGCTCGCTGAGCGCCGGGAGGAAGCCGCCGCAGAGCGGACACGTGTAGGTCGCGGGCTTGCGGTTCTGCGCGCGGCGGACGGTCCACCAGTCCGCGCGCTCTAGTCGGCGTTTGCGGCTCAGCGCGACCGAGCATAGCCCGCGACCTCCGCGCTTCCATTGGCTTCAGACAGCGCTTCTACCCTCACGCGCGATGCGCTCGGGTGCCCTCGCCGCCGCCGCACTCCTCACCGCCTGCCTCGTGGCGGCGTGCGGCTCGCAGCACCACGCGTCGAGGACCGGCGCCTCGGTCGTGCTGCCCACGGCTCCGCCGAAGGTCGTCCACCCGGTCGTGCACCACCGCACACATCCGGCGGCCGCCTCAAAGCCGGCGGCGCCCTTCCACGCCCGCGCGGAGCTGATCACCCACGGCCCGCGTCGAGGTCACGACGTGGCGCTGACCTTCGACGCCGACATGACCCAGGTGATGCTGTCGAAGGTGCGGAGCGGGCTCCATTCGATCGGCTACGACCCCGAGATCGTCCGCGAGCTCCGTGCCTCCCACACCCAGGCGACGATCTTCATGACCGGGCTCTGGCCGACCGCCCACCCCGCCGCGGCGAACTCGCTAGCCGCCGATCCGCTGTTCGAGATCGAGAACCACAGCTACGACCACGCCGGCTGGGAGCCGCCGTGCTACGGGTTGCCCCTGGTGCGCTCGGAGACCGATAAGCGCCGCGAGGTGGCGGACACGACCAACGTGCTCACCGGCCTGATCGGCGGCGCCCCGCACTACTTCCGCTTCCCCGGCGGCTGCCACACGGCCGCCGATGTGCGCCTCGTCGCATCGCTCGGCGAGACCCCGGTCCAGTGGGACGTGGTCTCGGGCGACCCCGGCCAGCCGAACCCGGCCGTGGTGTCCCGCAACGTCCTCCAGGGAGCCCGTCCGGGGTCCATCATCGTGATGCACCTCGTGGGCGCACCGAACGCGCCGGCCACGGCAGCGGCTCTCCGCACGATCCTGCCCGGGCTGCACCAGCGCGGCCTGCACCCGGTCAAGCTCGACGAGCTGCTGGGCACGGGGCCGTAGCGTCAGCTACGACATTCGCCTGAGCGCCGCCGACGCGGGCCAGCCCTTTCCTACGCTGGCAGGCCCTGAGAGAATCGTCGGGGTACCCCTTGGCCAATCGCAGCCCGGACCGGATGAGCGTCGACGAGGCGCGTGCCGTTGCCGCGCCGGAACGGGCGCGCGCCTCCGCCGGAGCCGACCGTCTCGAGCAGCGGCTCGTCTCGGCCGTGCTGCGACGCAGCGAGAGCCGCGACCTGCTCTCGCCGGAGGTGCTCCAGCGGCTGCTCGGGATCCTCTATGTCGCCGGCGCGTCGATCGGCACCGCGTCGATGGCGTTCCCGCAGCCCGCGCACACGAGCGTCGTCGGGCTGTTCAGCCTGTACGCCATCGCTTACGCCGTCGGCGCCGTCCTCCTTCTGCGCCGTGGCCGGCTACCGGTCTGGACGTCCGACCTCGCGCTCGCCCTCGGCACCGCCCTGATCACGAGCGCAATCCACTTCACCCAGGGCCGGACGGGCGTGTACTCGCTCTTCTACGTGTGGGTGAGCATCACGGCGTTCTATTTCTTCCCCTGGCTGCGCGCGCTCGGTCAGGTGCTGTTCGTATGGGCCGCGTACGGGGCCGTGCTCATCTCCGAGAATCCGGCCGGCGCGGAGGAGCAGTGGGTGATCACCGCCGGGACCGTGCTCGTCGCAGGCCTCCTGATCGGAATCCTCCGCCGCGGGGTGGAGCAGCTCATCGCGGACCTCGGTGAGGCCGCGCGCACGGATCACGCGCGCCTATACGCGGCGGAGCGCGACGCGCGGCTGGAGGCCGACCGCGCGACCGAGGCCCTCCGCCAGCTCCAGCAGGTGACGGACGTCGCGCTCAGCCACCTGAAGCTGGACGACCTCCTCAACGAGCTCATGTCGCGCGTGAGCCAGGTGCTCTCGGTGGACGTGGCGGTGGCGATGCTCCGCGACGGGTCGGACGAGGCGCTCCGCGTGTACGCCGCGCGCGGGCTCCCAGAGGAGCGCTGGCGCGCGATACGCGTCCCGATCGGGGAGGGGTTTGCCGGACGGATCGCGGCCGACGCGCGCCCGGTCGTGATCGACGACGTCGACGACTCCGACGAGATCACGCCGGAGATGCGCGAGACCGGTCTGCACTCGTTGATGGGCGTGCCCCTGATCGCCGAGGGGCGAGTCATCGGGGTCCTCAGCGTGGGCTGCTTCAGCGACCGCCGGTTCATGCCGGACGAGACGCGCCTGCTCCAGCTCGCGGCCGACCGCGCCGCGGTGGCGATCGACCACGCCCGCCTCTTCGAGCGCGAGCACAGGATCGCCGAGACGCTCCAGCGCAGCCTCCTCCCCGATTCCCTGCCGCAGGTCCCCGGCATCGCGGTGGCCGGCCGCTACCTGCCGGCGCGCGCCGAGGCGCGGGTGGGCGGCGACTGGTACGACGCCGTGGCGCTGGACGGCGACCGCCTGGCGGTGTCGATCGGCGACGTCGCGGGGCACGGCATCCAGGCCGCCGCACTGATGGGGCGCCTGCGCGACTCGCTGCGCACGTCCGCCCTCGAGGGAAGCGACGCCGCGACCGCAACCGAACGGGTCGACCGCCTCTTCCTGAGCCAGAACGGCCAGTCCGACCTGATCGCCACGTCGATCTTCATGGTCGTCGAGCGCGGCGGCTCTCGCGTCGACTTCGCGAGCGCAGGGCACCCGCCGCCGCTCGTCGTGCGGCCCGACGGCTCCGCCGCCTACCTGAACGAGGGCCGGTCCCTCCCGCTCGGAGTCGGGGAGAACGGATACCGCCGGCAGTCCGCTGGAGCGACCCCGGTTGACCCCGGCTCGGTGATCCTCCTCTACACCGACGGGCTGGTCGAGCGGCGAGATGCCGGCCTCGACGAGGGCCTGGCTCGCCTCGAGCGGGCGGCGCGCGGCGCGTCGCGCGAGCCGGGGGCGTTTTGCGACGACGTGATCGAGCGGATGCTCGGCGGCGAGGGTCCGGCCGACGACGTCGCGGTGGTTGCGATCCGCGCCAGCGCTTGACAGGCATCACCCGAACGGGGTACCTTCTGCCGGTCGCGAGGGCTGCGCAGAGGGGGAAGCTCGGGACGCTGGTCCTCGCCGTCTTCCCGAGGGGAGAGCAAGGCGCCGTCCACACGGGCGGCGCTTGCTCTGCAGGGCGTCGCCGCTAGAGGCCTAGCTCACGGCGTGCGCCGGCTCGACCCCGGCGAGCGCCGCCCGGCGCTCGACCACCGCGCGCTGCTCCTCGATCGGGTGGGCCGAGGCGCCCGGCTCCGAGCCCTCCACTTCGAGCTCGCCGCCGCTCCGCAGTCGAATCCGGAGCGTGCACGGGAACGTCATGCGGAGGCGGCTGGTGTCCACGCCGGCGAGGCCGTCGCGCGACCCCGAGCGGACGAGGTCCCACACCTCGCGGCGGAGCGCTCCTTCCCGGAGCGGCTCGAGGAACTCGCGGAGCGGAAGCCTCGTCTCGTCCATCCCGAGCTCAACGGAGCGCCGGAAAGCCCGACGGAATCCGCTCGGCGGTACGTCGCGAATCGACACTCCCGCGTCGACCACGCCGCGCGCCGTGCGAAGGGTGAGCGACCAGTCGTGCACCACGCGGATCCGCCGAGCCAGATCGGTCACGGGCGCGCGGTTCGCGTCGAGCCACTCCGGGGCGAGCTCGTGGTGGGTGAGGCGGCCCGCCACCGCCGCTACCGCCACGCTGCGCGCCGCCGAGAAGTTCACGCCCACCGG
>VAXR01000165.1 GCA_005885165.1 Actinomycetota bacterium
CGCCGTGACCGTGTGGTAGATCGCGTTCCCCTCGATGTTCGTGAAGCTGAGGTCGGTTCCGAGCCTCACCCTCGGGATGCCGAAGGTGGAGCGCTGGCCCAGATCGCCCGGCGTGTACTGGAAGTCGGCGATCGATACGTGGCCGGTCGGCGCCCCGGCCGTGCCGGTCCACTTGCCGCCGGGCCCGCTGTGGTTCCCGTTCTCGGGGTAGTGGCCGTGGGTGACGATCGGGTACATGCACAGCCTGCCCCTCGCCGGGCCGGTACTGCACCTGGTCGAGTAGTTGCGCTTGGCGCGGAAGGGATCCAGCCCGGGCGCGTTCGGCTTGCCGTTCGGCTGATCGGGTGCCAGCAGCGTCACCGAGATCCCCATGTCCTCGTACGACGCCAGTCGCGTCGTGTCGTAGGTGGCGTTGCTGCGCAGCCTGTCGCCTGGCTTCACGCGCACGCCCCACCGCGGCAGGCCCTCCACCGACATCGAGAAGTCCCACGAGTCAGGCGGGCCGCCCCACTTGCTCGGATTGTCGTAGCGCCAGTAGCGCGCGATCCCGTTGTAGATCCGCGTCCTGTACTCGCGCTTCGTGACGGTGCGGTGTCCCCGCCGCGTCGTCACGAGCTCGCCCTTCGGCCGCACGAGGTCGATGTCGTTCTGGATCCCGCCCGGGTGGACGTGGCCGCCGATCCCGATCAGCGTCCCGCCCCTGAAGTTCTTGATGTCGCCGAGGGAGTCGCCTGCCTTCGGCAGCTGGAGGTCGGTGCCCGAGCCGTTGCCGGGCTTGCCCTGGCCGATGAACTTGTTGCCCCACGGATCGAAGCTCGCGCACTCCTGGCTCGGCCACGTGCACGTGCCCTTATGCCCGAACTTACGCTGCACGTTGAAGACCGGATAGCCGGAGGGCCGCACGTCGAGCCACACCGGATAGGCCGGCTTGATGTGCCAGTTCGCGGCCTTCTCCTTGGGGATGAAATCCACGTCGTAGGTGATGTAGACCTGCATCGTGTTCGGGACCGCCGAGTGGACCATGTAGAGGAGCTGCCACTGGTCGGCCTTCTTGATCGGCATCCCGTATCCGCGCGGGAACGGCGCGATCGTCTTCTCCTCGCCGGCGGCGAAGAACGGGCCGCTCCCGTATGACGGCTCCGAGAGCCAGGTGCCGTGGTGCAGGTGCACCTGCTCCACGGGCGGCACCGTGCCGTCCGGCCGCATCAGGTTCGGCTTGAAGCGGGTGATGTAACCGTCGCGATCGGGCTTGTCGATCGTGACCGGGGTGACCAGCACGTCGTTCTGGCCGGGCTTGACGAGGATCGGCCCGTACGCGAACCGGAGCCGCTGGCAGGCGCCCGGATAGCGCACGTAGTTCGGTCCCCTCCAGCCCTCGGCGTGGTAGAAGTGCTTCTCGTACGGGTCGTGCGAGTCGTAAGCGCACGGCCGTGGGGACACCACGTCGGTGGCGAAGTTGGGCTCGGGACCCGGGGCGCGCGAGGCGCTTGCCGAGGAGACGCCAACCGCCGCCGCGACCGCGATCAGGATGGAGACGAGGAGGAGCAGCCCGGCGCGCGCCCGCCTGTCGAGCCCTGTGGCCCGGCGACGAGCTCGATCAGCCATCTGTGAGCACCCCCTGCAGCAGCTCAACCTCCGTTGAGACGCCTCCGAGCAAGAACCTTACCGATCGTTCAGTTAACGTGCGTCGTCGGCGTATTCCCCGGACCCGTCACCTCGAAACCCGGGCTCGATACGGCGCGAAGTCGGGCTCGCGCTTCTCGCCCCACGCCCGCACCCCCTCGCGCGCCTCGTCCGATGTGACGTACTCCTCGAGGCCCGTGAAGGCCACGTGCTGGAGGCCGGCGATGTGCTCGGTGTCGGCGTTGAACGACTGCTTGAGGAACCGGAGCGCGGTGGGTGAGAGGGCCAGGATCTCGTCGGCCCAGCGCCGCACCTCCGCGCGCAGCTCGGCGGCGGGCACGACCTTGTTCACGAGGCCCCAGCGCTCGGCGGTCGCCGCGTCGTAGCGGCGGCACAGGAACCAGATCTCGCGGGCCCGCTTCTCCAGGTAGTTCGACCCGAAGCCCGCGTCGAATGAGCCGACGCGCGGGCCGTTCTGGCCGAAGACCGCCCCCTCGGCCGCGATCGTCAGGTCGCAGAGGACGTGCAGCACGTGGCCGCCGCCGATCGCGTAGCCGTTCACCGCTGCGATCACCGGCTTCGGCACCTCGCGGATCAGCCGGTGCAGGTACTCGACCTCGAACAGGCCCGACTCGGACGGGCCGTAGTCGCCGGTGTCGGCGCGCTGCTTCTGGTCGCCGCCCGCGCTGAACGCCCTATCGCCCGCGCCGGTGAGGCACACCACCCCCACCTCCGGGCTCGCCCACGCGCGCTTGAAGCAGTGGATCAGCTCGTCGACCGTGCGCGCGCGGAACGAGTTCATCCGCTCCGGGCGGTCGATCGTGATCCACGCGAGGCCCTCCTCGACCTCGTAGCGAACGTCCGTCAGCTCGGCCATGACTCCTCCTCGGTCGCTTTCCGTGTGGCAGGCTAAGCGCGCTTTGGCCGAACGCATCGCGTTGGTCACCGGGGGTGGGGGCGGCATCGGCCGCGCGATCTCGCTCGCGCTCGCGGCCGAAGGCCGCGCGGTGGCCGTCGCGGACCTCCGTGAGGACGCCGCCGCGGCGGTCGCCGAGGAGGTCGAGCGGGCGTCCGGCACGGCCCTCGCCGTCGCGCTCGACGTCACCGACGGCGACTCGGTCGGCGCGGCCGTCGAGCGCGTCGGCGCCGAGCTCGGGCCGGTCGACATCCTCGTCAACAACGCCGGCTGGGACGAGCTCCGCCCGTTCCTCGAGACCGACGAGGCGTTCTGGGACCGCGTGATCGAGATCAACTTCAAGGGCTGCCTGCGGCTTACCAGGCGGGTCCTTGGCGGCATGGTCGACCGCCGCTTCGGCCGGCTCGTGAACATCGGCTCGGACGCCGGCAGGGTCGGCTCCTCGCTCGAGTCGGTCTACTCCGGCGCAAAGGGCGGGGTGATCGCGTTCACGAAGACGATCGCGCGCGAGGTGGCCGGGGCGGGCGTGACCGCGAACGCCGTATGCCCGGGGCCCACCCGCACGCCGATGCTCGAGGGCATGGCGGCCTCGGGCGAGAAGGCGGAGCGGCTCGTGGCGTCGCTCGAGCGGGCGGTCCCGATGCGCCGGCTCGGCGAGCCGGAGGACGTGGCCGCGGCGGTGGCCTTCCTCGCCTCCGAGCGCGCCGGCTACATCACCGGCCAGACGCTGTCGGTGAGCGGCGGGCTCACGATGGCCTGACTCGGGGAGACCTCGATGCGCGCGCTGGCGGCCCGCCGTCCGATCGGTCACACTTTGTCCACCGCAACCACCCGAGGAGGCAAGGCCGTGCCCGCAACCGCCACCCGTAAGCCCGCTGACGTCCAGGCAGCCGATCCGCTCGAGGCGCGCGTCGCCCGAATACGCGAGCTGGCGGAGACCGATCCCGCCGCGGCGCAGGCCGAGGCGTGGGCGTGGTTCGTCGAGGCGGGCCGGCGCATCCAGCGGGACCGCTCCGGCGCTCTGCGCGAGCTCGGGGAGCTCTTCCGCGCGGGCGAGGCGTCGACGGGCATCGACGGGGAAACCGAGGGGACGCTCGTCGGCTTCACGATCACCCCCGGGCTCGACCGCACGCTCGCGGCCTTCTCGTCCGCGTGGCTGCCGTGGGCCGGCAAGCGCTTCGACACCGCGGCCGCCAGCGGGGACAACCTGCTCCTGCGCAGCGCGCGCTTGCCGTCGAAGCTGCTCTGGCCGCGGTATCGCATGCGGGACGCCGGCCGGCGGATCGCGGCCTTCAACTTCGAGACGCGAGTCGAGCCGGGCGCGCTCGACACCGACCGCGACGTGCTCGTGATCGACTACGCCGCCGTGAGCGAGAACCCGCTGCTCATCAAGCGCATCCGCGACGAGCTCGTCGAGATCGTGCCGGGCGCGCACCTCGGCAAGATGCTGTGGTGCCACGGCCAGGGCGAGCGCCACACGCTGCTCGCGTACTTCGCGCTGAAGACTCCGCCCGCCGTTTGACCGACCCAAATTCGCAGCTCCTCGAGCTCATGCCGTTCGCCGGGGAGCTCGGGATCAGCCTCGACTCGGCCGAGGCCGGAGAGGTCCGCGGACGCCTTTCATGGGCGCCAGAGCGCTGCACGGCGGGCGGCGTGATGCACGGCGGCGCGCTAATGGCGCTCGCCGACAGCCTCGGCGGGATATGCGCATTCCTGAACCTTCCGTCCGGAGCGCAGACGACGACCGTCACCTCCACCACGTCGTTCATGCGCGGCGTGCGCGAGGGCGAGGTGACCGCGGTCGCACGCCCCCTGCACGCCGGGCGCAGGGTGATCGTGGTCCAGACGGACCTGCACGACGACGGCGGCCGGAGGGTCGCGCAGGTCACCCAGACGCAGGCCGTGCTCGGCGGGGATAGCAGGTGAGCAGCGTCCCGAGCGTCCGGCCGCCCGGCCGGCCCCCGGCGGCAACCCGCGACCAGGTGCTCGACACCGCGCTGTACCACTACCTTCGCGGCCGCCGCGTCGACGTCCAGGCGATCGCCGCCGAGCTCGGGCTCGGGCGGACCACGATCTACCGGTGGTTCGGCTCGCGCGAGGCGCTGATCGGCGAGGTGCTCTTCCTGGCCTCCGAGCCCCTCCTTCGGGACGCGCGCGCCGGCGCGAAGGGGCGCGGCGCGCGAGCGCTCCTCGACACGTTCGATCGCTTCAACCGCAGCCTGGCCGACGCTCCGGCCCTGCTCCGCTTCGTCGAGTCCGAGCGCGACACGGCGCTGCGGATCATCACCTCGGGGGCCGGGACGCTGCAGCCCCGCATCGTGGCCGCGATACAGGAGGTGATCGACGAGGAGGTGCGCGCGGGCCATTACGACCCGCCGGTCGACACCTCGACGCTCGCCTACGCGATCGTCCGCCTCGCGGAGGCCTTCCTCTTCAACGACGCGGTGGCCGGGATGCGCGGCGACGTCGACCGCCTGCGCGAGGTGGAGGCCGCGCTCTTGGCGGTGCCCCTGCCGAAGAGCCGCCGTTAGCCGGGCGTCAGGTCTCGAGCGCCGCGACGGCGGCGCCCTGTCGCGGCGGGCGGCTGAGCCAGCTCCGGATCTGCTCGTAGACCGCGGGGTGGTTGAGCAGCTGGAAGTGGTTGATCCCGCCCACATGCCTGCCGTTCTCGATCTCGAACGGGATGCGGCGGCTGCGTCCCCGCCCCGATGCGCTCGAGAAGCGGACGAGCAGGTCGCCGATCGCGGAGCCGGGGAGGCCGTCGGCGTCGCGCGCAAGTGTCGCGCCCACGAAGTAGTAGGCGGCGGACGCGACGAAGGGAACCTCGTGGCAGCGGTCCCGCAGGAACTCGTCGGGATCGCAGTCGCACCAGTCCGCCTCGACGCACGATCCGAACCGAAGGTCCTTGATGCCCGCGCTCCGGCCGTTGACGATCCGCGCGAGCCCCCTGGTCTCGGGCAGCCTTCCTAGTGCGAAGCCCGCGACGTTCGCCGCCTTCTCGAGCGGCGCGCCGAGGTGCGGCGAGCCGAGGCAGAAGACGTGCCGCAGCGCCCCTGTCCAGCCCGCACCGGCGAGCTCACCGTGGTGGCACGCCGAGCGCGCCACGAGCCCGCCCATCGAGTGGCCCACGAGCGCGATCTCCGCGACGGCCGCCGGCCACTTCTCAACGAGCTCCTCCAGCAGGTCGGACAGCCGCAGACCGTTGTCGGAGATGTGGAGCCCGGTGTTGTAGCGGACGTACACCGGCGTATAGCCGAGGTCCTGCCGCAGCCGCGATCCGTAGCTCCCCCGATAGCCGGCGTCGCGCACCAGCGGCAGGACTCTCCACGACTCGTCGGTCTCGCAGAGCCCGTGCAGGAAGACCGCGAGCCTGCCGCCGGCGTCCGGGTACGCGAGCGCGAGCTCCTCCGCCCGGATCGGAACATCGCGACCGCGTTCGCGGATCGTCATCGCGAGCGCGAGCTCGCTCCGCCCGCTAGTGAGGGCATCGCCGATCGCGCCGTTCAGCGCGCCCAATGCGATGCTGCCGCGCAGGCCGTCCGCGAGCGCACGCGAGCCGGGCGGCGCCAGCCTGGCCACCGCGGCGGCGGCGACCCGCGGAGGCGCGCCAAGCGCGGTGCCGACGGTGCGGTAGGCGGCGCGCGCGACCGTGTCGTGAATCGCGCGCACCGGCAGCGCAGCGACTCCGAGCGCGTTGAAGGGCCGGCCGGCGATGCCCTGGTGGGTCTCCTGGATGAAGCGGGCAAAGCCGGAGACCGCAGAGCCGGCCAGCTCGCCGAGCGCGCGGACCTCAG
>VAXR01000166.1:0-4927 GCA_005885165.1 Actinomycetota bacterium
GCCGAAGTCGGAGCAGGTCGAGAACGAGCGCTACGACCACGGCCAGCGCGTCAAGGCGGTGATCACCGACGTCTCAGAGCAGGCGAAGGGGCCGAGCATCATCGTCTCCCGCCGCTCGCCGGAGCTCATCCGCAAGCTCTTCGAGCTCGAGGTCCCCGAGATCGCGGACGGCCTGGTCGAGGTGCAGAACGTGGCCCGCGAGCCGGGCTACCGGTCGAAGATCGCGGTCGTGTCGCACGCGAGCGGCGTCGATCCGGTCGGCGCCTGCGTCGGCCCGCGCGGCTCGCGCGTCCGCATGGTCGTGTCCGAGCTGCGCGGCGAGAAGATCGACATCATCCCGTTCAACGAGGAGCCGGCGCGGTTCGTGGCCAAGGCGCTGTCGCCCGCGCGGGTGCGGGAGGTGCTCGTCGACGACGAGAGCAAGCAGGCCACCGTCGTGGTGCCCGACGACCAGCTCTCACTGGCGATCGGGAAGGAGGGTCAGAACGCGCGGCTCGCGGCCCGGTTGACCGGCTGGCGGGTCGACATCCGCTCGGAGACCGAGTTCGCCAAGGAAGAGGCCGAGATGGGCTACGAGGAGGAGGACGCCGCCGGGCGCTGCGCGGCGATCCTCGCGAACGGCAAGCGCTGCCCGAACGCGTCGCTTCCGGGCTCGCGCTACTGCGGCCTGCCCGCGCACCAGGCGCTCGAGGGCAAGGACACCGACCGGGTCGAGGCGCCGGCTGCTGAGGAGCCCCCCGCCGAGGAAAAGCCGGCCGAAGAGCCTGCCGCCGCGGACGCGCCGAGCGAGGAGGCGCAGGTGGCGGAGGAAGAGGCGGCCGAGGAGCCTGCGACGGAGCCAGCGGCCGCGGAGCAGCCGGCTGAAGAGCCATCCAGCGACGAGAAGCCCGGCGAGGAGCAACCGAGCGAGGCGGCGGCGGCCGAGGGGCAGGCGTCTTAACCGCGTCGGCGCGATCAGATCCGCAAGAGGCCCAGTGTGGGGAGTTTGGGGCACATGTTGCCCCCAAGTCCCCACAGTTGACGAAAAGCCGCGCCACTCTGGCGCACGGGCAGCCGCGTAAGCGCCCGATCGTGGGTGCCCGGAGAGGCTCTTAGAATTCGAGCGCCGATGGCGAAGAAGCGAGTCCACGAGATAGCGAAGGAGCGGGGCATCTCCAGCAAGGAGGTGCTGGCTGCGCTGCAGGAGGCGGGCTTCGACGTGAAGGCCGCCGCCTCGAGCGTCGACGAGCGCGACATCGCGAAGGTCTTCTCGAACGGCGCCGCCGGCTCGGGATCGGCAGGTCAGGAGGCGGCCGCTCCGGCGCGGCCCTCGCGACGTGCCAGCAAGGACGACGAGCCGGCGGCCGCACAACCCCGTCCGACCCGGCCGGTGCCGGGCCGCGACCGCGGCGGCGGGGGCAGGCGCCGCCGCGTGGTGATCGACTCCGCGGCAGGCGCCGCCGCACCCCGTGGGTGGAGCCCGACCTGACTCCCAAGGAGGAGGTCGTCGTCGAGGAGCCGCCGGTCCCGATCAAGTCGGGAGCGACGGTCAAGGAGGTTGCCGAGTCGCTCGGCGTCGGCACCCCGGACGTGATCAAGAAGCTGATGGAGCTCGGCGAGATGGCCACGCTCACGCAGACGCTCTCCGACGAGGCGATCCGCAGCCTCGCCGACGAGTTCGAGAAGAAGGTCGAGATGGTCCACGCCGCGGACGAGGTGGAGGAGGAGCCGGAGTACGAGGACGCCGGCGAGGACCTAGTCGAGCGCCCGCCGGTCGTGACCGTGATGGGCCACGTCGACCACGGCAAGACGTCCCTGCTCGACGCGATCCGCGAGACCGAGGTGGCCGCCGGCGAGGCGGGCGGGATCACCCAGCACATCGGCGCCTACCAGGTCCACCACGACGGCCACAAGATCACCTTCCTCGACACCCCCGGCCACCAGGCGTTCACCGCCATGCGCGCCCGCGGCGCGAAGGTCACGGACATCGCCGTGATCGTCGTGGCGGCGGACGACGGCGTGATGCCGCAGACCGTGGAGGCGATCGACCACGCGAAGGCCGCCGAGGTGCCCGTGATGGTGGCGATCAACAAGATCGACAAGGAGGGCGCTGACCCGAACCGCGTTCGCGGCGAGCTCGCGCAGCAGGGCCTCACGCCGGCGGACTGGGGCGGCGACACCGAGTTCGTGGACGTCTCCGCCAAGACGAAGCAGGGCCTCGACGAGCTGCTCGAGAACCTCGTCACCCTCGCCGAGCTCGAGGAGCTCAAGTCGAATCCGAACGTCGAGCCATCCGGCACGGTCATCGAGTCCCGTCTCGATCCCGGCCGCGGGCCGGTCGTGTCGATCCTCGTGGAGCGCGGGACCCTGAAGCAGGGCGATGCCCTGGTGGCGGGAGCGCACTGGGGCCGCGTGCGGGCGATGCACGACTTCCGCGGCGAGCGGGTGCAGGAGGCCAACCCCGGCGATCCGGTCGAGGTGCTGGGCTTCGACGGGGTGCCCGAGGCCGGCGAGCGCGTCCGGGCCGCCGAGAACGAGCGGAAGGCGCGCCAGGAGGCCAACGAGCGGGCGAACCGCCTGAAGACGGAGGCGCTCGCACGCCGGCAGGGGGTGCGCGTCTCGCTCGAGGATGTCTTCGCTCGCGCCCAGAAGGGCGACCTGCAGGAGCTTGCGCTGGTCGTGAAGGCCGACGTCGCGGGCTCGCTAGAGGCCCTCGCAGACGAGATCGCCAAGCTGCCGCAGAAGGAGGTCACGGTGAACGTGATCCGCGACGGCGTGGGCGGCATCACCGAGTCCGACGTGATGCTTGGCGCGGCGTCGGACGCGGTGATCATCGGCTTCAACGTCCGTCCGGTCGGCGACGCGCGAGCTGTGGCCGAGCGCGAGGGCGTGGAGATCCGCACGTACTCGGTGATCTACAACGTGATCGACGAGCTCCGCTCGGCGATGGAGGGGATGCTGGCGCCCGAGGAGATCGAGACGACCGTCGGGACGGCGGAGATCCGAGCCACGTTCAAGGCCTCCCGGGTGGGAACGATCGCCGGCTGCTACGTCACCGACGGCACGATCAGGCGCGGCGGCACCGCCCGGCTCGTGCGCGACGGGACCATCATCTACACGGGGCGGATCGCGTCGCTTCGTCGCTTCCAGGACGACGTCCGCGAGGTCACCTCCGGTCTCGAGTGCGGTGTGGTGCTCGAGAACTACGCGGACGTCAAGGAGGGCGACGTCATCGAGGTATTCGAGACGAGGCAGGTAGAACGCGAGCTCGAATGAGCTTCGTCTGCCTCGTCGAGATCCACCTGCACTTCCCAGAGAACGGAAGCCTCAAGGGCAAGCGCAAGGAGCTCGTCTCGCTGAAGTCACAGCTTCAGCGACGCTTCGGCGCGTCGGTCTCCGAGACCGCGCACCACGACCGCTGGCAGCGCGCCACCCTCACCGCGGCGCTCGTCGGGGGGAGCGCGTCGGTGGTCGACGACGCCGGTGCGAAGCTGGCGCGCTACGTGGAGGCCCAGTTTCCGCAGGGCGTGCGGCTCGAGCGGGGCCTGATCTCCGCCGAGGAAGTGCTGGAGGCGTAAGGGGTTAGGATGGCCGGAGCCAGGATGCGTCGGGTCAACGAGGCGGTCCGCGAGGTTGTGTCCGCCCACATAGCCGAGGACGTGGCGGACCCGCGCATCGGATTCGTGACGGTCACAGGGGTGGAGACGAGTGCGGACCTGCGCAGCGCACGGGTGTTCGTGAGCATTCTCGGAGAGCAGCAGGAGCGCGACGCCGCGCTCGCCGGGCTCGCCTCCGCGAGCGGCTACCTGCAGCAGCGCGTCGGCGAGGAGCTCCGCCTCAAGCGCACGCCGACGCTCGATTTCGTGCACGACGACTCGATCCGCCACGGCATGCGCATCACCGAGCTGCTGGCCGAGGAAGGGCGGGGCCCGGCGCGATGACGACGGCCACCGAGCAGGAGCAGGTGATCGGGGAGCTGCGGGCGGCGCCCAAGGTCTTCCTCACCACGCACGAGAACCCCGACGGCGACGCGCTCGGATCGCTGCGCGCCATGCAGCTGGTGCTCGAGGCGCTCGGAAAGGACTCCGTGATGTACATGGGCGCAGACCAGTTCCCGCTGCCCCACGAGTACCGGCACATGCGGTTCGACGACGTGGTTCACGACCCGCCGCCGGACCTCGAGGAGCGCCTCGTGGTGTTCCTCGACTGCGGGAACATGGACCGGATGCCGGTCGAGTTCCTGAAGAGCTCGGGCGCGCGGATCGTGAACATCGACCACCACCACGACAACACGCGCTTCGGCGACGTGAACCTGGTGGTCTCGGATGCCTCCTGCACGGCGGAGATCGTGTACCGCCTGGCGCGCGAGCTCGGGGTGGAGCTCTCGAGGCCGATCGCCGAGGCGCTCTACATCGGGCTCGTCACCGACACGGGAAAGTTCATGTTCGAGAACACGACGCCGGCAGCGCACGAGATGGCGGCCGCGTTGATCGCCGCCGGCGTCCAGCCCGCCCAGGTGCACCAGCATCTCTACGAGGGGCTCCCGTTCAGCCGCGTGCAGCTGCTGGCGCGGGCGCTCGCCTCGGTGCAGCGCTTCGACGACGGCGCGCTGACCCTCACGCACCTCACGCGCGACGACTTCGCCCACTCCGACGCCGACGAGAGCGACTCGGAGGGGATCGTGGACCACATGCGCCAGGTCGAGGGCACGCTCGTCGCCTGCCTGATCCGCGACCTGATCGGCGACGAGAGCAGGCGGAAGGTGAGCCTGCGCGCAACGGACGGGCGCGTGGACGTATCGCGTATCGCACGCGGGTTCGGCGGCGGCGGTCACCGGCAGGCAGCCGGCTTCACGACCGACATGCAGCTCCCGGACCTGATCGAGCGCCTCCGCCGCGAGGTCAGCTCCCAGCTCTAAGAGAGGCCGATGCCCGACACTCCGCCGCAG
>VAXR01000166.1:4988-10071 GCA_005885165.1 Actinomycetota bacterium
CGGGCACGCCGGCACGCTCGATCCGTTCGCCACCGGCCTTCTGCTCCTCCTGGTCGGGCGCGCGACGCGGGTACAGCGCTTCCTGATGGGCCTGCCGAAGACCTACCGCGCGGTGGCGCGCCTTGGCTGGACCTCCAGCACAGGGGACCGGGATGGCGCACTCGCTCATACTGGGCGCGTGCCCGAGACGATCGAAATCCCAACCGGGGAGCTGATGCAGCGGCCGCCGGCGCACTCCGCCGTCAAGGTCGGCGGCGAGCGGCTGTACCGGCGCGCGCGCCGCGGGGATCCAATCGAGGGCGAGCCCCGGCCGGTCACGGTTCACCGCTTCGAGCTCCTCTGGCGGGAGGGCGACCGCGCGGGGCTCGAGATCGAATGCTCCTCGGGCACCTACGTCCGCCAGCTGGTGGCCGGGCTGGGAGACGCCTACTGCGAGGAGCTCGAGCGAACCCGGATCGGGCCGTTCCGCCTCGAGGATGCCGACCCCGAGCGCATGCTGCCGCTGGAGGAGGCGCTCGGGTTCATGCCCTCGCACGAGCTCGAGCCGGGCGCGGCGGAGCGGGTATCGCACGGGCTCGCCGTGCCCGCGAGCGGCCGGGTCCCGGACACTCCCGTGCGGCTCATGCACGACGGCTCGCTCGTGGCCATCGCCCGGCTCGCCGAGGACGGGCAGCTGAAGCCGTTCATCGTGCTGTGAAGGTCACGCCGCTCCACCAGCTTGAGCCGACGCCGGACCGCGGCCGGCACGTCGCGATAGGGACCTTCGACGGCGTCCACCTCGGCCACCGGGCGGTGATCGAGGGCAGCGACACGGTCCTCACCTTCGAGCCGCACCCGCTGGCGGTGATCCGGCCTGACGCCCTGCCGAAGCTCCTCATGCCGTTCGGGATCAAGCGCGACGTGATCGCCGGGCTCGGCGTCGATGAGCTCGTGGTCATCCACTTCGACCGCGAGTTCCAGAACCGGAGCGCCGAATCGTTCGTCGAGGACGTCCTGATCGGTCAGCTCGGCGCCGCGCAGGTCTCGATCGGCGAGAACTTCCGGTTCGGGAAGGGCGCCCGCGGCGACGCGGAGTTTCTCTCCTCGCGCCCGGAGTTCGAGACGCGCGTGGTGCCGATGGTCGAGGTGGAGGGGGAGACGGTCTCCTCGACCCAGATCCGCGCGCTCGTGGCGGCCGGCGACGTGGCGCGGGCGGCGCGCTTCCTCGACGCCCCGTTCATGCTCGAGGGCGAGGTCGTGCCGGGCGACGGGCGCGGCAAGCACCTCGGCATGCCGACCGCGAACCTCGTCCCCGATCCGCACTACGCGGTGCCCGGCCACGGCGTGTACGCGGCCTGGGCTCATGGCCACCCGGCGGCGGTGAACGTGGGGGTGCGCCCGACGTTCGACTCGGGTCGCGGCCTGCTGGTCGAGGCCTACCTCCTGGACTTCGAGGGCGACCTCTACGGCGAGATTCTGCGGATCGCGTTCGTCGAGCGCCTGAGGGGCGAGCGGCGGTTCGAATCAGTGGACGCGCTGGTCGAGCAGATGCACCGCGACGCCGACGAGGCGCGGCGGATCGCAGCTCCCAGCAGCTAAGAGACCCCTGCTACGGTTCGCCGACCGATGAGCCTGACCGTCGATGCAAAGCGCGAAATCGTCAACAAGCACGGGAAGTCGGAGGCGGACACCGGCTCGCCCGAGGTCCAGATCGCGCTTCTCACCGCGCGCATCAACCACCTCACGGAGCACCTTCGGGAGCACAAGGGCGACCACCACTCACGCCGCGGCCTGCTGATGCTCGTGGGGCAGCGGCGCAGGCTCCTCAACTACCTCCAGCGCCGCGACCTCGACCGCTACCGCTCGCTGATCGGAGAGCTCGGGCTCAGACGATGATCGAGCCCGGTACGCCGGCGCCGGACTTCAGCCTGCGGAACCAGGATGGGGAGGAGGTCAGCCTCGAGTCGCTTCGGGGCGGGACGGTGGTGCTCGTCTTCTACCCGCTCGACTTCAGCCCGGTCTGCACGGACCAGCTCAACGTCTACCAGGAGGTACTCGGCGAGCTCCACGCGCGAGGGGTCGAGATGTACGGCGTGTCGGTCGACTCCGCCTACTCGCACAAGGCGTTCCAGGAGAAGCTCGGCGTGTCGATCCCCCTGCTCGCCGACTTCCATCCGAAGGGCGCGGTCGCCCGGGCGTTCGGCGTGTACGACGAGGAGCGCGGCGTGAGCGCGCGAGCGCTCGTGATGATCGGCCCGGACGGGGCCGTCGTGTGGTCCTACCGCTCGCCGTCGCCGCTCGAGATACCGGGCGCGAACCTCATCTTCGACGCCCTCGACGAGCGCGCCGCGGCCTGAGCGCCGACCTCCGAAGCGCCGGCGTCCCGCCTCCTGCACCCGACGACCACGTGCGCGGCGACCGCGACGCGCCGCTCGTGGTCGAGTACGGGGACTACGAGTGCCCGTACTGTGCGAAGACCGACGGGCTGCTCGCCGGCGTTCGCGTCCGGCGCGTCTTCCGCCACTTCCCGGTGGTTTCCAAGCACCCGCGGGCGAGGGTGCTCGCGTGCGCGGCCGAGGCCGCGGGCCTTCAGGGCTCGTACTGGGAGTTCCACGACTCGCTGTACGCCGACCAGGGACGGATCGACGACCCGCACCTGTGGGAGCGGGTGCGCGAGCTCGGCCTCGACCTCGACCGCTTCGAGGCGGACCGGCGATCCGAAGCTGTCGCGGAGAGGGTCGAGCGCGACTTCCGCTCGGGCCTGCGCGCAGGCGTCGTGACGACGCCGACGCTGTTCGTGGACGGCCAAGCACACGCAGGCGTCCCGAGCGAGGAGCTCCTCCAAAGCTTCCTGAGATAGGGCAATAAAGGGGTGCGGGGCTTGGCGGATCCCGGGTCTCGGGCGAGGCTTGCTGCCTTTTGGTCACAGGGCGACCAAAAAGCAGCACGGTTGAGGAGAGATGCGGTCCGGGCCTCTCTCCTTTGCCGCCCCTTGGTCGCGCCCGGAGCACTGCTAGATTTGCGGCCAACTTCATTCCGAAGCCAGAAACACGCAAAGGCCGCCAACCGGAGGCGGCATCGAAAGGAACCTCATGAATCAGGATGAGAGCCGGGTCTCGGTCGAGATCGGTGGCAGCTCGATTTCGTTCGAGACCGGCAAGCTCGCGAAGCAGGCGGGCGGCGCCGTCGTGGTCACTCAGGGCGAGACGATGGTGCTCGCCACAGCGACCGCCGGCAACCCCCGCGACGTCGACTTCCTCCCGCTCACCGTGGACGTGGAGGAGCGCATGTACGCGGCCGGGAAGATCCCCGGAAGCTTCTTCAAGCGCGAGGGCCGTGCCGGCGAGAAGGGCACGCTCACCGCGCGCATGATCGACCGCCCGATCCGCCCGCTCTTCCCCAAGGGCTGGCGGCGCGAGACCCAGCTGGTCGCGATCCCGATGTCGGTCGATCACGTGCACCCGTACGACATCCTCGCGATGAACGGCGCGAGCGCCGCGCTGATGGTGTCGGACATCCCGTTCCCGACGCCAGTCGGCGCCGTCCGCATCGGCCAGGACGAGGAGGGCGGCTTCGTCGTCAACCCCGAGGAGGAGTGGCTGCCGGACAGCCCGCTCGACCTCGTGGTCGCCGGCACGGAGGACGCGATCCTCATGGTCGAGGCCGGCGCCCAGGAGGTCTCGGAGGCCGAGATCCTCGATGCGCTCGACATCGCCCACGGCGAGATCAAGAAGCTCTGCGCGGCGCAGCGCGAGCTCCAGGAGAAGGCCGGCAAGCCGAAGGACGAGGTCGAGGTCCCGCAGGTGGACGCGGCCCTGCTCGAGCAGATCAGGGAGCGCTTCGGCTCCTCGCTGGACGAGGCCACGCAGGTCGAGGACAAGCTCGAGCGCCAGGAGGCGACCAAGCGCGTCGAGGAGGAGGTGCTCGAGGCCTTCGCCGGCGAGCCCGAGTCGGAGGAGTACAGGGAGCGCCGCGCGGCCGCCCAGCTGGCGTTCGACAAGCTCGAGAAGGACGTGATCAGGCGGCGGATCGCGGTGGAGAAGAAGCGGCCCGACGGCCGCGCGGCGGACGAGATCCGGCCGATCTCGATCGAGGTCGGAGTCGCGCCCCGCACGCACGGCTCTGCTCTGTTCACCCGCGGGCAGACGCAGGCCTTCTCGGTGGTCGCGCTGGGAACGACGCGTGAGGAGATGCGGCTCGACACCCTCGGGCTCGAGACCGCCAAGCGCTACTTCCACCACTACAACTTCCCGCCCTTCTCGGTGGGCGAGGCCGGCTTCATGCGCGGCCCGAAGCGCCGCGACATCGGCCACGGCGCGCTGGCGGAGCGCGCGCTCGTGCGGCTAGTCCCGTCGCAGGAGGAATTCCCGTACACGATCCGCGTGGTCTCCGACATCCTCGAGTCGAACGGCTCGTCGTCGATGGCGTCGGTCTGCGGGTCGAGCCTTTCGTTGATGCAGGCCGGCGTGCCGATCGAGCGTGCCGTGGCGGGGATCGCCATGGGCCTGATCAAGGAGGGCGACGACTACATCGTGCTCTCCGACATCGCCGGCGTGGAGGATCACCTCGGCGACATGGACTTCAAGGTGGCGGGGACCGACCAGGGGATCACCGCCCTCCAGATGGACATCAAGATCTCGGGCGTCACCTTCGACATCCTGCGCGACGCGCTGACGCAGGCGAAGGAGGGGCGGACCTTCATCCTCGGCAAGATGAACGAGGTCATCTCCGAGCCCGCGGCGGAGCTCTCCCCGTACGCGCCGCGGATCACCTCGATCCAGATCGACCCGGAGAAGATCGGGATGGTCATCGGCAAGGGCGGCGAGACGATCCGCGCGCTGTCCGAGGAGTACGAGGCGCAGATCGACATGCAGGACGACGGCACGGTCCTGATCTACGCGGCGAGCGGCGAGCAGGGCGACGCCCTGGTCGAGCGGATCCGATCGATGACCAAGGAGGTCGAGGTCGGGGACGAGTTCCCGTCGGCCAAGGTCGTGAAGACCACGACGTTCGGCGCGTTCGTCGAGCTCGCCAAGGGCACCGACGGCCTCCTGCACATCTCGAATATCTCGCCCGGCAAGCGGGCCGAGTCGGTCGAGGACGT
>VAXR01000167.1 GCA_005885165.1 Actinomycetota bacterium
CATGGCGTGCGGCGATCATACCGAGGCGATTTTGCGGCCCGGTTTGGGGGATTAGGTGTCCCTTAGACTCGGCCGGTGCGCGGCCTGAGCGGCGATCCGGACCCCTTCTACGACACGTTCGTCCTGCCGCTAGCGGCGCGCGCCGTCGTGGCCGGGATCACGCTCGGGGTGTTCGATTCGCTCGCAGCCGAGCCGGCTTCGCCCGCGGAGCTGGCCGCCCGGCTCGGGCTCGATCCGCTCGGAGTGGACGCGCTTTGCACGGCGCTCGTCTCGCTCGGCTACCTGGAGCTCGAGGACGGGAGGTGCCACGTCAGCGCGGGGGTCGCGCCGCGCGTGGTGAGGGGCGCGCCCGAGTCGATCGCCACGTTCGCCGGCGACTTCGGCGTGCACCACTGGGAGGCGGTCGGCCTGCTGGAGCGCGTCGTGCGCCACGGCGAGACGGCCGCCTGGCACGACCGCGGCCCCGACGACCCCCTCTGGGAGGCGTACATCAACGGCCTGTTCGAGCTATCCGCGGCCGAGCAGGAAGGCAACGCCGCCCTCGTGGACGTCGAGGCGCCGGAGCGGATGGTGGACGTCGCGGGCGGGCACGGGTCGTTCGCCATGGCGATGTGCCGCCGGCATCCGGGGCTGCAGGCGACGGTGCTCGACCTTCCAGGTAGCGCGCAGATCGGGCGGCGCATCGTGGAGCGCGAGGGCTACGCCGACCGGGTCTCGTTCGCGGAGGGTGACGTGTTCGAACACGGCCTCGGCTCGGGCCTCGACGTCGTCTCCGTCTTCAACCTCATGCACCATCTGGCGCCGGAGAAGGTGCTCGAGCTCATGCGGCTGGCGCGGGCGGCGCTCCGCCCGGGCGGCTGCCTCGTTATCGGGGACACGGAGCGGCCGGAGCCCGGCGCCGACGTGAGCCAGGTCGGCGCGCTGACGGGGCTCGCGTACTACGTGGCGAGCCACGCGCGGACCTACACGCTCGCCGAGTACAGCGGCTGGCTACGAGAGGCCGGGTTCAGCGATGTCGAGGTGCACCGCAGCGATCCCTCGCCGTGGCGCGTGGTGATCGTCGCGAGCGCGCCGGGGTAACCGTTCTACGCAAGCCCGCCGGCGGCTTGCCGGCGGGCTCGCGAGTCTTCCTGGGTTGCTACTTGAGGCCCTGGTAGTCGTACCAGCAGTTCGTCCCCAAGGAGTTGATGCCGAGCGTGAAGTCGATCCACACACGCGCTCCGCTTGGCGCCTCGAGGCTGACCCTCTCGTCGTCTTCGGTCTGAGGCATTGTGTCCGCGCTTTGTGTGGCGACGCTCTGCTTCGTCCCGGCGGTGGGTTGGACGGCGCTCTCCAGGACCGAGTTTGCCTCGGTCGAGGACGCGTCGAGCGACCAGCTGAAACCCGAGACACCCTCATCCTTACACGTGAACTCGATGGTGAACGGACCGGATTTGTACGCAGTGACGGTGTTCCCGGTAGGCGTCCCCGTCACCTTGACGACAGGAGAGGTGAAGATCCGGGGCGCCGGCGCGAAAGCGGTCGGCAGCTTGCCGCCGAGCTTATCCGCGTTTACGGCGGTGGGCACCTTCCCGAGCTTCGAGAGGTTGATCTGCGTGCCGGTGATCGTGTGACCCTGCAGGCGATTACCGGACACCGAGTGCTTCTTCAGGCGATTGCCGGACAGCGACTTCTTCTTGATTATCTCGTTGCCCTCGAACGGGCCGAACCCCGCGGCGGCGGCCGTGCCGCCAAGCGAGACGACGAGCGCGACCAGCGCAACGGCCATCGCCGGACTGGGCTTGCGTAAGCGCAGCCTAGACATGTGTCCCTCCTCTTGAGTTTCGGGCACCTCCGCCCCCGTGGGCCCGATGCTGAGTGCGAGTCTCTTCGAAGCGTGACCCTTGTGTCAAGGGTTCGCGCGACTAGGCTCCGGCCGCATGATCCTGGTGACCGGCGCGACAGGGAACGTCGGGTCCGCGCTGCTGCGCCAGCTGGTGGCCTCGGGCGCGCGCGTGCGCTGCCTGGTGCGCGATCCGCGGCGACTCGGGCCCGAACGCGTACGCGTGCAGATCGCGCTCGGCGACCTGGCCGAGCCGTTCTCGTTCCGGAACGCCCTGCGGGGGGTCGACACGGTTGTGCACCTCGCCGCCGCCATCCGCGACCAGCCGCGCGCGTCGCTCGAGGAGCTGAACGCGGTGGCCACGCTCCGCCTCCTGCGCGCCGCCGAGCGCGCCGGCGTCGAGCGGTTCCTGTTCTTCTCCGCGCTGGGCGCGTCGCTCACCTCGAGGGCGCCGTTCTTCAGGGCCAAGGCGCTGGCCGAGCGCTCGGTCGAGAGCTCCCCGCTCCAGACGGTGGTGTTCGCGCCGTCGATCGTGTACTCGCCGCTCGATCCCTGGATTCGCCTGCTCGAGCGGCTGTCGCTGCTCCCCGCTATGCCGATCTCGGGTTCGGGACGCGCGCTCTACCAGCCGATCTGGGCGGACGACGCGGCGGCGTGCGTCACGGCAGTGCTCGAAGGGCGCGGCAACGACAGAACGAAGATCGAGCTGGCCGGCCCGGAGACCCTCTCCTACGACGACATTGCGCGGGAGATCCTCCGCGCGCTCCACCGCCGGCGCCGCCTCCTTCACGTCCCGCTGCCGGTCGTCCGGGCGGGCCTCACCGCCCTCGCGGGAGCGGCGCGCCAAACAGCCTTCGCAACCTGGGAGGAGGCCGAGCTGATGGAGATCCCGATGACCACGCCGCGCGGGACCGCGGACGCCGAGGCCCTGGGCGTCAACCCGCGGCCGATGCGCGCGGTGCTCGGCGCCTGAACGACGAAGGGCCCGGCCGTGCTGGCCGGGCCCTCCGGAACACCTGGGTCCTGGACGGACCTACATCATCCCGTCCATCCCGCCGGGCATGGCGGGCATGGGCTCCTTCTCAGGCATCTCCGCGACGATCGCCTCGGTGGTGAGGATGTTCTTGGCGATCGACGCCGCGTTCTGAAGCGCCGAACGCGTGACCATCGCCGGGTCGATCACGCCGTCCGCAACCAGGTCCACGATCTCGCCGCTCTCGGCGTTCAGACCGTGGCCTACCTTGGCCTTGCGCACGTCGTTGACGACGACCGAACCCTCGAGGCCCGCGTTCTCGGCGAGCTGCCGGACCGGCTCCTCCAGCGCGCGGAGGATGATCCGCCCGCCGGTCTGCTCGTCGCCCTCGAGGGCGTCGAGCTTGATGGACTTGGCAGCGCGGAGGAGGGCGACGCCGCCGCCGGGGACGATGCCCTCCTCGAGGGCCGCCCTCGTGGCCTGGAGCGCGTCCTCGACGCGGTGCTTCTTCTCCTTCATCTCGGTCTCGGTGGCGGCGTCGAAGTCCGAGTCGGTGTTCTCGATCTCGTTCTTGATCTGGTTGATGCGGCCCTTGATGGCGTCGCTCTCACCGGCCCCGTCGATAATCGTCGTGGTGTCCTTCGCGACGACCACGCGGCGGGCGTGGCCGAGCTGCGAGAGCTGCGTGTTCTCGAGCTTGAGGCCCATCTCCTCGGTGATCACCTCGCCGCCGGTCAGGATCGCGATGTCCTCGAGCATCCGCTTGCGGCGGTCGCCGAAGCCCGGCGCCTTGACCGCGACGCCGGTGAAAGTGCCGCGCAGCTTGTTCACCACCAGCGTGGCGAGCGACTCGCCCTCCACGTCCTCGGCGATGATCAGGATCGGCTTTCCGGACTGGATGACCTGCTCGAGCACCGGCAGGATGTCCCGAACCGACCCGATCTTCTGATTCGCGATCAGCATGTACGGGTCCTCGAGGACGGCCTCCATGCGGTCCTGGTCGGTGACCATGTACGGCGAGATGTAGCCCTTGTCGAACTGCATGCCCTCGGTGAACTCAAGGTCCATGCCGAAGGTCTGGCCCTCCTCGACGTTCACCACGCCGTCCTTGCCGACCTTCTCGATCGCGTCGGCGATCACGTCGCCGATCTCGTCGTCGGCCGCCGAGATCGCCGCGACGCGCGCGATCTGGTCCTTGCCCGAGACCTCCTTCGACTGTTCGCGGATGTTGTCCACGACCTGGTCGACCGACTTCTCGATCCCGCGCTTGAGCGCGAGCGGGTTGGCCCCCGCGGCCACGTTCTTGAGGCCCTGCCGAACGATCGTCTGGGCTAGGACAGTGGCCGTGGTGGTGCCGTCGCCGGCGACGTCGTTGGTCGCCGTCGCCACCTCGCGCACGAGCTGGGCGCCTTGGTTCTTGAAGACGTCCTCGACCTCGATCTCACGCGCGATCGTGACGCCGTCGTTGGTGATGGTGGGCGCGCCGAACTTCTTGTCGAGGACCACGTAGCGGCCCTTCGGGCCGAGCGTGACCTTCACGGCGTTGGCCACGGCGTCGACGCCGGCTTCTAGCGCGGCGCGCGCCTCCTGGTCGTACTTGAGCTCCTTGTGAGCCATTTCTCTTGTTCCTCCGTCTGGTTTAAGGGGGCTAGGCGACCTTCGCGAGGACGTCGGATTCGCGAAGGACGAGCAGGTCCTCGCCATCGACCGAGATCTCAGTGCCGCCGTACTTCGAATAGAGGACCTCGTCGCCCTCGGACACGTCGAGCGGCGTCCGCTTGCCGGTTTCCTCGCTGACCTTCCCGTCGCCCACGGCGAGCACCTTGCCGCGCTGGGGCTTTTCCTTGGCGGTGTCGGGAAGGACGATGCCGCTCGCGGTGGTCTCCTCCTCCTCCACCGCCTGGACGATCAGCCGATCGCCGAGTGGCTTGAGCTTCATTGGCGTAACCTCCGTTAAGCCGGTCTCAGAATTTCGGGTTGGCACTCTACCATCGAGAGTGCCAAGTGCCAACGGGAATCTGGCTCTAGTTCTGGGTCGGCGCGCCGGGCGAGAGGCGCTCCGAGATCTCCTCGGGCCGCTCGAGGATCGCCGAGAAGCGGACGACCGTGACGACGTCGTCCTGCGAGACCTCGCGGCCGTAGATCTGCTCGAGGAAGTGCACGGTCTCCTCGAGGCGGCGGAACTCCGGGTTGTCGTGCTCGATGTCCCTCGGCGAGAGCTCCCGCACCCGCTTGACCTCGACGGCGTCGATCACCGCCTCGAAGATCTTCTCGCGCGGCGCGTGCTGGAAGCCCACGGTGATCAGGACCACGTGCCCCTTGCGGTACTTGGCGCTCTTGTCGCCAAGCCGGATCGTCGCGGTCTTGCGCCCGCGCTTGAGCTGATCGACGAACACCGGCGAGTAGAAGTTCAGGACGTACACGGCGGCCGGAGACTATCGGCCTGCGCTCAGCGCGGAAAGGGCGGCCTCGGCCATCTCGCGCTCGCCCCGATAGCTCAGGAGGCGGGGCGCATCCTCGAGCGGAACCCACTCCGCCGAGTCGACCTCGAAGTCGTGATCGCGCACGCTCCCCGAGCGGTAGCGGAAGAGGAAGAAGCTCACGACCTTCATCACCCGGTCGCCGTCGCGGCTGTACCAGTACTTCACGTCGCCGAGCTTCTCGACCAGCCGGCCGTCGATCCCGGCCTCCTCGCGCAGCTCGCGGGTGGCGGCGTCGGCGGCGCTCTCGCCGGGGTCGATGTGGCCCTTGGGCAGGGCAAGGACCCTCCCGTCCTTCACCCGCACGGCGGCCACGAACTCGCGTCCCCTGAACCGCCGCAGCGCCAGACCTCCCGCCGAGAACTCGCGGATCACAGCTCGGCTCCCTCGTCCGGCTCGGTCTCATCCGCCCCCTCGGGCCGCTCCGAGACGAGCGGGACGAAGCGCACGGGGACCACCGGCTCACGGCGTCCGTCGCGGAAGCGCATCAGCTCCTCGTTGTGGTCGTGCCGGACCGGGCAGACGAGCGCGGCGCCGGGGGCGAGCTGCTCGAACCACGTGGGAGACGGCTCGCCCACCACCGACGCGGTCACCGATATCCCGCCGAACGGCGCGCGGTCGGGCGCCCCGGCCGCGCCGTCGCCCACCCGCACTTCCACGTTCGTGTAGCCGAGCTCCGCGAGGGTCGCGCGCGCCCTCTCGGCCAGCGAGGGGTAGTGCTCGATCGTGACGACCTCCGCGCAGCAGCGCGACAGCACAGCCGCGCCGTAGCCGGACCCGGTGCCCACCTCGAGCACGCGCTCGTCGCCCTCCAGCTCGAGCAGGGCGGTCATGCAGGCCACGATCCATGGCTGGGACATCGTCTGCCCCTCCCCGATCGGCAGCGCCCCGTCGCGGTAGGCGTCCGGACGCTGCTCCTCGGCGAGGAAGCGCTCGCGCGGGACCTCGGCCATCGCGGCCAGCACGCGCTCGTCCTCGATTCCCCGCGCGCGGAGCTGCGTGCGCACCATCCGCTCCCGGCGCGCCGCATCCTCGCCGGAGACGTCGCGTTCCGGCCGGTCGCCGTTTCCGTCAGTCGAGGTAAGTCCCGTCAGTAGATGTAGTTGTTGAGGGAGGCCGGCTCGTGCACGAGGATCTTCCCGCGACCGGTCGTGATCACGCCGGCGCGCTCGAGCTTGGCCAGGAAGCGGCTCGCGCTCTCGCGCGACGCCCCGGAGAGCTGGGCGATCTGGGCCTGGGTCGCGCGTATGAGGATCTCCCGCGGCGGCTCCCCGCCGCTGCCGGCGGTCAGGGCCTTGACCTGGCCGAGCAGCGCGCTCGCCACACGTCCCTCCACCGTCTGGAAGGTCTGGCGTGCGAGCCGCTCGTTCGCCGCGCGGATCCGGTCGGCCAGGCCGGCGAGCATCGCCCACGCCATCTCGGGATGGGCCAGGATCGTGCGGCGGAGGTCGCCGGCGAGCAAGGCCACGCCCTCCGCCGGCTCCACGGCCTCCACGGTCGCCGAGCGGGTCTCGCCGCCGAACATGGCGAGCTCGCCGAAGATGTCCCCCTCGCGGAGGTCGGCGAGCGCGATCTGGCGCCCGTCGGAGTGGCGGCGCGTGACGCGCACGGCGCCGCTCCGCACCACGTAGCAGGTGTCGCCGGGGTCGCCCTCGCGGAAGATCACCTCGCCCGCGAGCCAGCTGCGCGGTACGGCCACCTGGGCGAGCTCGGTCAGCTCGCGTTCTGAGAGGTCGGCGAAAAGCGGAACCCGGCTGAGTAGCCGGGTGGTGTCCTCCCCGCTTGCCATGGGCGGATGATCGCAGCCGCTTGCGCGCCGCGCCACGCCGCGTTACCGCAACTCTGAGTGCGTCGTAGGCTCATATTGGACATGGCGAGACCCCTTCTCGCGCGAGTCAAGAGATCTCCCGCTGCCCGCGTTGCGGCCGGCGCCGCGGCCATCGCGCTGCCCGTGGCCGGCTTCGCCGTGGCCGTCGCCGGCGCGGGCAGCGGCGAGTACGCGATCCAGGCGGGCAACCACGATCTCTGGGCAACGATCAACGTCTGCAAGCCGCAGCACCATCCGCGCCCGAAGATGGGCGTCCGCGCGCGGATGCCAGCCGACAATCCGCAGCAGCAGCTGCACATGCGGTTCGTGGCGCAGTACCGCCACGACCACAAGTGGCACCGCCTGAAGCACGGCGGCGACTCGGGCTGGCAGTCGCTCGGCTCGGGCTTCGTGTCGCAGGAGTCGGGCTGGAACTTCTACTTCAACGAGCCCGTGGCCGGGAAGTCCTTCGTGATGCGCGGGCTCGTCAAGTTCAGGTGGAAGGAGAACGGCCAGATCGTGCGGCGGGCGACCCGAACCACGACCTCCGGCCACAAGGCGAGCCCCAAGGCCTACTCCGCGGCCACCTGCAAGATCAGCGGCCCGCCGGCGCGACAGACCGTCCCGCAGCAGTCCACGTCGACGACGACTGGGCGCTAGCCGCCGCTCGCGAACTCCACCTCGACCGAGAAGGCGCCGTCGGCGACCTTCTCGAACCGCGCGACGCGGCCCGCGTCGGCCACGTCGTCCTCCACCTCGCCGAGCAGTTCGAGCCGATCGCCGCTGTCGCGCACCACCGCGCGCGCCACCTCCGCGCGCATCGGTAGCTGAGCGGTGGACTTGGCCTTGCGGATCTCCGACAGGACCTCGGCTGCCACG
>VAXR01000084.1:0-16922 GCA_005885165.1 Actinomycetota bacterium
CTGGAGCTCCCACCCCCGGCTCGGGTAATGGAGCCAGCGCGCGATCCTCACCATCCCGTCGCCGCGGGGCTCGATCCTGAGCTCCTCGCGCATGTCGCCCGCGCGGCCTGGGCTCGCGGCGGGCGCATCGCCGTTCGAGGCCTCCTCCTCGACGGCGACCGAGACGGCGCCCGATAGCAGCCGCAGGTCGCGCTCCGCCAGGAGCTCGCTCTCAAGCGCGTCCGCCACGAGCGGGCGCAGGTCATTCTCGTGCAGCTCCGGCGCGCGGCGCTCGAGGCGCCCGGCCGACCACGACGCCACGCGCACGCCGCCCGGAACGCGCTCGAGCCTGACCTCGAACGTAGTGCCGTCATCGCGCGCGTACGGGCCGGCGGACACGTACGGCCCGGCGAAATCCGCCGCCGCCGCAGCGGCGCGCGCGCCGCCCTTCCGGCGAGCTGCGGCCGCTCGCCCGGACTGGCCCCGCCGCTCCGACGCCCGGCCCGGATCGAGCACGGTCCCCTTGGAGCAGATCGGGCAGTCGGCTGTGAAGCGGTTGTGGCGGCAGAAGAGCGAGGAGGAGGACACCGGGCTACGAGGCCGGCTGCTTCTCCGGCTCAGCCGCCCCCGCGCCGTCGGCGGACGCGGCCGCGCGGCCGCCCGCAGGCGCAGCGCCCTCGCCCGACCCGGACGCGCCGTCCTCCTCCTCGGCCGGCGGCCGAGGTCGCGGCTCGCGCGCCCAGTCCTCATCGAACTCGACGCGCCACTTCCCGTCGTCTCCCTGCTCGAGCTTCAGCTTCGCCTTGAAGGTGCGGCCGGAGCGGCCGCGGAAGCCGGTGACGGGCTTCTCGGTCTTGAAGTTCGCCATCAGCTCGCGGACGACCGAGACCGGCAGGATCTTCCCCGCCTTCCGCTTCCAGATCACGAACCCGCAGCCGGGGTCGTCCTTCGTCCAGCACGAGTAGCCCTTGCGGTTCTCGATCACGTCGCGGCCGCAGATCGGGCACGGGCCCAGGTTGGCGCGCTCGATCTTCACGTCCTTGAGCTTGTCGAGCTCCTGGACCGTCTTCTCGGTGAAGTGCGTGATGTCCGACATGAACGCCGGCCGTGAGTCCTCGCCCTGCTCGATCAGGCCGAGCCGCCGCTCCCAGTCGCCGGTCAGCTCAGGTGACGTGAGCGGATGGGACCCGAGCAGCCGCACCACCTGGATGCCCTTGTCGGTAGCGACTAGCGCCCGCCCGTCGCGCTCGATGTAACCGACGTCGATCAGCCGCTCGATGATCGCGGCCCGCGTGGCCGGCGTGCCGATGCCGGAGTCCTTCATCGCCTCGCGCAGGTCGGCCTCCTCGATGTCCTTGCCCGCGGTCTCCATGGCGGCGAGCAGGGACGCCTCGGTGTAGCGCCGCGGCGGCTGCGTCTCCTTGCGCAGGGACTCGACCGACAGCGTCTTCACCGCCTCGCCCTGCTCGAGCTGCGGCAGCAGCTGGTCGCCGCCCGTGTCGTCGTCCGGGCGCTCGGCGGGCTGGGCCTCCTCGCCGTACACGGATTTCCAGCCTGCCTCGATCAGGCGCCGCCCGCTGGTGCGGAACACGTGCTCGGTGACGGTGGTCTCCACGCGCGTGCGCTCGAAGACGGCATCCGGGTGGAAGATCGCCAGGAAGCGCTTGGCCACGAGGTCGTACACCTTCCGCTCGTCCGACCCCATCCGGTCCAGGTCGTGCTCGGAGCGCGTCGGGATGAGCGCGTGGTGATCAGCGACCTTCTTGTCGTTGACCACCCGGCCGAGCGGCAGACGGTCGAGGGAGCGGACGTACTCGGCGGCCTTCGAGTAGGCGGAGTTGCGGCCGACCAGCCCGGCGATCGGCTTGATCTCGGGGATCTGGTCGCTCGGCAGGAAGCGCGAGCTGGTGCGCGGATAGGTGATCGCCTTGTGCTCCTCGTAGAGGCGCTGCGCGGCCCCCAGCGTCCGCCGCGCGGAAAACCCGAAGAGGGTGTTCGCGTGGCGCTGCAGCGAGGTGAGGTCGTAGAGGAGCTGCGGCCGCTCGCGCTCCTCCTTCTTCTCGAGGCTCGTGATCTCGCCGGGCTTGTCGCGGCACTCCTCGACGATTCGCGCGGCGAGCTCCTCCGCGATCCGCTTGCCGCCGAGGTAGCGCCCGCGGTAGGCGCGCTGCGGGTCGGCCTCGAACTCCGCCTCCACGAGCCAGTACGGCTCTGGCACGAACGCGCGGATCTCCTCCTCGCGCCGCGCGACCAGCGCCAGCGTCGGCGTCTGCACGCGCCCGAGCGACACGGCGCCGTCGAACGCCGCGCGCAGGCGGATCGACGCCGCCCGCGTGGCGTTCATCCCCACCACCCAGTCGGCCTCCGAGCGCGAGCGAGCGGCCGCCTCGAGTCGCTCCATCTCCGAGCCCTCGCGCAGGTGCTCGAAGGCCTCCTGGATCGCCTTGCGCGTCATCGAGTTCAGCCACAGCCGCTTGACGGGCTTGGCGATCCCGGCGGTCTCGTACAGGTAGGCGAAGATGAGCTCGCCCTCGCGGCCCGCGTCGCAGGCGTTCACGATCAGGTCGACCTCGTCGCTGCGCATCAGGCGGTGCACCGCCTGGAGCTGCTTCTTCGAGCGCTCGTCGACGGGCACGAGCTTGAAGTGCTCGGGGACGATCGGGAGGTCCGCGAACCGCCAGCGCTTGAGCTTCGGGTCGTACTCGTCGGGCGCCGCCAGGCCCACGAGGTGGCCGACCGCCCACGTGATGACGTACCGGTCGCCGTCGAGATGCGTCTTGTCACCCGACTGCTTGAAGTCGTCCGGGAGCGCGGTCGCTAGGTCGCGGCCAACGGACGGCTTCTCGGCTATGACAAGGGTCTTGCTCATTGCGACGGCCCACGATAGAGCCGGGTGTCCACTGAACGGACGGTGCGGACGCTAGCCCTCGGCGCCGACGAGAGTCGGCTGCCCCGGCCTCCGCCTAGTGGCGCGGCAGGACGCGGAAGGCGCCCCGCATGAACGGGTGGACGCGGCAGAAGTACGTGTACGTGCCCGGTGGAAGGCTCGCGGGAGTGGTCCAGTCGATCCGGTTCTTGGCCGCCGACAGTCCCGTCGGCCCGTAGCCGAGCTGGCCGGAGTCGAACTGGAAGCGCCCGTTGGCGATCGGATAGCTGATGCCGGTCGAGCGGTTGCACGGCGCCCGGCACGCGGTGACCGTGTGGAAGATCGAGCCTCCCGCGTCGAAGTTGCCGAACCGCAGCGGGGTCCCCGCGGAGGCGACCGGCGGGAGCTCCATCGCTCCGCCGGCCGAGAGATCGCCGGGCAGGTACGTGAAGTCGCCGATTCCGACGCCGCTCGCGACGGTTGAGCCGTTTGCGAGCTTCCGCGGATCCGCCAGGCCCGTCGGGCGCCCGCCGTGGTTGTTCGCCGCGGCCAGGTGCCCGTGGGTGACCTTCCCGGTCGTCTTCACCCGGTGCTTGAACGGGTCGGGGCCGGATCGGTCGTCCGCGATGTAGAGGAGCATCAGCCCCATCGACTCGTACCACGAGGCGTGCTTCGTGTCGTAGGTCGCGCTCACCCGCAGGACGTCGCCCTTCCTGATCCCCACACGCCAGGGCAGCGGCGTCTTCGTCATCGCCATGTCCCACGAGACCGGGCCGTTCGGGTCGAAGTACTTGGCGCTCGAGCGAAACACGTGGACGCGCCGGCGCCCGCGTAGCACCGAGAGGTCGGTCCACAGCCCGCCCGGATGGACGTGCCCCGCGGCGGCGACGATCGTGCCGGGGCGGTCCACCTTCCACTCGTTCAGCTTCGGCCCGCGCCCGTAGGGGCTGGGCGTTACCTGGTCGGGATAGGTGAACTTCCCGCGCGTCCCCGAGCCGCGGTTCACGTCGAACACGGGATATGCCTTCCCGTTCTGCACGTCGACCCACGCCGGGCGGGCCGGCCGGAGCCGCCTGCCCGTGGGCGAGGAGGCCGGTATCCAGTCGATGTCGTACTGGACCCACACCTCCTTCGTCTGCGACGTCTCGTTGTGGAGCATGTAGTTGATCGCCCAGACGTCGCTCGAGGAGACCGGATACCCGTACGGCCGCGGGAGCTGCCCGATCGTCTTCTCCTCGCCGAAGCCGTAGAAACGCTGCGGCAGGCTCGGGTAGGTGGTGTCCTTGCGGGAGAGGTTGAGCATCACCGCGTGGTGCATGTGGACCTGCTCGATCGGCGGCGCCTTCCCGCTTGCATCCACGAGGTCGGGCCTCACGCGTGTAACCCAGCCGTCGCCAGGCGGCTTCTCGATCGTCACCGGGCCGACCAGGATCAGGTTGTGGCCCGGCGCCGCGAACAGCGGCCCGTACCGGAACTCGAACCGCGTCGTGTCGCGTCCGACGGGCTTGGTCCACACGAGCTGCGAGTAGGCGCCGGGCTGCGCTCCGCCTGCCGGGGAGCCCTGTGCTCCGCTCGACGCCGGCGCCCATATGCCCCCCACCAGCAGGGCCAGAGCGACCGCCTTCGATGCCCGTCCCGCCAAGGCAACCATGTTACCGCCAGTAACCTTACCACAGGTAGCAATCCGCGTGGACGCGTAAGCTCGACTTCTGATGGCGCGGTCAGCCGAAGCCGCCGGGCGCGGGTCGCGCCCCGCTCCGCGCGCCCGGCGCAGGCGAATGCCGCGCGCCGACCGCGAGGAGCAGATGCTCGCGGCGGCCACGCGGATCTTCGCCCGCCGCGGCTACCAGGACGCGTCGATGGACGAGATCGCCGCGGCATGCGGCATCACCAAGCCGATGCTGTACTCCTACTTCGACTCGAAGGAGGGGCTCTTCCTTGCCTGCCTCGACAAGGGCGACGAGCGCCTGCGCGCGGCCGTCCGCGACGCGGTGGAGGGCGCGACCGGCGCCGAGCAGCGGCTGTGGCGGGGCCTCGTTGCGCTGTTCCGGTTCTTCGAGGACGACCGCGACATGTGGGCGCTCGGATACCGGGCCGGCCCCGGTGCGCCGTCGTTCGCGGCCGCAGCCGCGCGCTCGCGGCAGGCGATGGTTGAGCTCCTCACCGAGGTGTTCGTCGATACCGCCGTGCGCTCAGGCGTCGACCGCGAAGCCGCCCGGGAGAGCGAACCGCTGGCCCACGCCCTGACCGGCGCCGCCGCCGCCCTGGTGAACTGGGCCGGCGACCGCCCCGACGAGCCGAGCGAGCTTCACGCCCTGCGTCTGATGAACTTCGCCTGGATGGGACTCGGCAATCTCGTCCGCGGCGAGCTGTGGCTACCGCCGACCGAGGAGGAGCAGAAGTGAGCGCTTCAATGATGCCGCCCGAGCAGTTCGCGTCCCTGATCTCCGACGCGAGCGACGAGCAGCTCGCCGAGGGGATGGCCTCCAACCGGGAGCCGATCTTGGAGGAGATCTTCAAGCGGATGCCCGACCAGTTCGACCCGGCGAAGGCGCCCGACGTGACCGCCGTGATCGAATGGCAGATCACCGGCGGGCCCGACGGGTCGACCGATCGCTGGCAGCTCGCGATCAAGGACGGCAAGTGCACCTGCGCTCGCGGCGGCGACGCCCAGCCCGACGTGACGTACACGGTCGGCCCGGTCGACTTCGTGAAGCTGATCGCCGGAGCCGAGAGCGGCCCGAAGCTCTTCGTCTTCGGGAAGCTCAGGATTCGCGGCAACCTCATGCTCGCGGCTCGCGTCCAGGGCTTTTTCAGGATGCCGAGCGCGGCGTCGCCGAGCTGACGGGCTCGCCGGCGGGCGCAGTGCGCCGCCGGCTCTCGGTTCCTTGCTCGATCAATCGTCGAGACCGCGGCTAGTTCGCGTGTCCAGGCCCGGCCCTGGGGCATCACCGCCGCCCGAGCGCGGCCGACAACGACCTCCCCACTCCTACGGAGGTACGTTCGACCTTGAAGCGCTCGACCGCACTCATCTTCCTGATCGCCGCAGCGGTGCTCGCAGCGCCGGCGGCGGCCGAGGCCAAGACCGTAAAGGGCACGGTCCTGAGCCTCGACCGGCACCACCACAAGACGCGGGTGATCCTGCCCGGTCACAACGTTCGCTCATTCCGGTACAAGGGCCGGCTCGGCCGCAAGGTCCACGTCGGGAGCCGGATCTCGGCGAACCTGCGCGGACGGACGCTGCGCCATGTGCGAACCGTCGGGCGCTCGCGCGTCCTCAAGTTCTACGGGCGGGTCGTACGCGATGGCCGCCGCGGCGTGGTCCTTCGTCTTGGAGACGGTCAGCGGCTCACCCTGAGCGGAAAGCCCGGCCACCATCGCTCGGCGCTCAGGTCGGCCAGCGCGTCCCCGGTCACGATCTCGATCCAGGGGCTCCAGCCCGGTCAGACAGTCCTCGTGACAATCACGCTCGACTCCTCGGGCAACGTCCAGACCGTCTCGATCCAGATCATGCCCGCGCAGGACGGGAGCGGCGACGGGAGCGGCGACGGGAGCGGCTCGGGCCCGGGCAACGTGGTCGACAACGGCGACGACGGGTCGATCGACGACAACAACGGCGACGACTACACGGCCGACGGGACCGTCACCGCGGTCGATGCCCAGGCCGGAACGCTCGAGATCGACACGACCGACGGGCAGCACCTGGTGTTCAGCGCCGACCCCGACACGCTCGACGGCATCTCGGTCGGCGACGACGTCGAGGTCGACTACGCGAAGGACACTTCGACCGGTGAGCTGCTCGCCGACGACGTCTTCCCGGTCGACAACTCTGGAGGCACCTCGGGGTCCGGCGATAACTCCGGGGACAACTCCGGGGACACCTCGGGCTCCGGCGACACCTCGGGCTCCGGCGACACCTCGGGCTCGGGCGACACCTCGGGCTCGGGCGACACGTCGGGCTCGGGCGGTACGTCCGGCGGGGGCGACACCGGCTCGATCGAGATCGACCTGATCCTGCACTTCGGCGGTCAGTAGGAGCTCGGAGCCAGCGGGTTCCCGGTCGAGGCCGGGAACCCGCACGCCCTTCTGCGCAGACTGATGAAATTGCCGGCTTGCCGGCCGGCATCTCGACATCGATCCTCCGGGCCGCGACCCTCCCCGCCACGCTCGCGTTCGTGCTCACGGCTGCGCTGACCGCCCCGGGCGTGGCCGGCGGCGCCTCCTCGAACGCCGGCTCCGCGCGCCTCCAGGGCTCGTTCACGATGCGCGGCAAGGTCACCCGGGCCGACGGCGTCCGCGGCGAGCACAAGGGCCAGCGCGTGAAGCGCACGTGGGCTTTCAACAGCAAGTGCAACGGAGGTGCGTGCTTCCGGGTGGTGCTACACAAGCGCCGCGGGGGCCGCCACACCGATCGCGTGGTGCTCCACCGCACCTCGCCGGGCTCGTACTCGGGCAAGGGACGGTTCTACTTCCCGATCCGCTGCGCCGGGGTGGTGAACAGCCGCGGCGGCGAGGTCCGGTTCAAGGTCACGGTCCGGATCGTCGGAACGACGCAGATCCAGGGCAAGACGTTCGCTTCGAAGCTCTCCGCCAAGTACACGAACCCGGAGCGGATCAACCACACGGAGTGCACCGGCCGCGGGCTGGGAAGCGACGGGGCGAGCTACAAGAGCTCCGCGGCGACCCTGCCCGGCCCGCCGGCCGCCCGGTTCCGAAGGACCGCCACGAGCGGCACCAAGCTGAAGTTCGAGGACCGCTCGAAGCGGGGATCCGGCGGCGCGTCGCTCACCTCGCGTCTGTGGAACTTCGGCGACCCGGCCTCGGGCAGTTCGAACACCGCCACCGGTCCGCGCCCCTCGCATACGTTCACAACCCCGGGCGCCTACATCGTGAAGCTGACCATCACCGACCGCAACGGCCTCACCGGCACGGTCAGCCACCAGTACGTCGTGACCTAGCCGCGCGGCGCTATGCGCAGGCTCCGCAGTACCCCGTTGACGCCGTCGAGGTGGCGGTGCCCGGCGGCTCCGAGCCGCCGGCCGTCGCCGCGGATCACGGCGTAGAGGCAGAACGGCCTGTTCCCCATCGTGAAGAAGTGCTGGAAGCCGGACTGGCCGCGACGCGCGACCAGCAGGGTGTTCGGGTGGAAGCGGTCGTGATGGAGGGGCAGGGGGAGCTTGCGCGACTTGAAGAGCCCGCGCCCGGGCTCGAGGCCGTTGCCCGCGTGGTACTCCGTGAGCGTCAGGAACGCCGCCCCGTGCGGCATCCGCGCGGTCGCGTGGGTGCCGAACTCGCCGTCGGTCGCGGGAAGCGCGAAGGTGCCGGCGTGGAGCGTCGGGGCCCCGTGCCGGCGGCGGAAGATCCGGCCCTCCCAGCCGTCGGGGAGGTCGATCTCGATGCCGTGGCCGCGCAGGATCACGCGCTCACCCCAGGACCCCCACCAGCGCCACGCCGAACAGCGCCGCCTGCGTCGCGAGCCCGACCGCCCGCACCCGGCCGCGCCAGGCGCCCATCCGGGCGTGCAGCGCCACCAGCCGCGCCGTGCTCGTCACGCGCGCGCCGGCCAGCAGGCTCGCGCCGCGCACGAGCCCGAACGAGCCCCCCACCGCGGCGCCGAGCACGGGATCTCCGGTGATCCACGCCGCCACGATCGTGCCGTACACCGCCGTGGTCGTGACGATCGTGGAGACGCCGAGGCCGAGCTGGACCCCGAAGCCGAGCCCGTAGACCCAGCCGCGGTACTCGCGCAGCCAGTCCTCGTTGACCTGGCGCCGTACCGAGGGCACGCGCAACCCCCCCACGCCGAGGTCGATCACGACGCCGGCGGCAAGCGCCAGCGCGAGGGTCGCGAACCGAAGGTGACCGGCGCCGAAGCCGCTCGGCCAGGTGAGCTCGCCGACCGCCCCCGCCGCCGCCCCGAGCGCCGCCGACGACAGGGCCGAGCCGAAGATGAAGAAGGCGACGGTGACGGGCCACCTCGATGAGCGTCCCCGCTCCCCGAGCGGGGTGATGCTCGCGAGCATCGACTCCCCTCACGGCGACCACGCCGACCTGATCGCAGCCACGGCGGCGATCCCGATGCCGACCACCACGGCGGCCGCCGCGGTCGTCATTCGCGTGGTTCCCCGGCCCCGGGCGGGCGGCCGCCATGGACCGCGCGCTCACCTCGGCGGGCATCGGGCCGGGCCACCCGAGCCTCTACCCGGGCGGCCGCCCGCCCGGGGCCGGGGAACCACGCGAATGACGACCGCGGCGGCCGCCGTGGTGGTCGGCATCGGGATCGCCGCCGTGGCTGCGATCAGGTCGGCGTGGTCGCCGTGAGGGGAGTCGATGCTCGCGAGCATCACCCCGCTCGGGGAGCGGGGACGCTCATCGAGGTGGCCCGTCACCGTCGCCTTCTTCATCTTCGGCTCGGCCCTGTCGTCGGCGGCGCTCGGGGCGGCGGCGGGGGCGGTCGGCGAGCTCACCTGGCCGAGCGGCTTCGGCGCCGGTCACCTTCGGTTCGCGACCCTCGCGCTGGCGCTTGCCGCCGGCGTCGTGATCGACCTCGGCGTGGGGGGGTTGCGCGTGCCCTCGGTACGGCGCCAGGTCAACGAGGACTGGCTGCGCGAGTACCGCGGCTGGGTCTACGGGCTCGGCTTCGGGGTCCAGCTCGGCCTCGGCGTCTCCACGATCGTCACGACCACGGCGGTGTACGGCACGATCGTGGCGGCGTGGATCACCGGAGATCCCGTGCTCGGCGCCGCGGTGAGCGCGCGGTCCATGCGCGCGGCGCGCTCGTCGCCCCCGCCTCCGCTCGCGGCGAGGCGAGCGTCCTCGAGCGCGTCGCGCAGCAGCGACGCGAGCTGATCCCAGCCGGTCGCCGCGCCCTCGCCAGCCACGCGGCCGTCCTCGACGTACACGAAATAAGGAGCGGCCGGGACGTTGTACGCCTCCCAGGCCTTCCTCGAGAGCACCACCGGCACCCCGTCCGGCCGGAGCTCGCGCAGGCGCGCCGGGCTCTCGTGGCTCCCGTCCTTGGCGACCGCGACGAGCCGGACGCCCGGCAGCAGGCTCTCCCGCCGGGACGATCCGAACGCCTCCCAGAACCCGTGACAGCTGGTGCAGCCGCTTGTCAGGAAGGCGAGCAGCGTCGGAGGACTCGCGGGTCCGACGGCGATCTTCACGGCATCGCCCTCGAGCGTGGTGCCAGCGATGTCGGTCGACCGCCTATCGCCCGCGCGCAGACCGGGCCCGGCGATCGAGGCCGCCACGACGTCCTCGGCCTCCGGCGGGCCGAGCCGTCGCAGGATCTCCGCGTGGCTGCGCAGGAGCGACGCGACGAGCACCAGGAGGAGCACTAGCAGCAGCGTCTCGCAGGCGACGAGTGCGGTCACTACGCCCCGCCCGCCCCGCCAAGCTGCTCGGGCCAGGTGAGGCAGGCGGCCTCGTGCCCGCACGTGGAGTCGTCGTACTTCACGGTCCCGTTGCAGTTGAAGTCCGCGATGTCCGCCGGGTTCTGGCACACGACCAGCCGGCAGGCCACCTCCGTAGTCCCCGAGACCTGCGTGTTGCACTGCCCGTAGCGGAAGTGGTTGCAGTCGACGCGCCGCTGGTTGCAGTCGTCGTTCGCGCACTTGCAGCCGCCCGGGAAGTCCTGCCCGGGGATGCGGTTGCAGTCGACGTAGTAGCGCACGCCCTCCGGGCTGCACAGCCCGCCGCCGCCGTACGCGCTGCACTTCCACCAGCCGGCGATGTAGGTGTGGGAGGGGCAGGTGTTCGTGCCGCCGTTTATCTCGCAGCAGAAGGCGGTGTACCCGTCGGTGCACAGCCCGCCCGAGCAGTTGCCCGGGCCGATCGCCGCCCAGGCCGTCCCGGGCCGCAGCAGGTAGCGAAGCGGCGCGACGGCGAGCGCGGACGAGGCGAGCGCAAGCCGCGCCAGGGCGCCGCGGCGCGAGATCCTCCGCTCGAGCAGCGAGCCGGCGCTCGAGGCGAGCCGCTCGGTCACGCCGCCTCCCGCCGGTACGCGCGCCAGGCGGCCGGCGCGGCCGTGTAGACGAGGTACGCCGCGTACACGGCAGCCGCGACCCCGGCGCACAGCACGACCCCGACGCCGGCTTCATGGGCGATCACCTCAGTGACCCCGGGCGGCGGCGAGATCGCGGCGGCGAGCGCGGCACCTGCGGCCAGGAGGTTGAGCACGAGGTGGATCGGGTGGACCTCGGCCTCCGCCGATCCGAAGCACCCGCAACCCGCCGTCCGGCGGCCTCGGTCGCGAAGCAGTCCGGCGACGAAGACGGCGAAGCCGCCGTAGGCCGCCGCGACCAGCCCCGCCGAGAGCCGGCCTGGCGACGCGAGCGCCCAGCTCCCGGCGACGAGCTCGCAGGCGCCGACCAGGCGGACGGCGCCGGTCGCCGCCGGCAGCGACATCGCCCTCAGCGCGCCGGAGGCCGCCGCCGGCGCGCGGAGCTTCATCGCGCCGGCCACGGCGAGCAGCGCCGAGGCACATGCAAAGGCGGGCGTGAGCGCCACCACCGTGTTGTAGCGAAACGCCGCCGCCCGAGCCTCAGCGGGCGCAGGGTCCCGTCCCAACGGGCGAGCTGGCGCGCATCAGCGCGCTAACCACCGACGAGTCGGGCACCGCGTAACCGCCGCGCGTCCCTCCAGTGGTGGCGGCGAAGATCGTGCCGAGAACCCTGCCGCTCGCGTCCACCATCGGGCCGCCGGAGTTCCCGGATCGGACGAGGCCGCGCAGTGACGTGACCTTCCGCTGCACCGGACCGCGGCCGTACGCGTCCTGCGTTATCACCGTCGTCGTTGGGCCGAGCCGAGCGGGCCTCACGTCGAGCGAACCGTTCTCCGGGTACCCGAGGACGGCGGCCGAGGTCCCGGGCGGCGCGTCGACGCGGATCGGCAGCGGCCGCACCGACGCGAGGCCGCCGACGCGGAGGATCGCGATGTCGTCGTGAGGGTCGAACCAGATCGGCTGAGCCGAGTACCGCGGGCCCTGGCCACGGAGCTCGACCGTGGTGTCCGACTCCCCCGCGACCACGTGCGCGTTCGTCACCACCAAACCCCCGGCGCGCGCCACCCACCCCGACCCCTCGATGCCGAGCCCGCAGGCGGTCCCGAGGACCTTCACCGTGCTTCCACCGGCGGCGAGCACCCGGGGGTCGTGGGCGATGCGGCCGGCCGGAGGTGCGACCTCGGCCCTCGGCCCCGTCACATGCGGGAAGGGGTCGAACCGGGCAAGCGCGTTGAGGACCGTGGTCGGCGGGAGGATCTCGTTGAGCCGCCGCAGGATCGCCGAGCGCTGGATGTCCCTCCGGAGCCCCCGAGCGCCGGGCGTCTGCAGGGCGACGGCGCCCGCGATCCAGCAGATCACGAGGCCCGCGCCGGCGATCAGCACCGCGCCTCCGACCCCGTCCGCCGCGCCGAGCGGTCCTCGCAGGTAGCGGCGAATGCGAAACCCGACGATCTCGAGCACGGACGCGAGGATCCCGCCCAGGGCGAAGGCGCCGATGAGCGCAAACAGGGGCGAGTACGGCGAGCTGGCGCCCTCGTGGAGCAGCAGCGGCGCCAGGCGTGAGCCGAGGAACCCGCCGCCGATGAACCCGACGAGGGAGAGCATCCCGACCACCAGCCCCTGGGCGTAGCCCCAGACGGCCATGATCAGCGTGAAGCCCACGATGATCCAGTCCACGCCGGTCACGGCCGGGCAGCATCGCAGGCAGCGGCAGGGATGGACGAATGGCCGGTGGCGGATGTCCGGCGGCGGTCCTACATTGATGGCAATGGCCCTGGAGACCCCTTACGAGCACACGGACATCCCGCCCGGGATGACGCTGGCGGAGTACCGCCGCGCCCGCTGCCTCGCTCAGGCGCGCCGGTCCAGGCTTCGCCGGCTGCTCGCGGCACTCAAGCGGCAGACGTAGACGCCGCCCGCACACCCCCTCGCGACCCCGCGGGCGTTCGCGAACGGTCAAACTTTGCCGCGCACGTGGAGGGGCGTGGGCACTCAGACGAGCGCAGGCGGCGGCTGACGCGCCGCGGTGCGCCCGCGCTCGGCGGCGCCTTCCTGGTCATCCTGCTGATCGTCCTGATCGCCAGCAGCGGGCCCTCGCCCGCGATCGGCGTGGCACGGCGGTTCACACACGCTTGGGAGCGCTCGGACTACCGGGCGATGTACGCGATGCTGACCCCCGCTGCGCGGCGCGGGATCGACGCGGCGGGCTTCACCGAGGCGTACCGGACGGCAGCCGACACCGCCACGGCCACCGGCGTCGCCGCCGGAAAGGTGAGCGAGACCCACGGAGGAGCGCGCGTGCAGATGGCGGTCCGGACCCGCATCTTCGGGACGATCAAGGCCAGGCTCGAGCTGCCCGTGAGCCACTCCAGGGTCGCGTGGTCGAGGGATCTCGTCTTCCCCGGCCTGCGGCACGGCGAGGCCCTCACGCGCCGCAGCGATCCGCCGCCGCGCGCGGCTATCCAGGCCGCCGACGGCGCGCCGATCGTCTCGGGACCCGCGCAGTCCCGGACCCCGAGTGCCGCCGGTAGGGGGATCGCCGGCCAGATGGGCGTCCCGCAGAACCCGGCCGATATCGAGGCGCTGTACGCACGCGGCTTCCCGCAGGGCCGGCCGGTCGGGCAGGGCGGACTCGAGCGGATCCTCGAGCAGCGCGTAGCCGGGCGGCCGGGCGGCACGCTCCTCGAGGGGCGGCGCGTGGTGAGGCGCGCGGCGAGTCACCCTGCGCAAGCGGTCAGGACCACGATCGACCTCCATATCGAGGCGGCGGCGGTCAGCGCGCTCGGCGGCCGGCTCGGGGGCGTCGCGGCGCTCGACCCGCACACCGGCCAGGTGCGCGCGCTGGCCGGCATCGCCTTTTCCGGACCCCAGCCGCCAGGATCGACGTTCAAGCTCGTCACATTGGCCGCGGTACTGACCGGCCATGTGGCGAAGCCGACCGACACGTTCCCGGTCGCGACCCACGCGCTGATCGACGGCGTGCCGCTCGACAACGCGAACGGCGAGTCGTGCGGCGGCACGCTCGAGAACGCGTTCGTCCAGTCATGCAACTCGGTGTTCGCGCCGCTCGGCGTGAGGGTCGGGGCGAAGCGCCTTGTCGACATGGCCGAGCGCTTTGGCTTCAACGACCCCGCTCCGTTCCCGGGTGCGAAGCCGAGCACGATCCCGCATCCGGACGGGATCACCTCGAACCTCGACCTCGGGTCGACCGCCATCGGCCAGGGCAAGGTCCTCGCCACGCCGCTCGAGATGGCGAGCATCGCGCAGGCGATCGCGGCCGGCGGCGTCCAGTACCGGCCCACGATCGTGGCCGGACCGCGTCCGTTCCCGAGACGCGCGATCGACCGCCGCATCGCTCGCACGATGCGTCGCCTGATGGTGGAGGTCGTGAGGCGGGGAACCGGCACGTCGGCGGCCCTCCCGACGGTCGAGGTGGCCGGGAAGACGGGCACCGCCGAGCTCGGGAACACGCGTGGCCCGAACGCCACGAGCGGCGGCGCCGCGAACACGGATGCCTGGTTCGCGAGCTTCGCGCCCGCCAAGCACGCCCGCATCGCGGTCGGGGTGATGCTGATCCGCGCGGGGGCGGGCGGCCAGACCGCGGCGCCCGTCGCGAGGCAGGTGCTGAGCGCCGCGCTGAGCCGAGGCTAGGCGCCGCGCGGCCTCAGATGTCGAGCTCTACGCGCTTGGTCTGCGGCGGCGCGGTGGGCGACGTGCGTCCCGAGATGAGCAGCTCGAGCGGCCGGTTCTCCAGGGCGGGCGTCGGGAACTTGAACAGGAGGAGCGCCCCGCCGGTCGGAGCGGAGTAGGCGGCGCTGCCGGTCTCGGGGATGCACGCCGCGTGGCTCAGCCGCTCGGGCCGGTAGGCGAAGACGTCGCCGGCGGGCAGCGGCAGCGGGTGGAACCGGTTGCCCTGGTTGTCCTCGATCGTGAACTGCGCGAGCGGCGAGCGGAAGCCGTACTTGTCGTTGCAGACCTTGACGAAGACGCCGTAGAGCGCAAACCCGGGGGGCGCCTCGGGGCCGCTGTAGTACCCGCGGTCCTCGGAGTCGCGCAGGTTTAGCTCCCGGGTGATGAACACGTTGTAGGAGAGGCCCGCCACCGTCACGGGCTTGCCCTCCCTGCCGACTCCGCCGGGCCGTCCTGACGAGCAACCGGCCGCGCCGATGGCGACGGCGGCGCACGCGGCAGCGACGCTTGTCAGGCGGCGGGCGCGCATCGGCGCGGGACTTTAATGGCCCCTCCTTGCATCTACCCACTGACCTCGCGCGGGCTCACGCCGAAGCGCGGCGCCTTGCGCGGCTCCCAGCTGGCGACGGTCGCCCGCTCGAGCGGGCGCTCGGGGTGCTCCTCGATGATCACCCGGAGGCGCTCCAGCGCTACCTTCGACTTGCGGCGCAGCCAGCGGCGCGAGCCCAGCCTCTCCTTCACGGCCTCGCGCGGCGTGCCCGGCTCGCTCCAGATCGTCATGTCCACGCGCGTCAGGCGCTGGCCCTCACGCGAGAGCTCGAACAGCACCTCGCCGCCGCTTCGGTTGTACCGCCCCCCGCGGGTCGCCTCGACCACCGCCCGTGGACGCTCGGCATCGATGATCTGCGTCTCGACCCAGTGGCGGTACATCGGCGCGTCGAGCCGGTACCGCGCGGCCGCGCCCACGCCGTGCGAGCGCGGGTGCTCCAGCCTGAACTCGCGCATGTAGTGGTTGGTCCAAGCCGGCCGGTAGGCGAGGTCGGCGATGAAGTCGAAGACCTCCTCGCGAGGGGCCGAGATGAACGTGTGGACGGTCACAGGCAGCACGGCGCGCGGATTCTAAGGGGGCAGGATCGGGTCGCCCGCTGTTGAAAGCGACGGGGTGGCTTCGAGATCGACTGCCTCCCGAATGCGCCAGTGGGGACCGGTTGCGGGCGTCGTCGCCCTGGTCTCGCTGCTCTTGATGGGGATCGGGCTGTTCTGGCTCGCGGACGAGGCCCACTACCGCGGCTGCATCGCGCGCGTCAACGCCACCTATCCGGCCGTCCCGGTGTCGGCGTTCGCGGGCAGCAAGACGGCGACCGGGCCGGTGAAGGTCTCGTTCGTGAACGAGCGCACGAAGGCCCTCAAGGACTGCAGCCACTTCTGAGCGAAGCGGTCTGAGCGTGGACTGCTCAGCGGGCGGTTGCCAACGCATGGACAACTGGCCGAGCGGAGGGCCTCGATTCCGCTTTGTCATCGTAAAGACAGGCCCTGAAAGGGCCGATAAATGATGAATGCTGCCCTGGACCCGGTCAGCGTGGTTCCGTCGCGCCGTAACTGGTGTATCCACGGCGTTCGTCGCGGTCGTGCTCGCCACCTCGCTCCTCGCCGAGGGGAGTGCGCTCAAGCGACACAGCGTTCCGTACGCGTCGATCCGCTGCCTCGATGGGCAGAGCGCGGGGCGCGCCCGGCCGCAGGGGGGCTGCCATGGCCGTGAGGTGATCGTCAAGCAGCGCGGGAAGAACGGGAAGCTCGTCGGCCGGCCGATCGACTACGCCACGCTCGCGCGCCAGATCGCCCACACCCCCGGGTTCTCGCATCCGGGCGCGCGCGGCCCAAAGGGCGACCGAGGTGCGCAGGGTCCGGCTGGGTCCGCCGGCTCTCGCGGGCCGGGCGGCTCGCACGGCGCCGGCGGCACGAGCGGCACTCGCGGTGCGCAGGGGCCCGCGGGACCGACCGGCGCGGTGGGTGCGGCCGGCGCCCCCGGGCACGACGGCGCGACCGGCGCGCGCGGCCCGCTGGGCGACCACGGAGCCCGCGGTGAGACCGGCGCTCAGGGACAGCAAGGCGACCGGGGGCCGAAGGGCGAGACCGGCGCTCAGGGCATCCAAGGGGTTCAGGGCGACGTTGGGCCGCAGGGCCCGCAGGGGGACACCGGTCCGCAGGGCCCGCAGGGGGACACCGGTCCGCAGGGCCCGCAGGGGGACACCGGTCCGCAGGGCCCGCAGGGGAACACCGGTCCGCAGGGCCCGCAGGGGAACACCGGTCCGCAGGGCCCGCAGGGGAACACCGGTCCGCAGGGCCCGCAGGGCGACGTCGGGCCGCAGGGCGACGTCGGGC
>VAXR01000084.1:16965-30383 GCA_005885165.1 Actinomycetota bacterium
GGGCCCGACGGGTGACACTGGACCGCAGGGCCCGACGGGTGACACTGGACCGCAGGGCCCGACGGGTGACACTGGACCGCAGGGCCCGACGGGTGACACTGGACCGCAGGGCCCGACGGGTGCCACGGGACCCCAGGGCGACACCGGTCCGCAGGGATCGGCCGGCCCTCAGGGCCCCACCGGCTCGACCGGGTCACAGGGACCGCAAGGGCCGCAGGGACCTCAGGGCCCGCAGGGACCTCAGGGTCCAAGCGGAACGAATTCGTGGGCGGTCGTCAGCAGCTCCGGCACTCTGGCCCGGGGAAACGGAATCGCCTCAGTCACCCACACTGGCACCGGAACCTACGTCGTCACCACTACAACCAGCGACATCACCGGCTGCGCCTATCTCGCAACAGGCGGCGAGACCGGGACGGGCGCAGGCTCGCCTACGAACGTCCACGTGGCCAGCACGTCCGGGAACGACGCGGCGGTCACCGTCACCACCCAGTTCATCTCGAACAACGGCGGCGGGCCAACGCCGGCGGACGAGCCCTTCCACCTGGCGGTCTTCTGTTAGGGCGACGTCGATGAACCCGCAGTCCACACCAAACGCCGTGAGCGCCCAGCCGGCCGACAGCCGGGCGATGCTCCCAGCCCGGGCGCTGTTCGCCGCCCTGGTCGCCGGCTACGCGGCCCTCGCGATCAGCGGCGTGGCCAAGTCGCTCCTGGCCGGCTCGGGCCAGCACGCGATCGGCGGAAGCATGCTGATCCTCGCGGCGGTTCTCTGCGCGCTGCGCGCCGCCCGCATCCCGGGCCAGCGCGCCGTTTTCGCGGTGATCGCAGGCGGGCTTCTCTCGTGGGGCGCGGGCGAGGTGCTGTTTGCCCTGCCGCCGCGGTTCTCCGGGAGCGGCCCGCTTTCCCTCGCCAACCTCCTTTCGCTCGGCTTCTATCCGTCCGCCTACGTCGCGCTCGCGCTGATGCTGCGCCACCGGCTGCCCGGCTTCTTCACGACGCTGTGGCTCGACGGCCTCGCCGGCGCGCTGTCCGCCTGCGCGCTCGTGGCCGCGTTCGTCTTCCCGCCGGTGCTCGCGCACGCGCACGGCAGCACGACGGCGGTGGCCGGCGACCTGAGCTATCCGTTCGCGGACCTGCTCCTCTTCGCCGGCTGCCTGTTCGCGATGGCGATGACCGGCTGGCGCCCCGGGCGGACCCTTGGCGTCGCCACGGCGGCCTTCGTGCTCATCGCCGTGACCGACGCGTTCTCGCTCTGGTGGGCGGCGACGGGGCACCAGTCGATCGAGACGAAGTGGGAGTGGCTCTGGCCGGCCGCCGCCCTCATCCTTGTGGAAGTCGCCTGGCGTCCCGATGAATCCGACGGTGAGATCAGCGCGACGAGCCTTCGGCTGCTCGTGTTCCCGGTCGCCGTCTCCCTCACCGCGCTCGGACTGCTCCTCTCGGGGCTCGTGCACGAGCTCGACATCGCCGGCTACGAGCTGGCCGTCGCGGCGCTCGTGCTGCTCGTCGTCAGGCTCGCCCTCACCGTCCTCGAGAACCTCCAGATCGCGGACAGCAGCAAGCGTGAGGCGTTGACCGACGCGCTCACGAGTCTTGGGAACCGCCGCCGGCTGATGATCGATGTCGAGGAGGCCCTTGCGCGCGGCGAGACGCACGTGCTCGTTCTGTTCGACCTCGACGGATTCAAGGGGTACAACGACACCTTCGGCCACCCGGCCGGCGACGCGCTGCTCGCCCGGCTGGGCGCCGCCCTCAAGAAGTGCGTAGTCGGACGCGGCACGGCCTACCGCCTCGGCGGCGACGAGTTCTGCGTGCTCCTGCATTCCGGCAGCGCGGTGCTCGCCGACCACATCGACACGGCGGTGGCCGCGCTCTCCGAGCAGGGCCAGGGCTTCACCGTGGCGCCATCCTCCGGCTCGGTCGTGATCCCGGCCGAGGCATCCGACGTCAGCGCCGCGTTCCAGCTCGCCGACCAGAGGCTCTACCGGCACAAGGGCTCGCGCCGCCGCACCCGCGATGGCGAGCTGGTCCGGGACGCCCTGATCCAGGCGCTGCGCGAGAAGCGACCGGACCTGGGCGAGCATCTCGGCGGCGTCGCGCGCCTGGCCCACGACGTCGCACGGCGGCTGGGTATGAGCAGCGAGGCCGTGGACGAGGTGACGAAGGCCGCCGAGCTCCACGACATCGGGAAGATGGCCGTGCCGGACGCGATCCTCGAGAAGCCGGCCGCACTCGACGACGGCGAGGTCGACCTGATCCGCCAGCACACCGTGATCGGCGAGCGCATCCTCGCCGTATCGCCCGCACTGCGTCGCGTCGGGACGCTGGTCCGCCACTCGCACGAGCGGTGGGACGGCGGCGGCTACCCGGACGGGCTCGTTGGCGACGAGATACCCCTGGGCGCCCGGATCATCGCGGTCTGCGACGCTTTCGACGCGATGACCAGCGACCGGCCGTACAAGCAGTCCATCCCGATCGCCGACGCTCTTGCCGAGCTGCGGCGCTGTGCGGGCGACCAGTTCGATCCCGTGGTCGTCCACGCGTTCTGTGCGGAGGCGGAGGCGCTGCTGTCGACGGTGGCGGACAGGGTCCCCGCGTCGCCCGAGGATCAGCCGACGAGCGATCTGTTCGAGGAGGACTGGACCGTCCCCATGCCTGACCCAGCTTTCTCCGCGCCTGACCCTGCTCTTCGCGCGCCGGACCCGGTTCAAGAGCAGGCCTGGCCGGACCAGGTCTGACGACCGGCCCTCAGGCCGCGCGCGCGACGACCGCCAGCGGGCGCTCGCTCGCGCGGACACGCTTCGAGCTGACCGGCTCGCCGTGGCGCGCGGGCGACCGCCCGACGCACAGCGTGCATACCTGATGCCCGGACTCGAGCACGTGGACCACCTCGCCCACGAGCGGCGTGCGGCGGCAGCGCGAGCAGCGGTCGGTGGTCAGCGCGCGCAGGCTGGTCTCGAAGATGACCGAAGCGATCTCTCGGGCCATGGGCGGACCGATTCTTCGCCGGCGCTCCAATACCTCCGCGAGGGTCGCAAATTGCGCCTCTTTTGGCTCATTCGGACACCTCGCGCGCCCGGGCGGGCCTTGAACTACTCGTTAGAATCCGCACTATCTTCGGAGGAGAGCCCGACACCGTCGCGGCCGGTACCCTCGCCGGCGCCGGTTGCTTCCGCTGCGATCGCTGCGGCTACGCGGTAGCGCTGCACGAGCTCGACGAGGTGCCGTCGTGCCCGAACTGCGGGGGCAGCGAGTTCCGGCGCGCGTCGATGTTCGGCGAGCGCTCGATGGCGGAGCCCGTCGGTCCGGTGCTCGAGGAGCCCGACTGGCTCGACGAGGCGCGCGAGGCGCTCGTCACGCCGGGCGGCTACCTCGCCTATGAGGAGGACGAGCGGGTTCGGGTGGTCATGCTCCAGGAGGGCTGGACGCGCGTCGGGCGCAGCCTCTCGGCGCACGTCCGCTTCGACGATCCCACCGTGTCGCGGCGGCACGCGCTCGTGAACTACCAGGAAGACGCCGTGAGGATCCTCGACGACCGCAGCCTCAACGGCGTGTTCGTGAACGGCGCACGTGTCGACATGCGGGAGCTCGAGGACGGCGACCAGGTCGCGATCGGTCGCTTCAACCTCCACTTCATCAGCCTGCGCGAGGGCGACTCGGAGCCGGCTCCGGAGTCGCTCGACTCGGCGACGGTCGGCTAGGCCCTCGCGCCTCGAGGGAGGAAGCCGGCGGGCCCAGGAGGGGGGCCCGCCCACGTCCGTGGAGCCCCCTCAGCAGGCACTTTTCAGGGGGCTCGCGGCGACGCCCGCCGCGGTTTATAGTCGCGCGTCCATGGCGGTCACGATCGCGGTCCTCTCGCAGAAGGGCGGCACGGGCAAGACGACGACCGTGCGGACGCTCACCGACGTCTTCCGGCGGATCGACCTCGATGTACTCGCCGTCGACCTCGACCCGCAGGGCAACCTGTCCGACTACTTCGACGTCCCCGCCGACGCCGACCCGACGATCGCCGACGTCCTCGCCGGCCACGTGCGCGCGGCCGACGCGACGCACGGCGGGATCATCCCGGCGAACCTCGGGCTCGCCGAGGCGGAGCTCGTCCTCGCGGGGAAGATGGGCCGTGAGATGACGCTGCGCCGCGCGCTGCGCGAGGCCTCGCGCCGCCACGAGGTCGTGCTCATCGACTGCCCGCCGGCGCTCGGCCTGCTCACGGTGAACGCGGTGGTCGCCGCCGACTACGCGCTGATCTCGACCGAGGCGCAGTACTTCTCGCTCCAGGGGGTCGAGCAGGCGCTCGAGATCATCGAGCTGGCCAAGGAGAACCTGCACCCCGACCTCGAGTGGCTCGGCGTGGTCCTCAACATCGCCGACCTGAGGACGATCCATTCGCGCGAGGCGCTCGCCCAGCTGCGGGAGCGCTTCGGCGAGGCGGTGTTCGAGAGGGTGGTGCGCCAGTCCATCCGCTACGCCGAGTCGGCCGAGCGCGGCGTATCGATACTCGACTACCGACCCGAGCTCGGCGAGGACTACCTCGCCCTCGCCGCGGAGGTCCTCGAGCGCGTCGGGATGGAGGAGGAGCGCGGGCGGGTGGCCGAGCTGCGGGCGGAGCTGGTTCCCGCCTAGGGCGCTACAGCGCCCGCACGTCCGCCCCGCCCGGCGACAGCTGCGCCCGCTGGATCTTGCAGTCCGGCGCGGCGGCGCGCAGGTTCTCGATCAGCGTGCCGGTCTGCTGCCAGTGGCACCAGAACATCACGGCCGGGCCGGCGCCGGAGATCGACGCGCCGACGGCACCCAGCTCGCGCGCGTTCGCGACGAGCTCCATCGAGCGGGGGTAGAGGTGCGCCCGCCGCTGCTGGTGGAGGCGGTCGTGGAGGCCGCGCGCCACCAGGTCGAGGTCGCCCCGGACGAGCCCGAGGACGAGCAGGGCCGTATGGGCGGCGTTGTGGATCGCGTCGTCGATCGGTACCTCCTGCGGCATCGCGGCGCGAGCGTCCTCCGTGGCGACCTGCGACGGCGGGATCGCGAGCACCGCCTCGATCCCCGGCGCGGCCTCGAACCGCTCCGCCGTCCCGTCCGCACATATCACGAAGCCGCCGTAGAGCGCGGCTCCGACGTTGTCGGGATGGCCCTCGAGCTCGACCGCCAGGTTGAACAGGGGCGCGTCCAGCTCGAACATGTGGTCCGCCGCCACCAGCCCCGCGACGATCGCGGCGGCGCTCGACCCGAGCCCGGCGGACACCGGGATCTCGGAGCGGATCGTGAACGAGATCCCGTCGGCCGAGTGCAGCGATTCGAAGGCCCGGACGCACAGGTTGGTGCGGTCGGACGGGAGCTCGGCCTCCCCCACGTCGACCGTGAACCGGCCGGTCTCCTCCACCTCGAGCTCGAGGTGAAGGGCAAGCGCCGCGGCCATCGCGTCGTAGCCGGGACCGAGGTTCGCCGACGAGGCCGGCACGCGCACCAGGCGATGTCGCTTCACGTGACCGCGCTCTCAGTCATCCGTCCCCGAGCATGGCGCGCTCCACCTGCTCGATTGACGGCTCGCACGGCATCACCGGCGCCGCGCGCGACAGCGCGGTGGTCGGGTCCTTGAGACCGTGTCCGGTCAGCACGCACACCACCCGTCCCTCCGCCCCGTACTTCAGCAGCCCCGCGACCGCCGCAGCCGACGCGGGCTCAGCGAAGACGCCCTCGCGCTCGCCCAGGAACGAATAGGCGTCGAGGATCTCCTCGTCGGACACGGCGCGGACCTCGCCGCGCGACGAAGTGAACGCGTCCATCGCCTCCTCCCACCGCGCCGGGTTCCCTATCCGGATCGCGGAGGCCACCGTCTCCGGGTTCTCGACCGGGGCGCCGCGGACGAGCGGCGCGGCGCCCTCGGCCTGGTAGCCGTGGAGCCGCGGGGCGACGTCGTACTCGCGAAAGCCCTTCCACCACGCGGTCACGTTGCCGGCGTTGCCGACCGGCACGCACAGCACGTCGGGTGCCTCGCCGAGCTGGTCGCACACCTCGAACGCCCCCGTCTTCTGGCCCTCGATGCGAAACGGGTTGATCGAGTTGACGAGCGCGATCGGATTGCGATCGACGAGCTGCAACACGAGCTCGAGGGCCTGGTCGAAATTGCCGCGGAGCGCGACGACGCGCGCCCCGTGCATGAGCGCCTGGGCCAGCTTCCCGGTGGCGATCTTCCCCTCGGGGACGATCACCGCGCCGCGCACGCCGGCGCGCGCCGCGTACGCCGCGGCGCTCGCGGCGGTGTTGCCGGTCGAGGCGCACACGACGGCCTCCGCGCCGTCGCGCATAGCCGCCGAGACGGCCACGGTCATGCCACGATCCTTGAACGACCCGGTGGGGTTCGCTCCCTCGAGCTTCAGCCAGACCTCGCAGCCCGTCCGCTCCGACAGCGCCGGCGCCGGGACGAGCGGAGTCCCGCCCTCCCCGAGCGTCACGAGCGGCTCGACGGGCAGCCGGTCGCGGTAGTCCCAGAGCGTCAGGGGCTCTCCTCGAAGGTCTCCTCGATCACCCGTACGAAGCGCGGGGCCGAGCGCATGAACTCGAGCCGGGCGATCAGTCCAACGGCCGCCTTGAACTTCGACTCGAGCACCGGGTGGAGGACCATCTCGAGCCGGGCGTCGTCCCCGAGCCCCTTCTGGACGACCGATTTCACCGAGACCTCCTGGAGGCCGAGGATCTCGGCGATCTGGGCGAGGACGCCGGGGCGGTCGGCGACCTCGAGGTGGAGGTAGAACGCGGAGACGACATCCGTGACGAGCGGCTGCGGCACGGCCGGCGCCGGAAGGGTCGGCGGCGGGATCATCGCGGAGATGACGTCGCCCAGCACAGCCGACGCGGTCTGGGGACCTCCGGCGCCCGGCCCGGACAGCGTGATCTCGGTGATCGCCGGCGATTCGATCGTGACCGCGTTGAACGATCCCCCGACGCTCGCAAGCGGGTGGGCGCCGTACAGGAACGCCGGATACACGCGCACCGATATGCCGCCGTCGAGCCGCTCGGCGGTTCCTACCAGCTTCAGCGACAGGCCGAGCTCCTTCGCGTATGCGATGTCGTCGGCCGTGAGGTGCTCGATGCCCTCGTACGGCACCTCGTCGAGGTTGATCGGCACGCCGAAGGCGAGCCGCGCGATGATCGCCATCTTCGCGGCGGCGTCGCGACCCGACACGTCCTCGCTCGGATCGGCCTCCGCGTACCCGAGCTCCTGCGCCTCGGCGAGCGCCTCGTCGTAGGAGGCGCCGGTCCGCGTCATCTCCGACAGGATGAAGTTCGTGGTCCCGTTCACGATCCCATGGACTCGGTCGATATGCGCGGCGGCGAGCGTCTCGTGGATCACGCGGATGACCGGCACCACACCGCCGACGGCGGCTTCGAAGCGGAGCTGCACGCCGGCGGCGCGCGCCGCCTCGTAGATCTCCTCGCTGTGCTGCGAGAGGACGGCCTTGTTGGCGGTCACCACGTGCTTGCCGGCGGCCATCGCGCCCAGGATGTACTCGCGCGCGGGCTCCACGCCGCCGATCAGCTCGACGACCAGGTCGCTCCCGGCCACGACCTCGTCGAAGTCGCCCTCCGACCGGGTGAGCACCCCGCTGATCTCCGGCCGCTGACCTATCGCGGCCTCGATCGTCGGCGCCCGCTCCTCGAGCAGCTCGGAGAAAGCCGCCCCGACCGTGCCGCGGCCGAGGAGGCCGACCCTAAACGTCACGGAGCGTGAGGTCCTCGAATGTCTCGCGGCGGACGACCTCCCGCGCGTCGCCGTCGCGGCAGAAGATCACCGGCGGGCGCGGTATCGCGTTGTAGTTGCTGGCCATCGCGTGGCCGTAGGCGCCGGTGGCCGGCATGACCAGCACGTCACCCGGGCGCGGATCGTCGAGGCGCACGTCGCGGGCGAGGATGTCGCCCGACTCGCAGTGCTTGCCCGCGATCGTGCACAGCGTGTCGCCCCCGAGCCGGTCCGCGAGCTCGGCCTCGTAGCGGGCGCCATAGAGCATCGGCCGCAGGTTGTCGGACATCCCTCCGTCGACCGCCACGTACGTGCGCACGTCCGGAATCCGCTTGACGGTGCCGACGCGGTAGATCGTCACACCGGCGTTCCCCACGATCGACCGCCCGGGCTCGCACAGGATCGTCACGTCGTCGGGCGCGCTCTCGAGCAGGGCGTCGACGTAGTCCTCGATCGACGGCGGGCGGTCGTCGTATGTGTAGGCGATCCCAAGCCCGCCGCCGAGGTTGAGCAGCGGGTACCGGCCGATCCCCGCGAGCAGCTCGGCCAGCCGCTCGTACGGCTCGAGATCGAAGATCTGCGAGCCGAGGTGCGCGTGGAGCCCGACCAGCTCGAGTTCGCGGATGCGCTCGATCGCGCGAGGCACGTCGTCCATCCCGAAGCCGAACTTCGAGTCGACCTGGCCGGTCGAGATGAAGGCGTGCGTGGAGGGAGAGATCCCGGGCGTCACGCGCAGCAGCACGCGCTGGCCCGGCGCGATGCGCTCGAGTCGGTCGATCTCGTCGAAGGAGTCGAGCACGACGTGCCCAACGCCGGCGTCGCGCGCCTGCTCGAGCTCGGCGTCGCTCTTGTTGTTGCCGTGCAGGTAGATCCGCTCGGGGGCGAACCCGGCGCCGAGCGCCAGGTGCAGCTCGCCGCCCGACGCTACGTCGCAGGAAAGCCCCTCTCCCGCGAGCAGGCGAAACGCCGCCGTGCACGGAAACGCCTTGCTGGCGTAGACGACCTCGAAGCGCTCGATTCGGGCGCGGAACGCGTCGAGGTACGCGCGGGCGCGGGCGCGGATGTCGTCCTCGGCGTAGACGTACGCCGGCGTGCCGAACGTCTCGGCGATCTCGACGAGGTCGCAGCCGCCGATCTCCAGCCGGCCCGCCTCGTTGATGCGCGAGCCGATCGGGAAGACGTGCGCCGCCGGCTGGCCGGCGCTCATCAGCGAGTGCTCCTCGAGCGAGGCCATAATCCGCGCCAAGTATGAAGCACGCCCTGCCGGCCCGGCCGGAGCTCGGGACGCACGACGGACTCGCGTACGCGCTGTTCCTGCCGCCCGTCGAGCCGCGAGCGGCGGTGGTGATCATGCACGGCGGGGGGTCGGCGAAGGAGAGCCACTTCGACTTCGCGCGCACGGCTCTCGCGTATGACATGGCGGCGCTCGCATTCGACGCGCGCGGCCACGGCCGTTCCGAGGGCGAGTTCGGCCCGACCGCGATCGACGACGGGCTCGCGATGTGCGCGATCGCCCGCCGCCACTCGCAGAGGATCGCGCTGCGCGGGTCGAGCCTGGGCGGCGCCTTGGCCATCCACACCGCGGCGGCCGACGGCGGCATCGATGCGGTCGTGGCCATCTGTCCGGCACCCGAGGACCTGATGCTGCGCGGGCTCCGCGCCGGCCGCCTCGACGGCTTCCGGACCGACCGCGAGGTGCTCGAACTGTGGCTCGAGTCGCTCGATCTGCGCGAGTCCGCCGCCTCGCTCGGTCCGCGCTGCGCCCTGCTGCTGCTTCACGCGCGCGGGGACGAGCAGGTTCCCTACACGGTGTCCGAGGAGCTGATCGAGGCGGCCGCCGACCCGAAGCGGCTGTTGCTCATGCCCGGCGGGCATCACCGCTCGATCCAGCACGACCTGGAGCTGCAGGCGGAGTCGCTGCGCTTCGTCGAGCGCGCGATCGCGGGCCAGGTCGCCGGCTAGTCGGCCGGGGCGTCGGCCTCCGCCGATCGCAGCGCGCGGATCAGGAGCGCGGGCACGCCGATCAGCACTGCCGCGAGCAGGGCCCAGAACGTCCAGGCGCCAACCGGCTTCGGCCGGAAGAGAGCCGCGCGGTGGAACACGGCGGGCAGCTGCGAGAGCACGGAGCGTCTCTGCCGCCGAGCGAAGACGAGCCGCAGGTCGGTGCCGAGCTCGCGGTCCCGCCCCCGCGCCGTGACGAGGACCGCGTGGCTTGGATCGGCGCGGGTGTCGCGGTGGCCGAGGAGCCCCACGGCCTTCCGGCCAGGCAACCGGAAGCAGACGTCGACGAAGCCGGCCGACCGGACGCTCGACGACAGGCGCACGCTCGGCGCGGAGAAGTCCACCCTCCGCGCGAACCCGGCGGGCACGACACCCCTAGCGAGCACCGCCCCGCCGCCCGAGCGAGCGACCGTCACGAGCAAGCGCGGGTTCGGCCGCCCGGCCCAGACATAAGCCTGGACCGCGTCGAACGATTGCTCCACGTGCACATCGCGCTCGCAGGCGCTCTGCCCTGGCTGGATTACGGCGGCGAGGCCCGTGGGAAGGACGTCGGTCGTGAATGCCAGACGCCGCTCGTCCGCGGCCGCCGTCAGCGCCAGCGCCAGCGCGCCGGCCGCGACGATGGCGACGAGAGCGGCAGCCGCGCCCCACCTACGCATAGAAGGCTCCCGCCGCCAACCCAAGGGAGAACAGGTTCAGCACCAGCATGGCTCCGAGAACCACGGCCGTCGCCAGAGATCTCCGTCGCCGCGCCAGGTTCATCACCGCGACCGCGACCGCCAGCCCCGCGATCGGCAGCAGCGCCAGGAGATAGCGGCCCTCGTTGATCGGCCCGCCCCACCTGTGCTCCGCGTAGTACTCGGCGACGTGCAGCCCGAGGACCAGGCCGACCGCGGCAGCGGCCAGGAAGCCCACCACCGCGCGATCGATGCGCAGCCGCCGCCGGATCAGCGCGAGGCCGGCGCCCAGGAACGTCGCTGCCGAGACGCCCGCAAGCACCTTGTAGACGGCAGCGGGGAAGGCCAGCTCCCGCCAGCCGAACTCGGCCCACGCGCCCTTGAACCAGATCGAATAGAAGGCATGGGCCGGGAGCTGCGGCACGGGCTTCTGGGACGGAAGCCGGGGCAAGTAGTACTGCCAGAGGTAGCTCAGGAACCCGCCTGTCTGGCTTGGCCGCAGCACGTACTTCAGCGAGTGCCGCGTCGTGGCGAGCACCAACCCGGCGGCGATAGCCAGCCCGGCGGCTCCGGCCAGCCATCGTCGCCACCCACCCGATAGCCGGACGTGTGCCCGCCGGGCGGCGATGAACAGCGCAAGGCCGACCGCCGGAGCCATCGTCAGCGTGCTCACCTTCATCAGCCCCATCACCGCAAGGGCGGCGAGCAGCCCGACCACGTTCTCCCTCGACGGCCCGCGCCGGATCACGCGCACCCCGAGCCAGAGCACGAAGGCCGAGGCCGCGTACGCGCCGGCGTCCGGGTTCACGCCGCTCGACATGAACGTGATCATCGGCTGCAGTCCCACGCATCCGGCCGCGAGCAGCTGGAGCGTCCGGTCACGGCCCAGCACCTCACCCGCGAGGAGCCACGCGCCGGCGACGGTCAGCAGGATCAGGAGCGCCGACCACAGCCGCATCACGAACAGGCGGCTGAACGGACTGGAGCTGGGAGTGAGGCGGTACGCGACCGCCTCCCACGCGTGATACAGAGGCGGATCCCCGCCCTGGTTCGCCGCGCTGTCGACGTGGCTCAGCTGCGCGCTCGAGAGCCGGTGGAGGGCGGCGGTGTACTCGCGGACCGCGAACGAGTCCCACGGCGGGCGGACTGCGCTGCCCTGCGGCTTCCAGAAAAGCCTCGTCCGCGCGTACTGCTCGGCGGTCCGGACGGCAGGCGAGAGCTGCGGACCCCGCGTGGTCCACGAGTGCGACGGAGGCAGGCTGAGGTTCTCCGCCAACGACTGCGAGTAGACGTAGTGCTCGTCCTCGTCGGGCGCGTGGAACGGTGGGATCACGAGCGCCCATGCGACCGCGAGAAGGAAAGCCGCGCCCATCAGCGCCGCCAGCGCACGCGGCGGGCGCTTCAGTCGCGGAAGCCGGCTGGGCCGGGCTGCGCCGGGCGTGGGCGCGCCGCCGTTCGCCGGGTCGGCCGCCGGCGGGCGTGCGTGCGTGAGCGCCTCATCGGGAGCAGGCGCGATCGCGGGCGTGTCCCGAGTCGCTTCCTCGTGCATGGCGGCGGTGCAATTGTGCCCACCGCCGAGGCGAGACCGCTTCGGGTGTCCGGATCAGCGGCTGCGGCGGCGTTCCGCGCAGCTCTCGGGCCGACCGTCGCGCCGCCGCCGGCCTCCACGACGGTCGGGTCGTTCAGCTCAGGCCTCGGGGTTGCGCGGGCGGATCAAAGGGCGACGAAGGGGTGATGTTCCGACCGCGTTGGTTGAAATCCCGCGGCATTGCTGCGTGCTCTAAGCAGAAATGCTCCGCCGGAACCCCTCCTTCGTCGCCCCCCGGAAAGCGCCCCGTCCTACGAAGCGATGGAGCGGAACGCGACCACGCCTCCGATCGAGCTTGCTGCCTTTTGGTCGCAGGACGACCAAAATGCAGCAAGGAGACCGAGCTGGAAGGGCCTGAGCCCGCGCTTCGCTTAGCCCTGCGGAGCCTGAACCGGCAAGCCCTGAACCGGTGGTCCCTGACTCAGTACCTGAACCTGGGGAGCCGCGGACTGAGGCGGGCCGGACGGCGGGGTGCCGATCGGCGTAGACGTCGTGGCCGGCGGGACGGACAGCTGGGAGCCCCCGCCGCAGACGGCGCCCGCGGCGCCGCAAGCCGGCCCCTGGACCGACTGGAGCGGGCCCGGCGATTGCTGCGTGCAGCCGCTCGTGCATGCCTTCGTCGTGGGCCCGCCTGACTCCCCCGGCGGCGGGTACGGCACGATCACCCGCGGGCCGAGATACCCCGGCGTACCCGGCCCACCGAGCGGCCCGACTGTCTTGACCAGCCCGGCCGCGCTGCCCGCGGAGAAGGCTCCGACTGGCGACTTCACGAAGCCCGCCGGGGCGGCGCCCCGCGCGGCGGTCTGCGCCGCTGACGCCCTATGGACGGTAGCCCGGAGACCCTGAGACTCCGACAGCGAGCCGCCGTTCACGGACACGCTGTCGACGGAGCCGGTGCCGTAGCCCCGTGGCCAGCCGTCGAATGCGACGAGAGCGCTGACGGTCGCGAGCATTGCAAGGGAAGCCGCAACCAGCACTCCGGTGGTTCCGAAGGCTCTGAGAGTCGCCCTATGGGAATTCATACACGCGGGGTAGCCTGCCCCGCTTATTCCCGAAAGCGCCGGCTTCTACCCACTTTTTGGTAGGTCGCCTAGGGCTGGGCTACCCGTTCCGGCCAGCGCCGTGGAAACCGCCCTCATGGCCGGTCTCACGGCGCCCTTCGCCGCTGTAGGCCTCGACGGCGCGGGGCTCGACCGAGCGCTCGGGCCTGTAAGCCGGGGCGGCAGGACGCGCTCCGCGCTCCTCGTTGGAGTACTCGCGGTGGACCGGTGCGGGCCGGTAGGGCGCGGGCCGGTAGTCGTACCGGCGGGCGTGCTCGCTCGGTCGGCGCGCGTAGTCGGTGTGCTCGAAGTGGCGGGGCGTGCCGGCGTAGCTGGACCTCGCGGAGTCGACCATCCTTCGCGCGGCGGCGACCGTCGGC
>VAXR01000085.1 GCA_005885165.1 Actinomycetota bacterium
GCGGGCGCCGACTTGACGAGACCACCGGACGAGTCGCGGGACTGACCGGACCGGCGGCGATCGGTCTGGCCGGAACCGCTCGAAGGCTTGTTGCCCGAGCCCTGCCCTGCGCCCGTCGGGCCGATGGCCGCGGGGACGCCGGCGCGCATGGAGCGCCGCGCGCTGAGCCGGGCAGGGCTTCCGCCGACGACGGCGCTCGAAGGGGTCGTACTCCGGGCCGGCGGCAGAGACGCGATCGCGAATGGCCGCGGCCCAAGGCCGAGCGCGGGCCGCCCGCCGATCCCTTCACCGGGATCGACGAGCGACCGGATCGGCGCGCTGGTCGGGGCCTTCGGCCACGCGCGGTACTTGAACGTGCCGGGGGAGAACCTGAGCCCGGCAGTGACCGCGACCGCTAGGAGGACTCCGATCGGAAGGACCCGGATGAGGAGCTTGTTGGAGACCGCAGACATCGCAAGACCTCTATCGGCACCTCCGGAGAATCCTTTAACCCCGGGCGCGAGATTTCGACCACGTGTGCCTGCGCGCCTGGACGGACGTACTAGTTGGGCGGGATCTTGCTGGAAATC